>NZ_JBSMTP010000001.1:0-398474 GCF_053758945.1 Gemella parahaemolysans
AAACTAGGATGCTTAAGTCCTAAGCAATATAGAATAAAACATATGACTGTATAAATATAAAAAAGATAGCGTAGCAGTCATTATAACTACTACGCTATTCTAAGTCTAACTTTTTGGGGTCAGATCAATTTATCTCTAGATGTCTTTAGTTTTATTTCTTTGACAATACAAAGTGTATAAAGTATAATTATCTCATATTCGAGATAATTATAAGATAAATAAGTGTATAATAAAAGCAGGAGAATCCTTATGAATAATGAGTTTAAAGCTGTTATTGGAATTATGAGAGCAAGTAATTTATTAGTGGGTGATTTAAAGAAAACTTTAAAGAATTATCCAATAAATGCAACTGAATTTTCTGTTATGGAATTTTTATATAGTAAAGGTGAGAAGAGTATTCAAGAAATACGTGATAGAGTATTACTTGCTAGTGGAAGTGCAACATATGTTGTTGATAACCTTGAAAAAAAAGGATATATTAATAGAAAGATTTGTCAAAAGGATAAAAGAGTAACTTACATTAAGTTAACAAAGGTAGGGGAAGATTTAATGGATGATATTTTCCCTATACATAAAATTAATACTAAAAAAATTTTCGATGATTTAACTGAAGAAGAATTAGATACATTGAAAAAAATATTAAAAAAAATAAACTAGAGGCTTATGCCTTTTTTAACAAATAAATATCTTGAAATTGAGATAATACAGGAGGATAAAAAATGATAGAGCTAGGAATTAGTACATTTGGTGAAACAACTGAAATAGAAGGAACAGGTATAATACCAACGCATGATGAGCGTATTAGAAATATGATTGAAGAGATGAAACTTGCAGATGAAGTTGGATTAGATCTTTATGCAATAGGGGAACATCATAGAGAAGATTTTGCAGTATCAGCACCTGAAATATTATTAGCAGCTGGAGCTGCTGTAACTAAAAATATAAGATTAAGTTCTGCGGTGACAGTGTTATCATCTTCGGATCCAGTAAGAGTTTATCAACAGTATGCAACAATAGATGCTATTTCTAATGGTAGAGCAGAGGTTATGGTGGGACGAGGTTCTTTTACAGAATCATTCCCATTATTCGGTTATGATTTGGCAGACTATGAGGAGTTGTTTGACGAAAAATTAGCTATGTTGGAGAAAATAAAAGCTAATGAGAAATTAACATGGGAAGGGAAACATACACAAAAGGTAGAAAATAAGGGAGTATATCCGAGAAGTGTTCAAAAAGATTTTCCAATCTGGGTAGCGACTGGAGGGAATATAGAGTCAACTATTAAAATAGCTCAAAAAGGATTACCTATAGCATATGCGATAATTGGTGGACAATACAAAGCTTTCAAGGGATTAACAGATTATTATATAGCTATAGGACGTAATGCGGGTCATAGTGAAGATAGATTAAAAATTGCTTCACACTCATGGGGATTTGTAGCTGAAACTGATGAAGAAGCGATTAAAAAATATTTTCATCCAACAAAACAAGTAGTGGATGCAATTTCGAAGGATAGGCCATTTTGGAGACCGCTTACCTTTGAGCAATATTTAAATAGTGTAGGTTCAGACGGATCGATGTTAGTAGGAAGTCCTGAAACTGTCGCAAATAAACTTATTGATATGATAGAAATATTAGGATTAGATAGATTTATGTTACATCTTCCACTGGGTTCTATGCCACATGAAGACATTATGAAAGCTATAAAACTATTTGGTGAAGAAGTTGCGCCGAAAGTTAGAGAGCATTTTAAGAATAAAAATTTATAGAAGATAGTGTGATTCTCATTCCAGTAAATTATAGCGAAAATAATATATATCTATGTTATAATGAGTAAGTAATATAAGAAATGGAGTGTATAGATGATATTAGATAAGTATAAATATTTATTATTTGATTTAGATGATACCTTATTAGATTTTGGTAAGGCACAAATTTTGGCTTTTAAAAAACTATTAGAGGATGAAAATATTGAGTATAATGATGAGCTATTTGAAAAATATGAAACTATAAATAAATCTTTGTGGAGAAGTTTTGAACGTGGAGAAATTTCGAATAAAGAAGTTACGAGTGAAAGATTTATAAGATTTTTTACATTGTTCGATAGAAAAGTCGATGGTAGCGAAATAGATAATAGATATAGAGATTATCTTGCTGAGGGAAATCAACTTTTTGAGGGAATAATTGAAATGTTAGAGAAATTAATAATAACACATAAATTATATGTGGCTTCTAATGGAATTGGGATTACTCAGCATACGAGATTAAAAAATAATAATCTTAATAAATATTTTGAGAGGATTTTTATCTCTGAAGAAATAGGGAGTAAAAAGCCAGATAGAGAATTCTTTGATATTATTTTTAAAGAAATAGGTGTTGAGAATAGGGAGGAAGTTTTAATGATAGGCGATACGCTAACATCAGACATACTAGGAGCTAATAATGTAGGGATTGATAGTTGTTTAGTAGATATTCATAAAATTTCTAATTTAGAAATAGTACCTACATATAAAATTGATAAGACGATAGATTTATTGGAATTATAAAAGAAAATGTCTAGGTTGATATATTATCAACTTAGACATTTTCTTTTATAAACTGTGATCGTTGTATTTAATGTTTTCTAATGCGATGAAGCAATGTTCAATATCGTATTCTTCCTTAAGTACTATTTTAACATTTTCTACAATCTTATAATCATGACTTGTTTCATATTCATCTAGTAAAATATGCATTGCAGCATTGATTTCATTTGTATCTGTGTGCCAGATGTGAAATTCGTGAATATCTGCAATACCTTCTACTTCTTTAATTTTATTGTAAATTTCTTCCGTATCCAAAGTAGTTGCTTCCATTAAAATAACAAATGATGATTTAGTAATTTTATAACCACCTTTGAAAAGAATTATACTGATGATAATACTCATAATAACATCAACGATTTGATAGTTTGTAAAGTAAATAATAGTTGATGAAATTATGATTCCGATTGAACTTATTAAATCACCAAGGAAATGCCATAGAGCACTTTGAATATTTAAATTATCTTCTTCTTTTAAACTTTTTGTTAAAATTATAGTAACAACTATATTAAAAATTAATCCGATAGTTGATATTATAAGCATTGATTTGAAATCAATATCTTTAGGATTGAAGAATCTCATGAATCCTTCAAATATTAAGTAAATCGAAATACCAATTAGCATAAGACCATTGATAAAGGCTGCTAGTACTTCTAATCTGACAAAACCAAAAGTATATTTTTTATTTGGTTTTTTTGAACTGAATAGTAATGCAATTAGACTGAACCCTAATGCAATAACATCAGAGAACATATGGAAAGAATCTCCTAAAAGTGCTAATGAGTTAGAAAGAAGACCTCCGATGTATTCTAATAACGCAAAACCTATTGTTAAAATTAATGTTGTATAGAGTACTTTTTTTGAATATGCTTGAATTTTGTAATGTTTTTTATGATGAAAATTTGTTTGTATCATTTTATTCTCCTTTTTTCTAGAATATTGCTATTATAATTCATGTTAAAGAACATTACAAAAATACTGCACTGATAACAATTATTAGTACTTATATCATTAGGTTCTATTGCATTTTTTATATTAGTTTGATAAAATTAAGAAGAATTTAGAAGAAAAAAGGTGGAAAAAATTATGCGTATTTTATGTATTGGGGATAGTAATACTTGGGGCTATGTTCCAGGAGAAGATGGAGTAAGAACAGACAAACGTTGGACGAAATTATTAGAAAAACTTCGTCCTAATGATACAATAATAGAAGAAGGACTTTGTGGTAGAACTGTAATTGCAAAAGACACAATCGTACCTGTTAGATGTGGTATTGATACATTACCAATTCTAATGTTAAGTCATGTACCTGTTGACTTAGTAATCGTAATGTTAGGTACAAATGATCTAAAAAAACAATTTAATCCAAGTGCTAAACTAATTGCAAAAGGGATAGAAGAATACATTAAATATATTAGGAATCCACATTTAATAGCTGGGTATAAAATCCCAAAAATTCTTGTTGTATCACCAGTTCCGTTACGTGACGAAATAGTGGATAGATATAGTTTATTTGGTGAATTCGATGAAAATAGTTTAAAACAATCAAAATTCTTAGCACAAACATTTAAAGAAGTTAGTGATAAGTACGAAGTTGATTTTTTAAATGCTGGGCGTGTAGCAGAAACTTCATTAGTGGATTGCATTCACCTAGATGATAAAAATCATGAAAAATTAGCGAAGTATATCGCTAGTAAAGTTTCAGAAATCCTGGATTACGAAGAAGCAAGATAAAAAAAGGTAGTAAACTTTCTAACTTAGAGAGTTTACTACTTTTCTATTTTTTATATTGTTTAAAAGATTGATAACTTATAGCATAACATAAAATACATAGTAGAATATATTTCCAATCAAATTCTAAAACAAAAAACAGATTGGTGAATAATAAATTAAATATTGTAAAATATACACCAATTATATACGTGTTACCTGATTGCTTAGTCATTGTTCTATTAATAGTTTTTAGAGTTTTATAAAATATGATTAATAATATGATGAAAATAATACTAATTGACCAATATATATTTGTAGGTAAATCAATTTTGAAATTATTTAATGCTAGAGCAAAGGCAGTCGTGTTAGTCATAATAAATAAATGACTAGTTAAGTGATAAAAATTTATATCTCTTACATGAACACTTCTAGATATAAAGCTTGGAAATAGTTGGCTTACAGTGAAAGTAAGAAGTATAAACCAGTAACTATAATCTATAAATATTAAACCTAATAATAAAGAAAGTGTACGACCAGTATGAATATAACAAAATGGTTCTGTTAGTTTTTTTATCATAAGCTCTTTTTTATCTGTAAGAATATACTCGGTTATATGTTGAACACTTAATATTACAGATAGTATAATTAATGTTGCAAGTATATATTTAATATTTAAAGAGTTTCTCACTAGTAAATTCACTAAAACGAGTATTTGTGAAATTAAAAAGAAGTAATTAATAAAACTATCTTTTCCATATCTGTTTAGATGAACAACTTCCAACAGCCAACTATTAAAGAAAATAATAAAAAGTAGTATAAAGTGAAAGAAGTCATATATTGATTTATTTGAAAATGAATACTCTACTGAGAATTTACTTATTAATAAAGACAATGAAATTGTATAAAAAGAGATTAGAATGGTCTCTTTTTTTAAAATAAAATTCAAGATAAAGCTTCCTCCTTACTACTATAATAACTCTCATTTTGATAAAAAAATATTGAAGTTATCCGTAGCATAGAGCTAGGGGGATAACTCCAACCTTCTAAACAAAACTGAAAGAAGTTATAATCATATTCTAACAAAAAAGTATGAAGATAGCAATAATATAGAAAATGATAAAATAAATATTAGGTGAAAAATGTATTTGTAATAGAAAATTTTGAAAAAGTAACTCCCGATATTAGTTTTTTTAATACTGGGAGTTAGCTATAAAATTTATTAGTTATTTTTTAAATTTTTTATGAGTTTCTGTATAGAATACTAATCCTAAAAGTGTAAGAAGAACGCCACTTATAGCTAATGTAAATTGTGTGATAAGTGCAGCGATAACTATATAGGCGCCACCAATTATAGAAATCCATGGAATTATTGGATATAAAGGAACTTTATAAGGCCTTGGCATATTTGGTTCTTTTTTACGAAGAACAAATACAGCAAAGAATGTTGCGATAAAGAAAATCCAAATTGTAAATAATAAGAAATCTGTCAAAGTATCAAATTCTCCTGTAAACATCATTCCAATTGTTAAAATTAATGTAACAAAAGCAGAGTAATAAGGAATTGAAAATCTATTTAGTTTAGTCCAAAATCTTTTAAATGGAATTTGATTTTTCATAGCCATTGCATACGGGACGCGAATAGCTGTCATAGTAAATCCATTCATTGTTCCATAAACACTAATCATAATTCCAATGGTAATTATCTTTCCTCCATTAGGACCGAATAATTTAGTAGCAACATCATTAGGGACATTTCCATTTCCAGAAATTTGTTCCATAGGCATAGTAAGTAAATATGCAACATTTATTAGTAGATAGATTGTAGTAATTACTAACAATCCATATAGAATCGCTCGTGGTAAGTCTTTTTTAGGATTCTTCATTTCTCCCGCAATTGTGCCAACATTACTCCAACCATCGTAACCATACATGGCGGCTAACATCGCAGCGCCAAGAGCAGCTAGTGCTGAAGATTCAACTGTAGTGTTAGAAGTACTACTAGGGAAAAGCATTATAGTAGTAGGATTTGGTTGTAGAAGTCCGAAAATAATAATAGAAATAATAGGAATAAGTTTACAAATTGTTGCTATAGTTTGTATACGGCCACTCGCTTTACTTCCTAATAAATTTAAACCAGTTACGGTTGTAGCAGCACATGCTCCAATGAAAATTGAGTATTTTTTGTCTATTTGAAATAGATTTAGGAATTGTGTTGCAAAAATAGCAGCAGCTGCAGCAATACTTGCCGGATAATAAATTACAGCTTGAGCCCAACCTAATAAATATGAAACATTTTTTCCATATGCACGCTCTACCCATACAATCATCCCACCTGTTTCAGGCATCGAAGCTGCAAGTTCTGCAGTGGTTAGTCCTGCGCAAATGCTTATGATTCCAGCAAGAACCCATGCAAGTAGACCGAGACTAACACTTCCAGTGGTTTTATAGATTACAGCGGCTTTAAAGAATACCCCTGATCCAATAACAACACCGACGACTGTTGAAAATGCTCCGAAAAATCCGATTTCTTTTTTTAAATTTTCCAAAATATACCTCCTTAATGAATTTTTTGTAATTAATATTTGAAAATTAAGTAAAAATAGTGATAAATGACATAAGTTTTAAATAATCGTTTAAGTATTTAAAGTTTATATTTTAGCGTATTTATTATATATTATTTTTATATTCTTAACAATAGTTTAATTAAAAATAAAGGATAAATTTTAAGGGGAATACATTGTTTAAGAGAAGAAGAAAAAACATAGCTAAATATAAATAACATCTAATTATTATTTATTGTGATAGTCTAATTAATACATTTGATAAAACAAGATAAATTATAGTATTAAAAAATAGTGAAATTCTTATTAAAGATTTAACAAAATCAGTGAAAATATGTTATAATAGTGAGTATCTGAATAAAAATACTAGATTATACTAGAAAGGAATTTAACATGACAGAAGAAATTAAAGTAGATGTACAAGATTTAAATGATCAAATGCTTGTTCGTCGTGAAAAAATGGAAGCTATGAGAGAAAGTGGTTTAGATCCATTCGGAACTAAATTCGAAAGAACTCATCTTTCAAATGAAATTGTAGCAGAATATGATAAATATAGTAAAGAAGAATTAGAAGAAAAAAATATCTCTGTAACAATTGCAGGACGTATTATGACAAAACGTGGTAAAGGTAAAGCAGGATTTGCTCATGTTCAAGACTTAGGTGGTCAAGTTCAAATTTACGTTCGTCAAGATAGAGTAGGAGATTCTTATGAATACTTCAAGACTCTTGACCTTGGTGATATTGTAGGTGTAACAGGAGTACTATTCAAAACTAACGTAGGTGAATTATCTGTTAAAGCTGATAAGTTTGAAATTTTAACAAAAGCACTACGTCCACTACCTGACAAATTCCACGGCCTTAAAGATGTTGAAGAGCGTTACAGAAGAAGATACGTTGACTTAATTATGAATGAAGACAGTAAAGAAACATTTATTTTACGTTCAAAAATTATTCAAATTATGCGTAGTTATTTAAATGAACGTGGATACCTAGAAGTTGAAACTCCAATGATGCACTCTGTTGCTGGTGGGGCTGCAGCTCGTCCATTCGTAACACATCACAATGCGCTTGATATGCAATTATTTATGCGTATTGCTCTTGAATTACCATTAAAACGTTTGATCGTTGGTGGTTTAGAAAAAGTATATGAAATTGGTCGTGCATTCCGTAACGAAGGTGTATCAACAAGACACAACCCTGAGTTTACAATGATTGAGTTATATGAAGCATATGCTGACTATAATGATATTATGGACTTAACTGAGTCTATGATTGCATACATCTGTAATGAAATTCACGGTACTACAAAAATTATGTATGGTGAAGATGAAATTGATTTAACTCCAAAATGGCGCCGTGTTCACATGGTAGATGCTATTAAAGAAGTAACTGGTGTTGACTTCTGGCAAGAAATGACAGACGAACAAGCTCATGCATTAGCAAAAGAGCACAATGTTCCAGTTAGAAAAGACATGAAAGTTGGGCATATTATTAATGAATTCTTCGAAACATTTGTAGAAGAAACATTAGTTCAACCAACATTTGTTTATGGACACCCTGTTGAAGTATCACCATTAGCTAAAACAAATGCTGAAGATACAAGATTTACTGATCGCTTTGAGCTATTTATCGTTAGACGTGAACATGCGAATGCATTCAGTGAGTTAAACGATCCAATCGATCAAAAAGAAAGATTCTTATCTCAAATGGATGAAAAAGATGCTGGTAACGAAGAAGTTTATGAAATGGACGAAGACTTCGTAGAAGCACTAGAATACGGTATGCCTCCAACAGGTGGATTAGGAATTGGAATTGATAGATTAGTTATGTTATTAACTAACTCAGCTTCAATCCGTGACGTATTACTTTTCCCATATATGAAACATAAATAAGAAAATGTTTTCCGGAAAAATCCGCAAAATATCCGCTTATTGAAAAAAGGGCAAATATTTATAAAAATTAAATCTCCCTAAAATTTAGGAAGCTTTAATAGAAAATTAAAGGGAGCTTGGTCTCCCTTTTTGTATATAATAAGATATATAAGGAGTATCAAATGGCAAGTTTTTTTGATAAATTAAAAGAAAAATTTTCTGCTAAGGAAGAATTAAATGAAGAACTGATTTCACTTGATGAATATGAAGAATTCGTCGAGAGTCAGTTTGTAACTGAAAAATTTAAAAAAGGACTTAAGAAATCACGCGATAATTTCTCTAATGCACTTAATAACTTAATTAGTTCATATAGAGAAATTAACGAGGAGTTTTTCGAGGATTTAGAAGAACTATTAATTCAATCAGATGTTAGTTACAACACAGTATTAGAGTTAGTTGATTACTTAAAAGCCGAGTCACAAAGACAAAATCTAAAAGAACCAAGTGAACTTCAAAGTATGATTATAGAAAAACTTGTAGATGTTTATATGGAAGGTACTGTAAAATCTGAATTAAACTATGCACCAGAAAAAGAACTTTCAGTATTTCTATTTGTAGGAGTTAATGGTGTTGGTAAGACAACTTCAATTGGTAAACTAGCTCATAATCTTAAAAAAGAAGGGAAAAAAGTTCTTATAGCTGCTGGAGATACATTCAGAGCTGGTGCAATTGATCAGCTTGATGTATGGGCTAAACGCAGTGGTGCTGATATAGTTAAATCACATGAAGGAGCTGATTCAGCAGCGATAATCTTTGATGCGATTCAATCTGCCAAAGCAAAAGGTTACGATGTATTATTATGTGATACGGCTGGTCGTTTACAAAATAAAGATCATTTAATGAAAGAGCTTGAAAAAATAGTTCGTGTAATTAAGAAGGAAGTTCCAGAAGGTCCTCATGAAGTGTTATTAACAATCGATGCGACAACAGGACAAAACGGAATTCTTCAGGCTAAAACATTCAAAGAAGTCAGTGATGTTACAGGGGTAATCCTTACTAAACTTGATGGAACGGCCAAAGGTGGTATTGTTATAGCTATTAAAAAAGAGTTAGGAATCCCTGTTAAACTAGTTGGATTAGGAGAGAATATTGATGATTTAGAAGTGTTTGATCCTGAGCAATATATCTATGGATTATTCTATCAAGAAAATACCGAACATAAAGATGAACAAGTAGAAGAATAAGAAATAATTTTTATAAATATCCATTTTACAATATTTTATAATATAGTAAAGTGGATATTTTTTACTAATTTATTAATAATTATTAAAATTAAATTGCTATAGTAAATCAATTAAAATATTTTAATATTAAATTAGAATTATTTATTAAAATTAATTGAAAAAAAAGCAATAAAAGTATATAATAGATATATTAAGAAGGCAATAATATATGGAGGATTATAATGGGATTTTTATCTAAATTATTCGGAAAAAAAGAAGAACAAGTACAAGAGTTAGTTTTAAACTCATACATGAAAGGTAAAGTAGTAGATATTACTGAAGTACCCGATCCAGTATTTGCTCAAAAAATGATGGGAGATGGATTTGCGATTATTCCAGAAGAAGGAAAATTAGTATCTCCAGTTGCAGGAGAAATTATCCAAGTGTTCCCAACAAAACACGCTTTTGGTATTAAATCAGGAGAAGTTGAACTTCTTATTCACGTAGGGTTAGAAACAGTTGCTATGAAAGGTGAAGGATTTGATGTAGCTGTATCTGCTGGAGATAGAGTTGAAGTAGGTCAAACTTTATTAACTTATGATTTAGAATTAGTTAAAGAAAAAGCTAAAGATATTATTACTCCTTGTGTAGTTACAAATATGGATTCAGTAGCTAACATTGGTGTATTAAAATTAAATGAATCTGTTGATTTCTCACAAGAAGTAGCAAAAGTAAAACTTAAATAGACCTAGGTCTATTTAAGTTTTACTGTTAGTGGCGAAATTATGAATGATAAGAAATTTTGGAAGATTATATATCTGTATATAACAAAATATAATTATAATATATTATATTATCGTCCAGAAAAGAAAGATGTCTGGCTTATTAATGAAGATAATGAATTAATAAGATTTATATATGGGGATAGTTTTAAATCAACAGAAATAGATAGTATAGTTTCTAATGTAATTAGAAATGAAGTTAGACTTAAAAAAATGTTTAAACTGAGTAGTTTAAAAATGAAAATCCTTTATGTTTCTCCTGACTTTGATGATGCTATCGATGACTACAAAAAATATAGAATTTCAAGTGGTTTAATTATTGAACGCATACTTTATAATACAAAAAATAGTAAACTATTTTTAAGGGAAAAAGATGCTAAATTTATTGAAGAAACACCTGATACTCTTAGATACAAAAATAGAGTAGTTGAACTTTATAAAAATCAAACACTAGATAGAAATACTTTTAATATAAAATATAATATTTTATCTGGAATGTATTTATTATTATTCTTAGTGAATTTCATTGTTGTATATGCATCGTATAGCAATAATTCATTATTTAGTCATTTAGAATATAGTTATCAAAAAATAATTAGTGGACAGTTTTATCGAATGTTTACAAGTGTTTTTGTTACTGATAATTCTTTGAAACTATTATTTATATTACTATTTATTTTTGTAAGTTCGATACTGTTTAATAGAACAGTAAGTATATTAAAGACTACAGGAATATTATTTTTAGTATCATTTATTTTTAATTTATTGTTGATATTAGGTTATTCTGGTACACTTGATATTGCTTTAGTTTCTAATATTGCAATATTCGGTTCGATTTTTATGAATCAACTCAGTAAAAAAAATGATAATTTGAAATTTTTATATTCTGGAGCGGTATCAATAGCTTATTTAATTCTAGTCACACTCGTGTTTGAAACATCCATAATACTTTATATTTTTTCATTCATATTGGGAGTATTTTTAGAACTACTTCTAATGAAGAGAAAGAATTTGAATTTTTTACTTTTATTTATATTAATTTTTTGTATTTCAGGAGAATTGATTCAGGTGATGGGTGTTAATACTAAAAGTATAATAAATGGATATAGAGCGAGTAGAATAGACAGTAGATTAGTAAAAGCGTATACTGATGAAGATATATTTAATTTAGAAAAAGAATTAATCTCTAAGAATAAATCTGTGCTTACATATTATGAATTGGGTATGGTAAAAATAACAACTTCAACTAAGCAAGATGCTAAAAAAGTTTTTCTTGAGGGAATAAATTTTGATGATACTTTTGCGCCAATTTACTATAACTTAGCTGTTATAGAGCGTCAAGAGGGAAATTATGAAAAAGCTAAAGAGTATGCTCGAAGAGCTTTTGCTCTAGATGGTAGTGAAAAAAATAAAAATCTTACAGATGAATTGAGTAAGTTTTAAGGTGATGTAAATGATAAATTTTTACGATTTGCAACAGTTTTTAAAATCTTTTGGTATAATAATATATATGAAAGATAGAAAACATACACTAAGTATGGTAGAATATGAAGTAAGAGAGTTAAGACGTTTAGAATTAATTACTAAGGAAGAGTTTATAAGAGCAATAGCAATTATTAGACATGAACTTAATTGTGAATTATCAAAAGGATAGGTGAGGATAATGGAAAATAACCTTATTTTTATAAAGGTACGTAAGAGAATAGAAGAAGATGTTATGAAAATAGAAGAGATGATAAATGCATGTGTTTCTGTAAAAGGTCAGAGAAAATGTCCATTATATCAAGATGTAATTGATACACAGATTTATGGTCTTTCAAAAGAAATTAATATTGCAGTAGAAATAGGGTGTATTTCTGAAGAAGCTGGACGTATTATTTTGGCTGATTTAGAAGATAAGGCCAGTGAAATGTATGCGAGTGTAATTTCAGAAAGTAAAGCAAATTAGTATGATTTTTTTTAAAAGATTACATAGAGCTATAAAGCATGAGAAAAGGCATGTAAGATTAGATTGGATGGTTGCATTAACATTATTAATTTTACTTGTTTTAAGTTGTATGATGGTTTATAGTGCAAGTATGATAGGAAATAAATATGGAACATTTACTTCAGGAGTTCCTGTACCTGAAACTTATTTTCTGCGACGACAGGCAGCGTGGGTAATATTATCATATGTAATATTTTTAATATTTTCAGTTGCAGTGCCTTTCGAAGTTTTTAAAAATAAATCTGTATTGAAAAATGGATTTTTAGTGATGGTATTTTTACTTCTGATACCTCAACTTATGCCAGCTATTAATGGAGCTAAATCATGGATAAGAATAGGTGGATTTAGTTTCCAGCCATCTACATTGGCTCAGTTATTTATTATTATGTACATGGCGTTTATTTTAGAGACAAGAAAAGAAAAATTGTTACACGTATGTACAAGCTCAGAGTTGATAAAAGTCTTTTGGATTCCGTTGGCGTTAGTAACGTTAATAGCGATGCAAAATGATACAGGAATGATGCTTATAACATTATCTGTAATTGGTATAATGACTTTTTGTTCTAATATGCATTCGCAAAATGTGAAAAAAATCTTATTACTCGCTTTGATTGCAGGTGTAGCAGTTCTTTTCTTATTCATGTTAAAAAGTGCAATATTTAGTAGTGGTACATCGTATAGAACCAATCGTCTTAAAGTATTTTTAAATCCTTTTTCAGAAGATTTAGCAGCGGCAGCCGACCAAGTGATAAATTCATATGTTGCCTTTGGTAATGGTGGATTATTCGGAAGGGGATTAGGTAATTCTATCCAGAAGTTAGGTTATCTGCCTGAAGCTCATACTGATTTTATTCTTGCGATTATAGCAGAGGAGTTAGGATTTATTGGAGTATTATTTGTAGTTAGTTTGTTAATAATAATAATTGGGAAAGTAATTTTTTCTGGTACGAAGTCAAGAAATACATTCTCAGCGATGTATTCTTTAGGTTTTGCTAGTCTATT
This sequence comes from Gemella parahaemolysans, assembly GCF_053758945.1. Lineage (NCBI taxonomy): Bacteria > Bacillati > Bacillota > Bacilli > Caryophanales > Gemellaceae > Gemella > Gemella parahaemolysans. The sequence continues at coordinate 13,723 of NZ_JBSMTP010000001.1, forward strand.
AGTTGTCCAAGGAGTTGTTAATATAGGTGGGGTTACTGCATCTATTCCAATGACAGGTGTCCCATTACCATTTATTAGTAATGGTGGTAGTTCTATTTTAATATTAAGTATGGGGTTAGGAATAGCTACTAACATTTTATCTCATGTAAAATATTTGCGTAGTAATAGTAAAAAATAATTGAGAATTTGGGTTGATAATATTGATCCAAATTCTTTTTATATTATTTAGATTATGAAATAGAAAAATTTATAATTTATTATGATGAGGCTTGCTAACTTTAGATAATCAAGCTATAATAGTAAAGGTAACTTTTAAAGGAGATTTTAGATGAAATTAGAACAATTTGATTTTTATTTACCTGAGGAACTTATAGCACAAACACCTCTTTTAAAAAGAGATACTAGTAAATTACTTTGTGTAAATAGAAAAAATAATTCACATGAACATAAAGTTTTTTCAGATATTATAGATTATTTTAATCCTGGTGATACTTTAGTACTTAATAATACTCGAGTAATGCCAGCACGATTATATGGTGCTAAAAAGGATACAGGTGCTGCAATAGAGGTACTTTTGTTAAAAAATCTTGGTCATAATGACTGGGAGTGTCTTGTTAAACCTGCTAAGAGAATAAAAGAAGGTAGTATAGTATCTTTTGGTGACGGTATAATGGAAGCAGTTTGTACAAAAGTATTAGATGATGGATTTAGACATTTTGAATTTATATATGAGGGAATTTTCCAAGAAAGATTAGATGAACTTGGAACTATGCCGCTTCCACCATATATTAAAGAAAGATTAACTGATAAAGAAAGATATCAAACAGTTTATTCGAAAGAGGTAGGAAGTTCAGCTGCTCCAACAGCAGGGCTACACTTTACGAAAGAGTTATTAGAAAAGATAAAAGAAAAAGGTGTAAATATAGCTTATTTAACCCTTCATGTAGGACTAGGAACATTTAGACCTGTTGCTGTAGAAAATATTGAAGAACATGATATGCATTCAGAATACTATACTTTAGACGAAGATACAGCAAAAATAATTAATAAAACAAAAGAAAAAGGTGGAAGAGTATTTTCTGTAGGTACTACTTCTACAAGAACATTAGAAACAATTGCACGTGATAATAATGGGAAAATTGTTGCGGCTTCAGGATGGACAAATATTTTTATTTATCCAGGATTTGAATTTAAATGTGTTGATGGTCTTATTACAAACTTCCACTTACCAAAATCATCATTAATAATGCTTGTAAGTGCATTTTATGATAGAGAAAAAGTTATTGAATTATATAACATAGCAGTTGAGAATAAATACCGTTTCTTCAGTTTTGGAGATGCGATGATAATAATCTAGTTTAAGAAAGGAAATATTTATATGAGAGATGTAAAAGAAAATGCAGTATGGTATGAACATATAAAAACTTGTAAACAATCGGGTGCAAGATTAGGTATTGTTCACACACCTCATGGTAGCTTCGAAACACCTGTATTTATGCCAGTTGGAACGCAAGCTACTGTAAAAGCAATGTCACCAGAAGAAGTAAAAGGAATGGGGGCAGATATTATTTTATCTAATACTTATCATCTTTGGTTGCGTCCTGGTGAGGAGATTGTTGAAAAAGCTGGTGGACTTCACAAATTTATGAATTGGGATGGAAGTATCTTAACAGACTCAGGAGGATTCCAGGTATTTTCTCTAAGTGAGATGAGAAAAATAGAAGAAGAGGGAGTTCATTTTAAAAATCATTTATCTGGAGAAAAATTATTCTTATCACCAGAAAAAGCCATGCATATTCAAAATGCTCTAGGATCAGATATTATGATGGCTTTTGATGAATGCCCTGACTATAATCATGACTATAAATATATTCGTCAATCTGTAGAGCGAACAAGTCGTTGGGCTGAGAGATGTCTAAAAGCACATAAAAACCCTAAGACACAAAGTATCTTTGGTATAGTTCAAGGTGCTGGATTTAACGACCTTCGTGAACAAAGTGCGAAAGACTTAGTGAGTATGGATTTTCCAGGATATGCTATTGGTGGTTTATCTGTTGGAGAACCAAAACATGAGATGTATAGAGTTTTAGAACATGTAACACCATTATTACCAGCTAATAAAGCAAGATACTTAATGGGAGTAGGATCTCCTGATGCACTATTTGAAGGTGTATTAAGAGGAGTTGATATGTTTGACTGCGTATTACCGACACGTATTGCACGTAATGGAACATGTATGACTTCTGAAGGGCGTGTTGTAGTTAAAAATGCTAAATATGCTGAAGACTTTACACCACTTGATCCAGAGTGTTCTTGTTATTGTTGTAAGAATTATACGAGAGCCTATCTTCGCCATTTATTCAAAGCTGATGAAATCTTTGGAGCAAGATTAGCAACAACTCACAATATACACTTTTTAATTAATATGATGAAAGATATTCGTCAGGCAATTAGAGAAGATAGATTATTAGATTTTAAAGAAGAGTTCTTTGAAAAATATGGATTAAATCAAGAAAATCCTAAAAATTTCTAAGAATTTAATAAAAAAAGAATAATAAAGGTTTATTTTTTACTGAGTATATAGTAGAATAAATATATATTAAACAAATGGAGGTAAATCATGCAATATTCATATATTAATATTATTATGATTGTAGTTCTTTTCGCTTTCATGTACTTCATGATTATTAGACCACAATCTAAAAGAAATAAAGAATTAAAACTTCTTCAAGATTCTTTAAAAGAAGGAGATAGAATTGTAACTTTCGCAGGAATTTACGGAGATATCGTAGAAGTAGGGACAGTAACAGTAAAAGTAAGGATTGCACCAAAAGTAGAAATCGAATTAGACAGAAATGCTATTCGTAGTCTAGTTGCAAAATAATAAATATAAAAAGCAGATTATTTGAGTAATCTGCTTTTTTTTTTTTTTCAAAAGAAGAGAGTTAAATTAAATACATAGTATAAAAAATAGTTTGTATACTTATTATATTGTATCATATGTATATATTGATAGTTAAGGAAAAAACAGCTTAATAGCGATAAATAATGTAAGTATTCTATAAATAATAATATGAATATAAGTATAAAAAATCTTATCATTAAAAATAAATAAAAAAATGAATTGAAAATTAAAATTGATATATATTATATTTTAGTTTATACTAAAAGAAATATAGAAACAATAGATAACTATTAAGAGTGTTAATTGCTTTCTATATAAATATTTTTAATAAAATTATTTGGAGGCAATATGATTAAAGATAATAAAATTCTAAAATATGGAATAAAAAAATTAAGTTTTGGAATAGTATCTATAGCTGTTGGAGCTGTCATATTCTTGAGTGGAGATGCTAGTGCACACGAAGAAATTCTTACAAAAGATAGTGGTAATATAGAAAAAGTTACTTCTAAAAATAGTGTTTCAATTACTGAAAAGAATAATATATCAAAGGATTATAATATAAAATCTAGTAATAAGTTAGGTATTGAGGAAACTAAAGAAGAACTTAAAATTGAAAAAAATTTACCCAAGAAAACAGAATTAAATACTAATATATCGAATATTTCCGAAATAGAAATTATAAAAAATAAGAATGGTATAACAGGTTCGAATTCTTTAAACCATAATTTAAATGTTATTGATAAGCGAGTAGATGATAGTAGTGATATTGCTAGTTTACTAACGAAGGTAATTAATAAAAATTCAGAAGAAAATAAAGTAATACCTGAAACAGTTGAAAATACGGAAGAATTTGTAGAAAAAGGGACAAAAATTATTTCTAGACTAACTAGCAAATATGCTGAAGATATAGCAAGAGGATATATTGGTTTAGAAGGTGGGAAATACGATAGTCTAATTTATAAAAAAGCAGTGCTTAATCCTGATGGGGATGATGACGGGGATGGTATAACCAATAAAGATGAATTATATATTTATAAAAAAGATGGACGTACTTATCTTGGATACGATATACATCCAAGATTAGCAGATACTGATGGAGATGGATTAAATGATAAAGTAGATAAGGATAAATTAATCTGGAACATATCAGCAAGGGATATGGCTATGTTTATCAATTTAGTTTATGAGAATGACAAAAAAATAGACGATATCCTAAGAAAGCAAGCTCCAGTAGAAAAACTTTCAAATAATATCCAAAAGATGGCTAACAATGAACTTGGACCATATTGGAGAGTAAAAGAAACATATCACCAAGACAATGGACTTGATGCGGTGCTATTTGAAACAACTAATAATTTCCCATTTTTAAAAGGAGATAAGATTCAAGTTCTTGCTTTTGCAGGTACAAATGTTAAACAAGCAGGAGATTTGAAGGCTGATTTAGCATTGTTTTTTGGTAATGAATCGAATCAGAGTGAAGCAGCTATTCAATTAATGAAAAAAATTAAAAGTGATAGTACTATTACGAATTTATACATTACTGGGCACTCATTAGGTGGTTACCTATCTTTAAGAGCTACAGCAACAGCAGAAAAAGATAAATTTGGTAAGTATAAACAAACTTATACGTTCAATGCTCCAAAAGTTAAGAGTGGTTGGTTCTGGGGAGTACCTAAGGATGATGTGAAAATTTCAGAAGAATTAGCGAAAACAGGCAAGATAAAAAATTATTATACTGATAATGATAACATAATTCCAGGAAATCTTCAGCCTAGTAATAAAATAAGCATAGGTAGAAGTGCAGGAGCACATTCATCAACATCATACTTTGAAAGTAGAGTTAATTCAAATTCAGCTTTTAATTTTGGAAAACGTCAAGGAATGGATGGAGTTGGATATCGTGATGAGAATATAAATAAATTAAGTATAATTGATCCAGAAAAGGGTACATTGAGTAAGACATTCTTACCAACTTTAGTTGATGATAAACCAGTTTCTATAATGATTGGAGAAAAGATTAAAGATAGAGATGTCCTTAATAAGATTAATCGTGATTTATTACCAGTAAATATCAAATTAACAGTAGTTTCAACAGATGAATTAACAACATTAGGTTTAAAACATGCTAGGGTTAAAGTTTCTTATTTAGATGATAATACTAGCAATAATATTAATGTTCCAATTTTTGTAACTGAGGCTGATAAAAAAGAACTAATTTCTGTAGTAAATGCTGCTAAAAAACTAGTAGAGTCAGTTGTAGATTTATCTGATAAAACAGTAAAATCAGTGGAAAATTATAATCGTGCGAAATATAATTTAACAAAAAAATTAGAAGAAGCCGCTACTACTGTTTCAAGTTCACTTACTCCCCAGTTAGTCATTAATAATATAACTAAAGAAGTTGCTAATTTAGGTATGAGTGTTATTAATACACGTGCTGCTTTAGAACTTACAGAAGCGGGTAAATATGAACCTAGAGTAATAAATGATGAACAGATTTTATTACATCGTGGTTCTAGTATAAATTTAGATACAGTTATAAATAAAATTTTTAAGGATAATATACCTCAAAATACTAACTATGAAATACTAAATTCTACAGAGTTTGGAGAATTAGGTGATATTGTAGCAAAGGTGAAAGTAACATATTCAGATAATTCGTTTGATATCGTGAATATACCGATTAGAATTTATACTGATTCTAAAGGAGATTCCTTAATACAAGAAGAGAATCCCGAGCTAGTAATAAGTGAAAAAGGTGAGTCATTGGTACAAGAGGAGAACCCAGAACTAGTGATAAGCGAAAAAGGTGAAGCGTTGGTGCAAGAGGAGAACCCAGAACTAGTGATAAGCGAAAAAGGTGAGTCATTGGTACAAGAGGAGAATCTCGAGCTAGTGATAAGCGAAAAAGGTGAGCCATTGGTGCAAGAGGAGAACCCAGAACTAGTGATAAGCGAAAAAGGCGAAGCCTTGGTGCAAAAAGAGAATCCCGAGCTAGTGATAAGTGAAAAAGGAGAATCACTAGTAAAAGAAGAGAATCCCGAGCTAGTAATAAGTGAAAAAGGAGAATCACTAATAAAAGAAGAGAATCCAGAACTAGTGATAAGCGAAAAAGGTGAGTCATTGGTACAAGAGGAGAAACCTAGTGCTGATATTGAATCTTTAAAAACTAAAAATCTAGGCGTAGAAGTAGAATTATTAAGTAATATTAAAAATATTTCCTTAAATGTTAAGGTTGTAAAAAATAGTAAGCAATTAACAAGTATTAGTAAGACGTTGTCTGTAGAGAAAGATAAAGTAAGAGTGTTAGACTTGAAGTTAACAAAAAATGCTAGTGTGCTAAATCTTAATAATAAAAGAATAGTTCGAATTGCTTTACTAGAAAATGAAAGTAATAAGATTAATATATATCATGTAGAAAAGAATGGTAAGTTAACATTCGTATCATCGGAAGTCAAGAATAAGGTAGTTCAGTTTAACATAGATCATTTCAGTTTATTTGCGATTGTAGATTTTAGTAAAACTATTAAAAATAATGAAAAGAATGAACAAAAACAAATTATATCGGAAAGTAAAAAACAACAAAAGTCTTCAACTGATATAAAAGATAGAATAAATATTGGTAATGAAATTTTAAATTCTAAAACAATTAAGATGAGTAATTTAAATGAAAAAAAAGAGAAAATTGATAATAACTTATTCAAAAACGGCAGAATTGTCAGTGAAAATATTATTGAGTCAAATAATAACTTCAAACAAATCTCTATCTTACCAAAGACTGGAGATAGCTCTTCAAGTAGACTTCCTATAGTAGTGGAAGTAGGATTAATTATAGGAGTTCTAGGTATTAGAAAATATAATAGATAAAAAATAAAATCAAACTGATAAGAAAATTTATCAGTTTGATTTTTAAATTATTTACTAAAAACATTTTTCCATTCAGAACGTTTTTCTAAGAATTTTTTAGCTTCCATTTGGGCACCTTCTAAAGAGTGAGATGCTGCCCAACCGCATTGTACTTCATTACATGCAGGAACTTCAGTAGCTACAAGGACATCCTCTAGTGTTTTCGCAAGTGCTTCTTCAACTTCTTCGTAACTATCATTGTTAATTACTGATAAGTAGAAACCTGTTTGGCATCCCATTGGACCAAAATCTAGTACATTATCAAGGTGATTTCTGATAAGTTCAGCGATTAAATGCTCTAAAGAGTGAAGGTTAGGCATTTCTAAGTGTTCTTTATTTGGTTGACAAAATCTAATATCATATTTATATATTTTATCACCATTATCCCCAGAATATACACCAACTAATCTAATATATGGTGCAACAACTTTAGTGTGGTCTAGATTAAAACTTTCAACATTCATTTTCTTTTCTGTCATCAATATATCTCCATTTCTGTAATTTAATTAGCAGTTATAATTATACTATATTTTTGAAAAATATAAAATTAATAAGAATAAAACTGATGCTCGTGTGAACATCAGCTTTAATAATTATTTTTCCAATGGGATAAGTTTATTCATTATTATTGCTACAATTGCACCAACAGCAATAGGAGAACCTATTAAGTATTGAAGTAATTGAGGAGCGCTAGCTTTTAATTCTGCGGGAATAAATAATAATCCAATTGTAAACATTAATGGTACTCCGATAATGTATAATTCTCTTTCAGAGAAGTCTAGATTTTTAACAACTCTAAATCCGTTTAGCAGGATGATAATACATACTACTGAGAATACCCCACCGATTACTGCAGAAGGAATTGAATTAATTACGGCAGAAAGTTTACCTAAGAATGATAATCCGATAAACCAAAATGAAGCCATAACGAATACTTTTCTGCTGGCTACACCTGTGATAGAAATAATTCCAGCATTTGTAGAATAACCTGTAACAGGAGTTGCTCCGACTAGAGCAGCAACTAAACATCCGATTCCTTCTCCGATAACCCCTTTGTTGACTTGAGTATCGCTTAAAGGTTGATCAATAACTGAGCTTACTGCATACCAAGTTCCTGTAGTTTCAGCTAAAAGTACCATGTAAATAATAATCATTGTAATAATAGCAGAGATTTCAAAATGTATACTATAATCTAAGAATAATAGTTTTGGCATTGAGAAAAAGCTAGCATCTTTAATTCCTTGAGTATTAAAACCACCCATTAAGTATGCAGAAAATGTTCCGATAGCTAAGGCGATTATTACTGAAGAAATTTGGAAAATTCTTTTGAATTTATTAACGTAATTCCCTAAGGTAGAAAATAGAATTAAAGAAGCGGCTGTAATAAATGCTAATAATACATTTTGCTTCATTGTTAGACCGTTTCCTTCGATGTAGATATTACTTACAAAAGCTGAAGGAAGTAAAGTTAATCCTACAATCATAATTATAGTTCCACTAACGATAGAAGGTATGTAATTTTTTACTATATATTTATAAATACCAGAATATCCAAGCAAGATAACTAAAATAGCACCAACAATACTAGCGCCTAGAACAGTACCAAGATTTTTAGTTCCCATATATATACCAATAATAGCACCAAGAGGAATAAATGATGGACCTTGACAAACAGGTAATCTTAGATAGAATAATACCTGAATTAATGAGGCGATACCAGCACCTAGAAAGGTAGATTGAATTAAACCAGTAGCATCACCAGGTGATAATGCAATAGCGGTTGCTAAGATAAAAGGTGGTACGTAGACATCCATTGCAAGGACGTGTTGTAAACCTAAGATTAGGGATTGTGAAAGTGGAATATTTTCTTCAACACCTATAGTTAAATGTTTATTTTGTTTCGTCATAAAAAACGTAATCTCCTTTTTTATTTTTATGTTATTAATCTTTTTTTAGAATTTGTTTACCTTGAACCCAAACTTCACGAATATTTTCTGAAGTAGAAAGGTATAATATTTTTTGAAGAAGGTGTTTTTCTTCTTCATTATCTAAATAATTTGGAAGTTTATTTATTGGTATATTGATATCGATGACTTGGAAATCGCAAATATACCCCTCTTTAAAAATCCCTAGTGGTAATTTTAAAGCTTCACCACCACCAGTAGTTGCAAGATAAAATGCTTCAAATACACTCACTTTTGAATCATGATTACCACGACAACTAGCTTCCAGTCTATTGTCAACTCCGTCATTTAACATCCTACTAGCCATGACCGTATGTTTTATATTGTCATATAGGCTAGGGGAGAACCCTCCGGAGATATCAGTACCTAAACAAATATTTAAACCTTGTTTTTTCAGTCTGCTAACAGGTAAAACTGCATTAGCAAAATATGAGTTAGAAATAGGACAGTGACAAACTGAAGATTTATTATTTTTGAAAATATTAGCATCTTCTGAGTTAATAAAATTACCATGAGCCATTATTGACTTATCAGTTAGTAGACCAAATTGATTCAAAACTTCGGTATCTCTTTTTCCAAATCGTTCAAGAACGAAATTATGCTCCCAATCACTTTCGCTACAATGACTTTGTATATAGCAGTTATATTTCTTTGCTAATTTCCCTAGCTCTAAAAGAGTATTGTCTGTACAACTTGGAACAAAACGTGGAGTAATAACTGGATATACACCTTGAGGTACATCTTTTGAAAGCTTCTGTACATCATTGATAAACTTCTCAGTATTTTCAATAGCTTCTTGTGTACTATTATCTCGGTAAAAATCAGGATTCATAATGTCATCATCCATAACTACTTTTCCGACGAACCCTCTTTGTCCCAAATTAGCACAAATTTTTGCTAATTCGAGAGTAGCATCATTATGAATAGTTCCAAAGTACATTGCAGAAGTAGTACCATTAGCTAATAATGTTTTTACTAGATCAGTATAAACTTCTCGTGCGTAGTTGATATCTTTATATTTTGATTCTAAAGGGAAGGTAAAATTATTTAACCAGTGGCTTAATTCGTCATCCAAAGCAAGTCCTGCTTGTGGCCATTGTGGAGCATGGATGTGTAAATCGATAAAACCAGGTAAAAGAACTTTATCTTTAAAATCAATAAAGTTACTATTATGTGAGTATTGATTTAATATTTGTTGATAATTTTCATCTTCTTTTTTAATAATTTCAGAAATAATTCCATTATCAGAAACTAAAAGTATAGCCTGTTCTAAAAATTCAATTTCACCATACTTTGGACTATGAAAAAAAGATGCTTTAATAATTTTTTCGGTTTCCATATTTTCATTTCTCCTAAAGAATTTTTATAAATATAACATGAAAAACGAACGTTGTCAACAGAAAAATATAAAACTTAAAAATTTTTTTTAAAAAGACGAACATTAAAAGTGTTAATTAAACTTTAAAGTTCGTAAAAAAACAGGAGTGACTCAAAAATCGTGATTTCAGAGAAATCGATTTTGTTGAGTCAGTCCCGTTTGAATTATTATTTTTATCTAAATTCTTTTCTTTCTTTAGCTACTAAAGTTGCTACTCTTTCTTTAGCTTTTTCTAAATAGTTTTCACCTTGTTTTAATAAATCACAAATGATATTTGTAATTTCTACAAAGTCTTCTTCTACATAACCCTTAGAAGTCATAGCAGCAGCTCCTAAACGTAATCCACTAGTTTTCATTGGTGGTAATGTATCGAATGGAATACCATTTTTATTACATGTGATTTTAGCTTTACTTAATAGATCACTAGCATCGTGTCCAGTTACATTATAAGTAGAATATGTATCGATAAGACATAGGTGGTTGTCACTACCATTTGAAACAACAGGAATATTGTTGGCTTTAAACGCTTCTACCATCGCTTGCATATTTTTTACTACTTGTTGTTGGTATACTTTGAATTCAGGTTTAAGAGCTTCAGCAAAACAAATTGCTTTTGCAGCAACAACATGTTCTAATGGTCCTCCTTGTGCACCTGGGAAAATCATTTTATTAATTTTTATTGCAATTTCCTCATTGTTTGTAAGAATAATACCACCACGAGGCCCTCTTAATGTTTTATGTGTCGTTGATGTTACAACATCAGCGTATGGAAGTGGATTTGGATGTAGACCAGCAGCTACAAGACCGGCGATATGAGCCATATCGACCATTAAGTAAGCACCTACTTCATCAGCAATTTCTCTAAATTTAGCAAAATCGATAATACGAGAATATGCACTTGATCCAGCTATGATCATTTTTGGTTTATGTTCTTTAGCAATACGAAGTACTTCATCGTAATCAATAAGATGCGTATCTTTTGTCACGCCATAAGAAACAGCATTAAATAGTTTTCCTGAGAAGTTAACTTTGCTACCGTGAGTTAGGTGTCCACCAGCATCCATACTCATCCCTAAAACAGTATCACCAGGTGTTAATAAAGATAAGTAAACTGCGATGTTTGCACTTGATCCTGAGTGGGCTTGCACGTTTGCAAATTTTGCATCATAAAGTTCTTTTAATCTATCTATTGCAAGAGATTCTATTTCGTCAATTACTTCACATCCATCATAGTATCTTTTTCCAGGATAACCTTCAGCGTATTTATTTGTTAAAATACTTCCTGTAGCTTTTAGAATGTCTTTAGAAACAAAGTTTTCACTTGCAATAAGTTCAATGTTAGTATCTTGCCTATGTTGTTCTTTTTCAATAAGTTCAAAAATTTTATCCATAATGGTACTCCTTTAATTGTATTTATTTAGAAAAAAGAAAAGTATAGTTCTATAAAATAAAAACTTGAATAAAAAATTAGGTAAATTTAAAAGTTAAAATCTCTATAAATTTTCTTTTATTCTATGTCTTATAATAATAGCATAGTATGAATAATAAATAAACTAAAAAATAATTGAAATATTCAAAATCATTAAAAAATATAGAAAATAAGCTATGAAAACCGAATGTTAAAATTTATATTATTAAATATCAATTGCAATAGGCTAACGAAAAAAAATTTAGTTTTAATGTAAAAAACATTAATATAATAACAAGAAATGAATTTTAGATAAATAAAAGTTTGTAAATAGTAAAAAAATTAATGGATTTTAATTGGCCTATACTTGAATTAGTAGAAATTCTTTAATATTTATGCTATAATAATCAATGGAATACATCTGTATTACTATCGAACCAAATTTTAAGGAGAAAAATTTAATATGCTTGTAGATAAACCATTAAAGCTGTTTTCATTAAATGCTAATATTCCATTAGCACAACAAGTAGCGAAGTCACTAGGAGTAGAGTTAAGTAAATGTAGTGTTAAAAAATTCAGTGACGGAGAGGTTTCAATTAATATAGAGGAAAGTGTACGTGGTAGCGAAGTATTCGTACTACAATCAACTAGTGGCCCTGTAAATGACAACTTAATGACTTTATTAATTATGATAGATGCACTTAAACGTGCTTCAGTGGACACTATTAACGTTGTAATTCCTTATTACGGATATGCACGTCAAGATAGAAAAGCAAGAAGTCGTGAACCAATTACTGCTAAACTAGTAGCTAACTTATTAGAAGTAGCAGGAGCAGATCGTATAATCGCATTAGATCTTCACGCTCTTCAAATTCAAGGATTCTTTGATATTCCAGTTGATCACCTTATGTGTGTACCAATTATTGCGAAATATTTCAAAGAAAAACTTCCAGATATGGAAGAAGTGGTTGTTGTATCACCAGACCACGGTGGTGTAACACGTGCTAGAAAACTAGCAGACGCATTAAATACACCAATCGCGATTATCGATAAGAGAAGACCAAAACCAAATGTTGCTGAAGTTATGAATATCGTAGGTAACATTGAAGGAAAAACATGTATCCTTATAGATGATATTATCGATACAGCAGGAACTATTACTTTAGGAGCACAAGCACTTAAAGATAGAGGAGCAAAAGAAGTTTATGCAAGTTGCTCACACGCTGTATTAAGTGGACAAGCATTAGATAGAATTGAAAATTCTCCAATTAAAGAATTAGTATATGCTAACACAATAGATATACCAGAAGAGAAAAAATTAGATAAAATGGTACCGTTATGTGTAGGTGATTTAATAGCTAAGGCTATTTACAAAATCCACAATAACGAACCTGTAAGTGTTCTTTTTGAATAATAATTAATTAAATCTAGCTTAGAGAAGGCAGCGGAGTCCGTTGCCTTCTTTAAGTCATATTTTCGATAGTAAATAAAATAAAGAGAGGATAATCTATGAAATTAATAGTTGGATTAGGAAATCCAGGAAAACAATATGAAAATACAAGACATAATATTGGTTTTATGGTTCTAGATGAACTAGCAAAATCTTGGAATGTAAGTTTTGATAAAACTAAATTCAATGCAGAATATGCTATGAAGTATCACAATGGAATTAAATATTTATTAATTAAACCTACAACATATATGAATTTATCTGGAGAAGCAGTAGGCAAGTTTTATGATTATTTTGAAATTGATATAGAAGATATTTTGATAATCTATGATGACTTAGATACGAAAACTGCGAACTTTAAACTTAAAGCTAAAGGAAGTAGTGGTGGACACAATGGTATTAAGAGTATAATAAGTCACCTTGGAACAGAAAAATTTAATAGATTAAAAATTGGTATTGATAGACCAACCCCACCTATGAAGGTAGTTGATTATGTTTTAGGAAGATTTTCAAAAGATGAAATGGTTGAAATTGAAAAAATTTATTCGAAAAGTATAAATTGTATTGAAGATTTTTCAAAAATGACTTTTGTTGATCTGATGAATAAATATAACTAAAAAATCGCAGCATTAGAGGAAGGAAATTCCCCTCTGCTGCTATTTGTCGTAGAAAGGAGCGTATATGATTAAAGACAATCTTTTACAAATTGTAGATTTAGAATTCGAGAAAAAATATAAAAACATAGGGGTTTATGGACAAAATTTAACAACACGTGCTTTGGAGATATATAATGAGTATAAACAAAGTGATAAGACTGTTGTGGTCTTATCACAAAGTAAAGCAGAGGCTGAAGAGTTATTTACAATTTTAAGTGATTTTGAAGGAGAAACATATATATATCCAGAAATCGATATATTAAAACGTCATACATCTAAAAGTAATGATCTAGTCCAAAATTCAATAAAAGTACTTGAGAACCTAGTTCATAATATACAAAGCATAATTATTATTCCAATAGAAGCTATCTATAGAACAGTAAAAAATCCTAGTGATTTCAAAAATAATAGTTTTGAAATTAATGAGGACACTGTTATAAGTTTTGATGAATTACAAAGAAAACTTGTAAATATGGGGTATCGAAGAGTTGAAAGTGTTGATGTAGTTGGAGAGTTTTCAAAAAGAGGTAGTATAGTTGATATTTTTAGTCCTCTAAGTGAAAAGCCGATACGATTAGATTTCTTTGATGATGAGCTTGATAGTATGAGGATTTTTGATGAAATTACTCAAAGATCTCTAGATAGAATCGATAGTGCAGTTATTTATCCAACAAGTGATTTTTTCCTTACTTCTGAAGAAAAAGATATAGTTGTAGAAAAAATACTTGCTAAATTGGATGATAAAAAGATACAAGAAGATGAAAATTATCAAGAGATTAGCACTTATCTTAAAGAAAAAATAGAAATCTATAGAGCAACTGGGGATTTCAGTGACTTAGAGAGTTTCTCGAATTTAATTTATGAAAATGCATATAGTATTGCTGATTATTTAAACGATGATACTATAGTCTTCTATGATAATTATCATAAAATTTTAGAAAAAATAGAAGGATTAAGAGAGTATTTTTTAACAAGTTTACAGGAGATGAATAGAGGTTATATCTATCAAGATGTAATAGATAATATAGCCTTCGAAAAGATTCAAAATTTAGATACTAGAAAATACTACTTATCTACTTTAAAACTAAATGACAAGATTATAGAAAAAAATTATAACTTAGATATAATCGACTTAGCTTATTATTCTAGTGAAGAGTATTTAGCTAAAGAAATTAGAGAGAAGATTACAGATAATTATAAGGTAATTATTTCGTTAAATACACAAAAACAAAAAGATTATGTTGAGAAAGTGTTATTTGATAATTATTTTTATGATGACATTTATTATGGTGTTAAAGAAGGAAAAATTTTTATTGATGTTAATAAATATCACCTTAAGGGATTAGAAGATAGAAAAAATAAAATATTCCTATTAACGCCACGTGAACTATTTACTGAAGAAGAAAGAAAAAAACGACGTGTAAAATTCAAATATACTAATTCAGAAAAAATAAGAAACTACCAAGAACTAAATATTGGGGATTATATTGTTCATGTTAGTCATGGTATTGGCTTATATGAAGGTATTGAGAATGTAGAAGTAGGGGGAGTATTTAAAGACTTCTTAAAAATTGTTTATGACGGTGGAGATATTATTTATGTAGATATAAATAATATGAACTATATTCAAAAATATACCGCTTCTACAGATAATAGAAAACCCGCATTAAATAAACTTGGTACCAAAAATTGGCAGAAGACTAAGAGTAGAGTTCGTAAAGAAATCGAGGATATATCTGAGGATCTTATTAAGTTATATATTAAACGTGAATTGAGTTCAGGTTATGCGTATAGCATTGATGGTAGTATGCAAGCTGAATTTGAAGCAGATTTTGCATTTACACCAACTGAAGATCAAGTAAAAGCTACTGAAGAGATTAAAAGAGATATGGAAAAAGAACGTCCAATGGACAGACTGCTATGCGGAGACGTTGGATTTGGTAAGACGGAAGTAGCGATGAGAGTTGCATTTAAGGCCGTTACGGATAATAAGCAAGTCGCAGTATTAGTTCCGACAACGCTACTTGCTGAACAACACTATGATAACTTTGTAAGTAGATTTGCGAATTTCCCTATTAATATAGAGGTTGTAAGTAGATTTAAATCTGCAAAAGATATTACAGAAATTTGTAAAAAACTTGAAGAAGGTAAGATTGATATTATTGTTGGAACTCATAAGTTATTGAATGATAAGTTTAAATACAGAGATCTTGGATTATTAATAATAGATGAAGAGCAACGTTTTGGAGTTAAACATAAAGAAAAAATAAAACATCTTAAAAATACTGTTGATGTATTAACTCTTAGTGCCACACCAATCCCAAGAACACTGCATATGAGTTTAATTGGAATTAGGGACTTATCTGTAATAGAGACACCACCAAGAGAACGTCAACCTATCCAGACATTCGTAACAGCTCAGAATAAAATGGTTATCAAAGAAGCGGTTATGAATGAGGTAAATCGTGGAGGACAGGTTTTCTATGTTTATAATAGAGTAGAGACAATCGATGAAAAGTATTTAGAGCTAAAAAGATTATTACCTGATATTAACATAGCTTATGCACATGGTCGTATGAGTCAAAGAGAACTTGAGAATATTATGACTGATGTTATAGATAGAAAATATGATATGTTAATTTCTACTACTATTATCGAGACTGGTATTGATATTTCAAATGTAAATACACTAATAGTAGAGGATGCTGATCGTTTTGGATTAAGTCAGTTGTATCAACTTCGTGGACGAGTAGGTCGTAGTAGCAGAGAAGCATATGCTTACTTGATGTATGAACCATTTAAATCGTTAACTGAAAACTCAGAGAAAAGATTATCAGCAATTAAGAACTTTACATCTCTAGGAAGTGGATTTAAGATCGCTATGCAGGATTTATCGATTCGAGGAGCAGGGGATGTCTTAGGTGGAAGACAACATGGATTCATCGATTCAGTAGGTTATACGTTATATTCTCAAATGTTAGAACAAGAAATTCAAGCTAAAAAAGGGATTTTAGAACCTTTATTAGAGCAGGATAGAACTCAAGATGTAAGTTACTATGAAAATATAATAAAAGAAGCGGCTCCGAAAATTAAAAAAGATATTTTCGAAGTTGAGACTGATGACCTTGAAATCAAGCTTAATGTAGATGCTTTTATTCCAAAAGAGTATATCTCTAGTGATGCAGATAAAATAGATTTCTATAAGAGATTGAACAATGTTGTTAATGATGAAGAAATAGAAAGTATTGTTGAAGATTTAATTGATAGATTCTCTGATTTTGGAGAAGAAGTAAATAATCTAATAGATATTTGTTATTTAAAAGTTATGGCGAAAAATACTATGGTTACTAGCATAAAAGAATTAGCAAATAAAGTTGTTATAACATTCGATAAAGAAATTATGAATAATCTAAAAGGAAAAGAATTATTTACGGCATTAACTCCTCATAAAGATACTCGTATTATTGCGAAGGATGGATTTTTCTTAGAGATTGATAAAAAAGAAAGATATAGTATCAGACGAATTAGAGACATGCTTACTTTAGTAAATGGTAATTTGGAGGCCGAACATGAATAAACATAGATGTCCATGGGCAAAAGATCCCTTAGAAATTGAATATCATGATACTGAGTGGGGAAGAGAAACTCATGACGACCAATTGCTATTCGAGTACTTAGTGTTAGAGGGTATGCAAGCTGGTTTAAGCTGGTCATTAATATTAAAAAAACGAGAGAATTTTAAACGAGCTTTTGATAATTTTGATTATAATATTTGTGCAAATTATACAGATGAATATTTAGAATCATTAAGGGAAGATGAGGGCATTATAAGAAATAAATTGAAAATCTATTCAGTTAGAAAAAATGCTCTTGCATTTATCAAAGTACAAAAAGAGTTTGGAAGTTTTGATAAGTATATCTGGAGTTTTACAGACTATAAAAAAATTAATAATAAATTAACAAGCTATAAAGATGCACCAAGTGAATCTGAGCTTTCTATAAAGATTAGTAAAGATTTGAAAAAAAGAGGATTTAGTTTTGTAGGTGGTACTATTATCTATAGCTATTTACAAGCGATTGGAATGATAAATGATCATGAAAAAGGTTGTTTTTGTTATGAAGAATGCTGTTAGTAAATAAACAATGTAGTTAATATCATAAGTTTATTTACTTAGCTCATAGATGAAATCCAGATATAGCTTTACTTTAAATAAAATAACGTCTATAATAGATTAGGATATTTAATTACAAGATTGGATTTTATAAATGGATAAGAGAATTGTTAAAATTGAAGAAATAAAAGACAATGAAGTCTTTGTTGACATATTTTTAGAAGAAATAAAAAAAATACAAGAAATCCCTAAAATGCCGAAATGTGAGTTTTTACATATTGGAGCAACTAGTACTACACAGGTATTCGGAGAAAAAATTGTAGATATTCTTGTTGTTGTTGAGAATCTACATGAAATAACAACATTTGATGAAAAAAGATTAAATAATATAGGTTATCATCGAATTTCTCATAATGGGATAAAAGGTGTTATTAAGTACGCACGAATAACGGATTACTTAACTATGAGTTATGATGTATTACTAAATGTTGTTCAACGTGATACAGAAGTACATAAAGATTTTATAAAAGCTAGAGAAGTTTTTGGTGCTAATAAGTTAAAAGATGACTATAATTTATTCAAAAATATGAACAAAGAACTTTCATTTAAAGATTATTTAGTACAAAAATTAATATTTATAAATGAAATTTTAAAAAGGATTGAAAATAATGATTAAAATAAAAAATATTGAAGATATTCTTCAAAGTAGTGAAGTATTATATAACGAACCTTTAAGAAATTATAGCTTTACAAAAACAGGCGGTAATGCTGAGATTTTAGTGAAAATAAATAACGAAAAAGATTTACAAAATATAATAGAATACAGCAATGAAAATAATATTGCATTAACTATACTAGGTAATGGTTCGAATGTATTAATTTCTGATAATGGGATTCAAGGAATAGTAGCTTTAACTAGTGATATGAATGATATAGAGTTACTAGAAGACGATGTTATTTCTTGTTATGCTGGATTAACATTAAAAGAACTTACTAATTTTTGTATCGAAAATAGCCTAACTAATCTTGAATTCTCATGTGGGATTCCAGGTAGTGTAGGTGGAGCAATCTTCATGAATGCTGGAGCATATGGTGGCGAAATGAAAGAAGTTGTTCAAAAGGTTGAAGTTTTCACTAAAAACGGTGAAAAGAAAATATATACTAATGAACAAATGGAATTTTCATATAGACATTCTATAATTCAAGAAACTAAGGAAATCATTTCTAAAGTTTATTTCCAAATGAAAAAAGGAAACAAAGAAGAAATTATCTCTAAAGTGGAAGAATTAAATAAAATGCGTTCAGATAAGCAACCTTTAGAATACCCTTCATGTGGTTCTGTATTTAAACGACCAGAAGGTCATTTCGCAGGGAAATTAATCCAAGATGCTGGCTTACAAGGTTTAACTGTAGGTGGTGCTCAAGTGTCTAAAAAACATGCAGGATTTATGGTTAATATAAATTCAGCAACTTGTGAAGATTATAAAAACTTAATTAAAGAAGTTCAGAAAAAAGTTTTAGAAGATTCAGGTATTGAACTTGAGTGTGAAGTTAAAATATTAGGTGAATAGAAAACAGTAGTAACTCGAATAATTTTGAGTTACTACTGTTTTCTTTATTTTATATTATCTATAAATTTTTTATATTGTGCTAGATTTTGTTCATTTTTATTATTTGTTTTTGGTGTGTAGAATGTTCTGCCTACTAAGTTATCTGGAAGATATTGCTGCTTAATATAACCTGTTGGATGATTGTGTGGATATTGATATCCGACTCCACGATTTAGTTTATCAGCACCGTAATAATGTGCATCTCTCAAATAATCAGGAATTATGAATTTTGGATTTGTTTTAGTTTCGTGTAGTGCATTGTCGATAGCCATATAAGCACTATTTGATTTTAAAGAAAGTGCTAGTTGGATAACTGCATTCGATAAAGGGATTCTTGCTTCAGGGAGGCCGAGCATCTTCGCACTTTCAATAGCAGCATGGACAAAAGGTCCGATGTTTGGATTAGCAAGACCGATATCTTCATAAGCTATAACGCTCATTCTTCTATAGATTGTATCTAAGTCACCACTATCAATTAAAAGAGCTAGGTAGTATAACGATGCATCTACATCACTTCCACGTATAGACTTTTGAAAAGCGCTGATGATGTCATAAAAAGCATCACCATCTTTGTCGTATGCTTTGAATTTTCCTAGAGATAAATTTAATAGCTTATCATTTGTAACAATTTCACCTTCATTTGATAAATTATATAAAATCTCAAAAGTATTTAATGAGAATCTTAAATCACCTGAAGAGTTTAGAGCGATTGTTTTAAAAACATCATCTTCGATTGTTAAATCTTTTGGGAAGATTTCTTTATTGTTTGATATTTTTTTTAGATATTCATAAATGTCATCGTTAGAAACTTGTTGTAATTCGAAAATAATTAAACGCGATCTAATTGCAGGATTAACAGTATGATATGGATTATTCGTTGTGCATCCAATAACGTAAATATTGTCAAACTCGATTTCAGGAAGTAGGATATCTTGCATAGGTTTAGTTAGTCTGTGAAATTCATCGAGAAGAAGAATAACTTTTTTAAATCTTTTAGATTCTTCGATTACAGTTTGTAAGTCCTTTTTTGTACAATTTACAGCATTTAATATCTTAAATTTATAATCTAGTTCATTAGCTAATGCATTTGCAATTGAAGTTTTTCCAGTTCCAGGGGGACCATATAGAATAAACGAGAACATTTTTTTGCTTTCTACTATTTTAGTAAGAACTTTTCCATCACCGATTAAATGATGTTGACCGATAATATCATCGATTTTACTTGGACGTAATTTATTAATAAGTGTTTCCATGGTTCCTCCTTTAGTTTTGTTATATAAATTATTATATCATAATAATGATTAATGATGTTAAGAGTTTAATTTAAATCATAGAATACACTAGAGATAATAAAATTTTACATATTTTGAAATTTATGATAAAATATAATAATCACAATTAGGGGATGTTTAGGATTCGACAGGGATGCTAGTCTTCTTGGTGGCATGTAGGAGGGTTGTCTCCTTTAACAACACATCAGTTAAATATAACTGGCGAAAAAACAAATTACGCTTTAGCAGCTTAATAAGCTAAAGGCTGATTACTTTGTTTGACTGTGACAAAGCTAATCGGTTCATTTTTAGCAGTCTACGGTTTTTTTCTTCCGTTTGTAGAAAAAAATAAGAGATTAATCAAACTCGTTTTTCATTGCCTGTTTATCGGCTTAAGTGGAGAATTAAATTTAATAGGTAAACTAAACATGTAGAAGCTAAGGGGAGGTATTTTTGGACGCGGGTTCAAATCCCGCCATCTCCATTTAAAATTTAAAGAAAGTAAACCTCTTTGGTATTGCTTTCTTTCTTTTTATATTAAAGGTAATTAAACACGTAAATGTTCAAATATATTAATATACTTTACATTTTCTGTGTGGTATAATGTAACTATAATCAAAAGGAAGTAAAAAGAATGCTAATTAAATTTTCAGATAGATTTTATTATACAAAACAACGATATATGTATTTAGAACCAACACTTGGTTATGTAAGGGGGGAATACTTCTCGGTAATGTTAGATTCAGGAAATGGACCTGTGCAAGTGGAAAATTTTCTAAAAGAATTAAAAGAAAATGACTTACCAATGCCAAGTTATGTGATATTAACACACCATCACTGGGATCATAGTTTTGGAGCGGCGTATTTAGAAATTCCAGTAATCGCTACTGATAGAGCTAGAGAATCTTTAATAGAATTATCTCAACTAGAATGGGATGATGAGAGTTTGTATCAAAGAGTCAAGGATGGAACGGAGATAAAATACAGTGCCGATGTTATAAAGAGAGTGTATGAAAATCATGAGATAAAAATTAGAATACCAGATATGCCTAAAATGGCAGATTTCAATTTAAATCTTGGAGGAGTTAAAATTAATTGTATATACAATAGTAACTCACATTCTAATGATGCATTTTTAATTTATATTCCAGAGGAGAAAGTATTGTTTTTAGGTGATAGTCACGCTAAAAATTACTATACAAAACCGATGGCATATAATAAACAAAAGCTTCGTGATTATATAGATAGAATATCGATTCTTGACTTTGAACATGCTGTTCCTGGGCATGGGAATATTTTCACAAGGGAAGAATTGTTAGACTATCTAGAAAAAGAATATGCAAAAATGAGGTGATTATAAATGGATTTAATGATGTCACTCGATTGGATTCTTTTAGTTACAATGTCGTTAACTTTTTGCCAACAATTGTTCTCAAAAAAGTTTAACTTATTTGGAATATTATCTATACTTAGTTTGGCGACATATATAGCCCTTCATTCTTATTCTACAGGATTAAGCATTTTTGTATTATTGCTGTTCATTGGGGGATTAGCCCTAATTGGACTAGAAATGTTTATACCTGGAGGAATAGTAGGGACTGTAGGAATCATTACCGTAATATATGCGATAATTTATGTGAATAAATCAACATATTATATTGCTTTTATACTTGTAGTATCTCTAATTCTTGCAGTGATACTATATTATGTAAATCGAAATGTTTTCCATAAAAAACTGATGTTTTTAGATAGACTTGTCTTGAATGATTCTATTTCTACAGAAGATGGCTATGTAGCTAGTGAGAGTAGAGTAGAATTAGTAGGGAAGAAATTAAAAGCATATACGGATTTACGTCCAGCGGGTGTTGCTGTATTTGGTGACGAAAAATTGGACGTGGTTACTGATGGAGATTTCATAGAAAAGGGTAATGAAATTGTAATTATACGTGTTGAAGGAATGCGTATAGTTGTTAAGAAAATATAAATAAAATAAGGAGGTAGTATTATGCCAGAATTAGTTTTTACAGGTATAATTGTAGTAGTAGTGCTGATTGTGCTATCAATCTTCTTTACTTTCTTTCCACTTGGTCTTTGGATCAGTGCGATTGCAGCAGGAGTGAAGGTGAGTATTTTCACACTTGTTGGTATGAGGTTGAGACGTGTTATTCCAAGTAGAGTAATTAATCCGATGATTAAAGCACACAAAGCAGGATTGGCAGTTACTATTAATCAACTAGAAAGTCACTATTTGGCAGGGGGGAATGTGGATAGAGTAATTAACGCTCTTATCGCAGCCCACAGAGCTAATATAGTAAGTTTAACATTTGAGCGCTGTGCAGCTATTGATTTAGCAGGACGTGATGTTCTTCAAGCGGTTCAAATGAGTGTTAACCCGAAAGTTATTGAAACACCATATATTGCAGGGGTTGCAATTAATGGTATTGAGGTTAAAGCTAAAGCTAGAATTACAGTTCGTGCAAATATTGAGCGTCTTGTAGGGGGAGCTGGAGAGGAGACTGTTATTGCCCGTGTAGGTGAAGGTATTGTTTCTACAATTGGTTCTTCTGAATCGCATACAGTAGTTTTAGAAAATCCTGATAGAATTTCTAAAACAATTTTAGATAAAGGATTAGATGCTGGTACTGCATTTGAGATCTTATCGATTGATATTCTGGATGTTGACATCGGTCAAAATATCGGTGCTAATTTACAAACTGAACAAGCTATTGCTGATAAGAATATAGCACAAGCAAAAGCTGAACAACGTCGTGCAATGGCGGTTGCAGCTGAGCAAGAGATGAAAGCTAGAATCCAAGAAATGCGTGCGAAAGTTGTAGAAGCTGAAGCTGAATTACCACTAGCAATGGCGAAAGCTTTCCAACAAGGTAATCTAGGTATTATGGATTATATGAATTATAAGAATTTAGAAGCTGATACAGGTATGAGAGATTCAATTAAACGTATGTCACAACCTGAAACAGGAGCAGGTAAATAATTAGATAAAAAGGAGGATGTGAAATGTCATTTTTAATTTTCGCAGCACCAATAACATTTATCATAATTTTTGCTATTTTCGCAATGGTTTTTGCTTCTGACAGTAAAAGATACAGAAAAAATTTAGATAATTCAAAACAAATGGAGCTAGACAATGCTCGAGCTCAAGCGCTAAAGGCAGTTGAAGAGATGAAAAGAATCAAAGAAACTGCAAATAAGGATTCTAATGAATTTAGAAATAGACAAAGTTCTTTATCTAATCAACAAGTTTATGAAGAAGATATATATGAACAACAAGTTGATAACTCTACTATGAACAAATATCAACAGTATTATAGTGAAAATTACAATAAAGGTCGTAATAAGTTTTCGATGCAAAGAAATTTTGATCAGCCAAGTAATTTTAAAAGCAATACTAAAAAATTAGAGTTTTCTCAAGAAAATCTTGTTCGAGGATTGATTGCAAATGAGTATCTTAACAGAAACTCTAGGAGGGGAAGATGAGTAGTTTAGCGATTCCTATAATTTTCCTAATAGTTTCACTTATTATTGATAAAGCCAAGAACAATAAAAAAAATAATAAAGAAACTGTTAAGAAAGTTAAGCAGAAGAAAGTACCTAAACAAGTTTATAAAGAGTATAATCAAAGGGATAATCGTATTCCAAAACATGAATCTTCTCAGCAACAATTTTTTGAAAGAAAACCACGTGTTATAGTAGATAAAGAAAAAGAAATATTTTCAAACTCTTTAACTTTTGATAAAGAAAAAATTGTGAATGATATAATTTTTTCGGAGATTTTGTCTAAACCAAAAAGTAAAAGATAATAAATTAGGAGGTATGAGATGAAAAAATCATTTAACTATATTAGTTATTGCATTTATTCATTTATGCCTCTTTATTTTGTTTTACTTATTTATACTTTTGTAAAACAAGATTTAGATGCACTCATATTAACTACAATACTAACGATAATATCTATTTTTTTCTTAATAATTCAAAATGCAAGTAAACCTACAAACATATTTGTTTGTGAAAAAAAAGAAATATTTAAACAAAAAGGTATAGATTACTATTATTTAGTTTTAGTGATAATTATTACATTTTTAATAATAAATCAAAAAGTACAATTAATTTTTAAAATTACTATATTAGTATTCATCTTTTATCTATTATTCTGTACGATGCTTAGTTATAAAAATTATGCGTTAACATTATTAGGGTACAAAATATACACGATTCGTGATAAAATAGTATATAGTAAAAAAAGTCAAGAAGAGCTGTATAAAGTATTAAAAGATAAGAAGAGTTTGCAGATATTAGAAGTATCTAATAATATTTATATAGAGAATGAAAAATATAGTATGACGAATTTTTATTGTAAAGATTTTTAAGAAGATATATTTGTTTATATTTAAATGAAAAATATTTAAGGAGAATAAACTATGAGAGTTGTTGATATCATAGATAAAAAGAAAAAAAATAAAGAACTTACAAAGGCTGAAATTGAATTTTTACTAGAGGGCTATCTTAAAGGAACGGTACCTGATTATCAGATGAGTTCATTTTTAATGTCTGTTTATTTTAATAATATGACAAAAGATGAACTTACTAACTTCACTTTAACTATGAGGGATTCTGGAGATACAATTTATTTTGACGATTTAAATCATTATCTTGTTGATAAACATTCTACAGGTGGAGTAGGTGACAAGGTTACTGTAGTTTTAGGCCCTATCTTATCAGCTGTAGGAATGGCTACAACAAAGTTGTCTGGTAAAGGTTTAGGTCATACTGGAGGAACGATTGATAAGTTCGAAGCTATTAGAAATTTTAAATTCAGTACAACAAAAGAAGAGCTAGTGGAAGTAGCTAGTAAAACTGGGGTAGGGCTAATGGGTTACAGTGACAACATTGTTCCATTAGATAAGAAAATCTATGCATTACGCGATGTAACAGCAACTGTAGATAGTATTCCATTAATAGCAAGTAGTATTATGAGTAAGAAACTTGCAATTCAATCTGATTTAATTATTTTAGATGTAAAAGTCGGTGACGGTGCTTTCATGAAAACTATTGAAGATGCGAGAGAATTATCTCGTAGAATGGTAGAAATTGGAAATAGTGTAGGTAGAAAAACCATAGCAGTACTGACTAATATGGAAGAACCATTAGGATATAATATCGGAAACGCTAATGAAATTATCGAAGGAATAGAAGCTTTAAAAGGAAACTGGTCTGATGATCTTAAAGAAGTAGTTTATGAGATTATCTATCTAGCTTTAAAACACAAAGGTGAAGTTAAGACATACGAAGAAGCTACTAAAAAAATAGATGAAGTTATTGCTAATGGTCATGCTTTAGAATTATTAAGACAGTTCATTGAGTTAAGTGGAGGAGATGGCGAAGTAGTAAACAATTACGAACTGTTACCAACACCTAAATCAGTATTAGAGGTATTCTCAGAAGAGGATGGTTATGTAACAAAAATCAAAGCAGAAGAAATAGGAAAAGCAGCGATGGTTATTGGTGCTGGGCGTGCTACTAAAGAAGATGAGGTTGATCATGCTGTAGGAATCGAGCTTAAGAAAAAAGTCGGAGATAAAGTGGAAAAAGGTGAAGTTATTGCTGAAATTTACTTTAACGATGAAAAAAATGTTCAATCTAGTAAGGCCATGGTCTTAGATGCCTATGTAATTGGACAAGACAAAATAGAAAATATTAAAAATATATTAGAAGTTATAGAATAGAGGTAAAGAAATGGGATTAAATAAATATATTGATCATACAATTTTAAAGGCAACAGCAAGTAGTTCTGATGTTCAAAAACTATGTGAAGAAGCAATAGAACATGAATTTTATAGTGTTTGTGTTAATGGTTGTTATGTTGCAGATGCTAAACAACTTTTACAAGGAACTGATGTTAAAGTTGCGGCTGTAGTAGGATTTCCATTAGGTGCAATGACTACTGCTGCAAAAGTCTTCGAGGCTAAAGAGGCAGTAGAAAATGGAGCAAGCGAAATAGATATGGTTATCAATGTTGCTAAATTAAAAGATGGTGAATTTGATTATGTAGAAAATGAAATTCGTCTTATTAAAGAAGCAATTGGTGATAATGTTCTGAAAGTTATTATCGAAACTTGTTATTTAACTGATGAAGAAAAAGTTAAAGCGTGTGAGTTATCACTAGTAGCTAAAGCAGATTTTGTCAAAACTTCTACTGGTTTCGGAACTGGCGGGGCAACTTATGAAGATGTCAAACTAATGAAATCAGTTGTTGGTGACAATGCAAAAGTTAAAGCAAGTGGTGGAGTTAGAGATAAGGAAACAGCACAAAAATATGTTGATCTTGGAGCAGAGAGATTAGGAACAAGCTCAGGAATAGAGATTGTAAAATAATATAATTTATTAAAGGTCTAAATGTTAAAATGTTATTTTACTTATTGTAACTAAGAAATTTCTGGTGATAAGATAAAAAGTATTAAGTTATACTGTTAAGAAGATAAAAAAACTCAGATTAACATAGAAAAATAATTTTAATAAGTTTTAGTGTATAATTCCTAAGAGGTTATTGTATATCTAATAAATATTATAAGGAGCGATTTACCAATGATGATTTTGTTAATCATCATATTGGTAGAACGTTCCTTTTTTATTTTCTGATATTAATTAATTCTTTAGAAAAAGTATATCTTTATTTTTTAAAAGTAAGAAAGCATTACTTTTATGTATTAAAAGAACTTAAACTAGTGATATTTTAATTATCTTTAAATAAAAAAATTATTTTTTTTTGTTTTATTTTGAGGAGGGAGGCTAAATTGTAATAGCTATATTTTTTTGATAGAATAGAATTGCAATAATATGTATTTAGGAGCAGATTTTTATGCGAACACAAAGTAAAAATAATAAAATTTTAAAGTTTTCAATTAGAAAATTATCATTTGGGGTAGCCCCTGTTGTTATTGGTGCATTAATATTTGGAAGTTATATGCCAACTAAAGCTTATGCAAATGACAATGGTATAAATGTTAATTATACTTATCTAACTGAAAATGAACTTACAGAATCAGAAAAAAATTTAATTAAAAATAGTATACCAAATGATTTAAAAAATAACGAAACCTATTATATGGTTTATAAGAAAGAAAGTCATAATGCTAGCGCTGATACACTGAAAACAAAATTATTACCTAATACAGGAGAAAGAACACTACCACTCGCTGGTTTAGGCCTAGGAACAGCTGTTCTAATAGTACTTTTAATTTCAAAAAAACATAGAAATAAAGTACTTAGTGTAGTTTTGATTGGGACTCTAGGGCAAAGTGTTGTAGTACCGTATCATTCTTTTGCTTTAGAAAATAAAGATTTAGTTCAATACAACACAAACACAACAATTACTAATTCTTCTGAACTTGCCAAAGGTGTAATTCAAATAGCAGGATACAGATATATAGGATTTTTCACGCAAAATGATTTAGAAGAACACTCTCGTGTTACAGAAAAGATTTTTCCAAGTGAAACGAAAGTATCATCAATTAAGCAAAGTGAATCATTAACTAAGACGGAAAAAGTTGAGGAGATAGAGATACCTAAAATTGAAATTCACAGACAAGATACAGAAATCTCAAAACCAAAGATCGAATATAAAACAACACCAGAGGAAGGGATACTTAACTTATCAATAAATAAACCAGAACTTAGAACAACCACGGAAGTTATCCCTTTTGAAACTATTAGAAAACTTGACAATACATTACCAAAAGGGAAGACTAAAGTTCTTAATGATGGTGTTAACGGGGAAAAAGTGGTATTTAGCGAAGTAACTATGGTTGATGGCAAAGCTATTAGTAGAATCATTAAAACTTCTATTACAAAGAATGTTGTTAATAAAGTTATTGCTGTCGGTACTTTAGAAGTAGCAAAAGGTAAAGCATTAGTACAGTCGGAGAAACCGATAGGAGTGGTAAGCGAGAAAGGCGAACCGTTAGTACAGCCAGAGAAACCGATAGGAGTGGTAAGTGAGAAAGGTGAACCGTTAGTACAGCCAGAGAAACCAGAAGGAGTGGTAAGTGAGAAAGGTGAACCGTTAGTACAGCCAGAGAAACCGATAGGAGTGGTAAGTGAGAAAGGCGAAGCATTAGTACAGCCGGAGAAACCGATAGGAGTGGTAAGTGAGAAAGGCAAAGCATTAGTACAGCCGGAGAAACCAATAGGAGTGGTAAGCGAGAAAGGTGAACCGTTAGTACAGCCAGAGAAACCAGAAGGAGTGGTAAGTGAGAAAGGCGAAGCATTAGTACAGCCAGAGAAACCAGAAGGAGTGGTAAGCGAGAAAGGTGAACCGTTAGTACAGCCAGAGAAACCAGAAGGAGTGGTAAGTGAGAAAGGCGAAGCATTAGTACAGCCAGAGAAACCAGAAGGAGTGGTAAGTGAGAAAGGTGAACCGTTGGTACAGCCAGAGAAACCAGAAGGAGTGGTAAGTGAGAAAGGTGAACCGTTGGTACAGCCAGAGAAACCAGAAGGAGTGGTAAGTGAGAAAGGCGAACCGTTGGTTCAGCCAGAGAAACCAGAAGGAGTGGTAAGTGAGAAAGGCGAACCATTGGTACAGCCAGAGAAACCAGAAGGAGTGGTAAGTGAGAAAGGCGAACCGTTGGTACAGCCAGAGAAACCAGAAGGAGTGGTAAGTGAGAAAGGCGAACCGTTAGTACAGCCAGAGAATCCAGTAAAAGAAATTCCAAAAGAGAAAAAACCACCTGTATTAACATTAGCTAAGATCGAAGAACATACTCTTGATCGTTCTGCTAACTTGTCATATACTTTAGAAAATGAGGATTCAGTCGAGATTAAATCTATTGTAGCAGAAGTTCGTGATGGTGACAATGTAGTTAAACGATTAGATTTAACTACATCTAAATTAAAAGATATTGCAGATAATCTTAAATTGTATAAAGACTATATCGTCAGAACAACTATGATTTATAATCGAGGAAAAGCAGATGAGACTTCAGTATTAGAAGAAAGACCACTAAGGCTTGATCTTAAAAAAGTTGAAGTTAAAAATATCAAAGAAACAAGTTTGATACATGTTAATGAACAAGGAGAAGAAATCGATAGTAGTTTATTGAATTCTATTCCTAATAAGATAAAAGAATATTACTTGAAAGTTACTTCTAATGATAATAAAACTACAAAACTTGCTGTTGATAAAATAGAAGAAGTAAAAGTTGGGGAAGATTGGTTTTATAAAGTTAGTGCAAAAGCTCAAGACTTAGTACGAAGAACGAGTGAAAATAAAATAGAGGATACTTATTCTTATTATATTGCGAAACCAAAACCACATATTGGAGATGTGTACTATGATTTTAAAGATTTAATAGATGCTATGCAAAAAACTCCTTCGGGAACATTTAAACTTGGGGCTGATTTGAGCGCAGTTAGTATAAAACCACTTGGAAAATCTTATGTTACTCAGAAATTTACAGGAACCTTAACAAGTGTTGATGATAAGCATTATTCAATTCATAATTTAGGGCACCCTCTATTTAGTAAATTAGAGAATGCAACTATTAGAAATATAAACTTAGAGAATGTAAATATTAATTTACCAGGAACAAATGATGTCGCTTCACTTGCACAGATAGCAAAAGGTGGAATTATTGAAAATGTTAAAGTAACGGGTAGTGTCATCGGGGCAAACGAAGTGGCTGGTATTGTTAATAAGTTAGATGAAGGGAAAATGACTAATATTGCATACATTGGTAAAGTTCACGCTACTGGTAATAGGGGATCTAATCTTGCTGGAATAGCAGGTGATGTTTGGCGTGGTAATATTGAAAAAGCCTATGTTGATGCTAAAATTACGGGTGATAGATCACGAACAGGAGGAATAGCAGGAAACATAAGTCATGGTTTAAATTCTGATGGTATAGGTAGATGGGGATATATAAGAAATTCTGTAGCAAAAGGAATTATTGATGTTCCCAATAGTGGAGAAAATGGAGGTCTTATAGGTAAAAACTGGCCTTGGGGTGTTATTGAAAATACCGTTACAATGATGGATGTTAAGAAAGGTGACGTATTCTTTGGATCAAGAGATATGGACGATGAAAATGTTACAAATTGGGTTGTTAATAAGAATTTCACAGTAACAGGTATTAGCAAAGGTGGAAAAACTCATAGGAACTCTCATAGAATCAAAGATATCACTAAAGATGAAGCAGATATGAAAATTCAAGCGATGATGATTACTGCTGATAAATTAGTTAGTACACAACCAACTGTAGATAAGCTTAACAACAAAGTTTCTTACGTAGATGAATATAAAAATATTCAAGATTACCAAGAAAAGCGTGATCAGGCATATCGAAATATAGAAAAACTACAACCATTCTATAATAAAGATTGGATTGTAAATCAAGGTAATAAATTAGATGAAAATTCTAACCTTGTAACTAAGAAAATTTTATCGGTGACAGCTATGAAGGATGCAGAATTTGTAACTGATTCAGAAAATGCTAATAAAATAATGGTTCACTATGCTGATGGAACAAAAGAATTGTTTAATATTTCGGAAAAAGATTCTCAAGTAGCTCAAGTGAAAGAATATAGTATAGAAAACTTAGGGGATATAGTATATATACCGAATATAGTTATTAAAAATAGAGATGCTTTAGAAGCCAAAGTTAAAGAATTATTGCTATCTGTTGAGTTACAGTCTCAAGCTGTTCGTAATATTCTTGAAAAGAGAGATACTAAAAATGATCCTACAGCTAATAGTGAAGCGCGTCAAAATGGATATATTCGTGATTTATTCTTAGAAGAAAGCTTCAAAGAGGTTAGAGATAATATCGATAAGTTTGTTAAGAAACTTGTAGAAAATGAAGAACATCAATTAAATGAGGATGAGTCTGCTAAACTTTCATTAATTAAAAAAATCGAAAAAAATAAAACTAATATTATGCTTGCTTTAACATACTTAAATAGATATTACGGAATTAAATATAATGGTGTAAATATAAAAGATATGAATATAAAAGATATGATGACTTTCAAACCGGATTTCTATGGGAAAAATGTAGATGTGCTCGATAGACTTATCAAAATTGGTTCTAAGGAAAGTTATATAAAAGGTGATCGTACGTATGATGCATATAGAGAGGTTATTGCTAGCGGTACTGGTAAAGCTAATTTACATGAATTTTTAAATTATAATATGAAATTATTCACAGCGGATACAGATTTAAATGATTGGTTTAAACACGCAACAGAAAAAAATGTTTATATATCTGAACCGACTACTACAACTCAAGATTTTGTAAATAAAAAACATAGAGCCTATGATGGATTAAATAATTTCATACATGGTCGTATGATTTTACCGTTATTGACTTTGAAAAATGCTCATATATTCTTAATTTCAACATATAATACTTTAGCGTATAGTTCTTTTGAAAAATATGGAAAATATACAGAAGAAGAACGAAATAAATTTAAGGCAAAAATTGATGAAGTGGCAAATGCGCAACAACGATACTTAGACTTCTGGTCTCGTTTAGCATTGTCATCAGTTCGAAATAGATTATTGAAGAGTGACAATATGGTACCAACTGCAGTTTGGGATAATCAAAATTATAGTGGTGGTTCTAACCGTTATGGATTTGCGAATAATGGAAAAGTAGTAGCTCCTGTTCGTGAGTTATATGGACCAACATGGCGTTATCACAATACAAATGGAAGCATGGGAGCTATGGCTAGAATCTATGGAAGACCATATGAAGATGATGCAGTGTTCTTTATGGTGACAGATATGGTTAGTCAATTTGGTATTTCGGCATTTACTCATGAAACAACCCATGTAAATGACCGTATGTTGTACTATGGAGGTAACTGGCATCGTGAAGGTACGGATCTTGAGGCGTATGCACAAGGTATGCTACAAACACCTGATAGTTCTACGACAAATGGAGAATATGGAGCTCTAGGGTTAAATATGGCATATGTTCGACCAAATAATGGGGATCAGTGGTATAATTATGATCCTAATAAATTGAGAAATAGACAAGAAATAGATGCCTACATGAAACGCTACAATGAAGCGATGATGATGCTAGATCATTTAGAAGCTGATGCAGTCATTAGTAAAGGACTAGCTGACAATAGTAAATGGTTTAGAAAAATAGATAAAGAATATCGTTATAAAGATTCATTTAACGAGTTATTAAAACCTAATCAATGGGATAAAGTAAGAGACTTAACAGAAGAAGAAAAAACTAAACAATTAACTTCTATTAATGATTTGGTAGACAATAATTTTGCGACTAAGCATGGTGTTGGAAATGGACGTTATCGTCCGGAAGACTTGATGCCAAATTCTGCATATGTAAATGTAAATATGATGGCAGGTATCTATGGAGGTAATTCAAGCGATGGGGCACCTGGTTCATTATCATTCAAACATAATGCATTCCGTATGTGGGGATACTATGGTTACGAAGATGGATTTATCAGTTATGTTTCAAACAAATACAAAGATGCAGCTAATAAAGAAAAACTTTCAACTTTAAGTGATAAGTATATTATCAAAAAAGTATCTAAAGGGGCATTCGAAACTCTTGAAGCTTGGAAAAAACACTGGTATGGAGAAGTTTTAGAGAAAGCTAAACATGGATTTGCTGAGATAGATATTGATAATGTTCATATAACATCTTATGAACAACTGCAACAAATGTTTAAAGAAGCAGTTCAAAAAGATTTAGACCAAATGACTAAGACTGGTAAAGAATATTATGGAAATACAGTCTCACTTAAAACTAAGGTGTTTAAACAACTTCTAAAAGTTACAGATGGATTTTCAGAAAATCTATTCAAATAATTAAGGTTATATCTTAAATACTTTGTAACTTTATAAAATTTTTAGGATAATTATAGAAGAAGCGACTTAAAAATAGAATTCTAAGAAATCTAGATTTTGGCGCTTCTTTTTTATGATATTTATAAAAATATAGCTATAGAAAACGAATAATAGCTAATAATACATTGTTTTTTATAGCTAATTCTACCTATTTATAGTATAATAAAGGATGGTTTATTATGGCGTGAAACAAGAATCGTTATTATAAATTAATTCACGCAGGATATTGTGGACTGATAAAAAGTCTATGTAATAAGATTAGAGAAATCGTAAAGGAGATTTTAAATGTTACCAAAGTCATTTGAACAATATAAATTTAATGAATTTGTAAATAAGGCAGTAATAGATTTAGGATTTGATAATCCAACAAAAATTCAAGAGAGAGTGTTCTCACCAGTATTAAAAGGAAAAAATATTGTAGCAAAATCACAAACGGGAAGTGGGAAAAGTCATTCTTTCTTGCTACCAATTTTTAGTAAATTAGATGTAACTAAGAAAAAAACACAAAGTATAATTTTAGCACCAACAAGAGAGCTTTCTAGACAATTATACGATATGGCATTGCATATTGCTAGCTTCAGCGAAGAAGATATTAAAATTACACTCTGTATCGGTGGACAAGATTTAAATAGAGATATTGAAAGAGTATCTAATGCTCCACATATTATTATCGGTACACCAACACGTGTATTAGAATTAGATAGAGCAAGTGCCTTAGCTATTAAAGAAGTTGAGAGTCTTGTAATTGATGAATGTGACATGATGATTGACTTAGGATTCATGGAAGATGTTGATAAAATTTCTAAAAGAGCAGCAGAAAACTGTCAATTCTTAGTATTCTCAGCAACTATTCCAACACAAATGAATCACTTCCTAAAAAAATATCTAAAAAATGCACAGTATATCGAAGTCGATAATGCGAAATTTGGAAAAATTGAATATATTTTAATTCCAGAGAAAAGTTCATCTCGTCTAGAAAAA
The DNA here is from genome assembly GCF_053758945.1 of Gemella parahaemolysans. Taxonomy (NCBI): domain Bacteria; kingdom Bacillati; phylum Bacillota; class Bacilli; order Caryophanales; family Gemellaceae; genus Gemella; species Gemella parahaemolysans. Next base: position 48,265 of record NZ_JBSMTP010000001.1, read on the forward strand.
TTACATGAAGTTACTACAGTTATTAATCCATATTTAGCACTTATCTTCGCTAATAAGAAAACTGAAGTAGAGGAAGTAAGTAGTTACCTTATTTCTAAAGGATTAAATGTGGGTGTACTTCACGGAGATTTAACACCACGTGAACGTAAGCAAATGCAAAGAAGAATTAATAATCTAGATTTCACTTATGTTGTAGCTAGTGATTTAATGAGTCGTGGAATTGACATTGAAGGAGTGAGTCATGTAATCAATTTCAATATACCGAATGATTTAGATTTCTTTATTCATAGAGCTGGTCGTACTGGTCGTGCTGGATTAAGTGGTGACTGTATTACGATTTATAACAACAAAGATGAAGAAAAATTACAAGATTTAGAAAAACGTGGAATTGAATTTAATCACCAAGATATTAGAAACGGTGAATTTGTTGAAGCTAAAGACAGAAATAAACGTCAAAGTAGAAAGAAAGTCGTAGCTGATCATAACTTAACTGAGAAATTAAAATCAAAAGTAAAAGTTTCTAAAAAAGTTAAACCAGGTTATAAGAAAAAATATAAATATAAAATGGATAAACTTAAACAAAAAGAAAGAAGAAAATTTGCTAAACGTAGCAATAAGGCGAATAGAGGTAAATAATGAAGAACTTGAAAATTGGATCCCATGTATCAATGTCTGGAAAAGAAATGATGCTTGGTTCTGTAAAAGAAGCGGCTAGTTATAATAGTGATACATTTATGATTTATACTGGAGCTCCTCAAAACACTAGAAGAAAACCGATAGATGAACTGCGTATTGAAGAAGCTCATAAGCTAATGAAAGAAAAAAATATTAATGATATTGTAGTACATGCACCTTATATTATTAATTTAGCAAACACTATTAAACCAGATATTTACCAACTTGCTGTTGATTTCCTAAGGTTAGAAATCGAAAGAACTGAGAAAATAGGTGCTAAAAATATCGTTCTACACCCAGGATCACATGTTAAAGCCGGAGCTGATGTGGGTATAGCAAATATTGTCAAAGGATTAAATGAAGTCTTAACAAAAGATATGAAACCTAATATCGCTCTAGAAGTAATGGCAGGTAAAGGAAGTGAATGTGGAAGAACATTTGATGAAATTGCTCAAATTATTGATGGAGTTACACTAAATGAAAAATTAACCGTTACCTTTGATACTTGTCACGTTTTTGAAGGTGGTTATGATATAGTTAATGATTTAGATGGGGTACTAACTGAGTTTGATAAGATAGTAGGATTAGACAGAATTCAAGTATTACATATTAATGACAGTAAAAATACATTAGGTGCACATAAAGATCGTCATGAAAATATCGGATATGGTGGTATTGGATTCGATGCAATTAATCGAATTGTACACCTAGAAGAATTCGCTAATATTCCTAAAATTTTAGAAACACCTTGGTATGGTGAAAAGAAAGATATTGCACCGTACAAAGATGAAATTGCAATGCTAAGAAATAAGACATTTGTAGACTTTAAAAAATAATTAGTACAGGAGGTTGCTTATGAAAATATCAGAAGAAAAAGTTGAGAAAATAATGAAACTTTTAAAAGAAAAAGGATATAAGTATACTGAGAAGAGAAAAGCTATGGTTGAGCTTTTAGTAAATGAGGATAGATATATAAATGCAAAATATGTCTCTGAGACTCTTGGAAAGATGTATCCTGGACTTAGTTTTGATACAATCTATAGAAATCTAAGTACTTATGAAGAATTGGGAATTTTAGAAACAACTGAAATAAAAGGTGAAAAATATTTTAAAATAGGATGTTTAGAAACTGATCACCATCATCACCACCATATTTGTTTAAGTTGTGGAAAAGCAAAAATAATTCATGTCCATGTATGTGATAATTTAGAAATAGAAGAATTGAAAGGTTATCAAATTGATGGGCATAAATTTGAGGTTTATGGTTTGTGTCCGGATTGTTTGAAAAAAGAGGATAAGAAATAATGTTTGAAGGTATTTTACCAATTTACAAAGAACGTGGAATTACAAGTCACGATGTTGTTTTTAAAGCAAGAAAAATTCTTCAAATGAAAAAGATTGGGCATTCGGGAACACTAGATCCTGAAGTTGATGGAGTATTATTACTCTTACTTGGTGGAGCTACAAAAGTAAGTGATTATGCTATGGATTTAGGGAAAAGCTATAGAGCGGAAATTTGCCTAGGTCTTAAGACTACTACTGAAGATCTTACTGGTGAAGTAATAGAAGAATGTAAAGTAAGTGATATTAACATTAATGAGATAAAGGAGATATTATCTTCAATGATTGGTGAAATAGAACAAACTCCACCGATATATTCTGCAATTAAAGTTAATGGTAGAAAACTTTATGAGTATGCTAGAAGAGGTCAATTTGATGTAGAAATTCCAACGAGAAAAGTTAACATTTATGATATTTCATTTATAGAAGACAGTGAGTATTATAAAGATGATAAGTTTTATTTTTCAATTGATATTAGCTGTGGTAAAGGAACTTATGTTCGAACTATAGCCACAAGTATTGGAGAAAAATTAAATTTACCTAGTACGATGAGTAAGTTAACAAGAACTAGAAGCGGTGAGATAACTTTGGAAAAGTGTTTGAAGTTATCAGAAGTTGAACAAAAAGTTCAAGAAGGGAACTTGGAGCAAAGCCTTTTAAGAAAAGAATATGCTCTTGAGGAGTTTCAATTTGTTGAAATACCGAAATTTAGAGCGAAGCAAGTAATGAATGGATTAAGATTTAGAAAAAATCAATTTCCAGATTACGATTTTACAGATGGAATAGTTTTTACATATGAGAATGAGGCAATTGCAATTTATCATTTAAAAGATAAAGAAGATGAATTATTATCAGTAAAAACGACATTTCCAAAAATAATAGAGTAGGTAGATGAAGATGGAAATATTTAATATTTCAGATATTAGTAATATTAAGGAAGAAAATAAAAAGAGAGTTGCAGCATTAGGATTTTTTGATGGTATTCATAAAGCTCATCAAAGTATAATAGGGCGTGCTGTAGAAGCGGCAGAAAAAGGTTATATATCTGCAGTAATTACTTTAGATAAAAGTCCAAAGGAATATTTTGGAAAAACTAGTGAGGAATCTCTTACACCAACTAATAAGAAAAACGAACTGTTAGAAAATCTTGGTGTAAATGAGGTGTACTATCTAGAATTTAATGAGAAATTACAAAATTTATCGGCTGAAGAATTTATAAATAATATCCTGAAAAAATTAAATGTAGAAAAAGTTTTTTGTGGATTTGATTATAGATTTGGTTTTAAAGGATTGGGAACACCAGATTTGATAAAAGATAGTGGTATAGAAGTAACTGTTCAAGAAAAAGAAAAAATAGATGGGGAGAAAATATCTACGACGGTATTAAAAGAATTCGTTAGAAAAGGTGAATTCCCAAAATATAAAAAATATACAGGAAGATTTTATTCTATTTCTGGTTTAGTAGTGAAAGGTAGGCAACTAGGAAGAACAATTAATTTTCCGACGGCTAATCTTGAATTGGATGGTAAATATCTATTACCTGATACGAATGGTGTCTATATAACTAAGATTAAAGTTAATAATAAGATTTATAAATCAGTTACAAATATTGGTTATAACCCAACAGTATCAGATGAAAAAAATAAAAAATTTATAGAAACACATATTTTAGAATTTGATGAAGATATTTATGGAGAAAAAATAGAAATTTACTTCTATGAATTTTTACGAAAAGAACAAAAATTTGAGAGTTTTGACCGCTTAAAAGAGCAATTGAAGCTGGATAAAAGAACTTGTGAAGAAAAAGATTACTAAAATCTTGAGTATTACACTGATTTTAAGTGTTATCTCTTGAATTATATTAAAAAATGTTGTACAATAACTAATGTTCCTTATTCGTGGTATAGAAACCCTCCAGGTTCTACACTAGGATTAAGGTCGCAAAATAAAATTATATGGAGGAAATTGCAATGGCAGCAATTAGTCAAGAAAGAAAACAAGAAATTATCGCTCAATACCGTACTCACGAATCAGATACTGGTTCTCCAGAAGTACAAATCGCAGTATTGACTGCAGAAATCGATGCTTTAACTGAGCACTTAAACACTCACAAAAAAGATCACGCAGGTCGTCGTGGATTACTAAAAAAAGTTTTCCGTCGTCGTCACTTACTAGATTACTTAATTAAAAAAGATATCCAAAGATACCGTGAATTAATTAAAGCTCTAGGATTAAGAAGATAATTTTTAAAATGCTTATAGGAAAGCCGTTTGAGAGACTTCGGCTTTCCTTTTTTGGTTTTTTACCAAGTTTTGGATATAAAAAATTACTTTAGACATCTAGAATCCATTTGCGATAAGTATATTTAATGAAATAACTACTTTGCTGAAAAATATAAATTCCCAAGCAAGTATCAGTAAGAAATTAAAGTAAAAGTTAACAAATAATAATAAAAATATTACTTAGATAATTTTTCAAGTGAAAAATATATATAATTTTCTAAAAAAGTATTGACATAATATAAAATAATTGATATACTATTAAAGTACTTCAGAGAGAGGTAATTATTAAATGTGTCTCAGTAGCTCAGCAGGATAGAGCAACGGCCTTCTAAGCCGTCGGTCAGGGGTTCGAATCCCTTCTGGGACGTCATTCAGAGTAGACTTTTGTCTACTCTTTTTTTATGAATTTATCCAGTAGAGGATGCGGAGTATTCGAAACAAAAAAATACTCGCTATGCGGGTGCGATATAAAAGTTAAATAATTGAAAAATCATCCTTTCTTGATAAAATAAAGAAAGGATGATTTTAAGAAAATAAACATAAAAGTTTATTGAATACAAAGTGGTTATGTAAATACCATATTGTATTTACACCTAAATATAGACGAAAAATAAAATTTAATCAATACAAACGAGATATAGTAGATATAATAAAAAGTTATGTAAGTATAAAGAAATAGAAATAATAGAAGGACATATAATGCCAGATCATATACATTTGCTATTATAAATATCACCGAAATATAGTGTATCAGTTTCGTGGAATATTTGAAAGGAAAGAGTTCACTGATGATATTTGACATGCATGCAAATCTGAAATATAAGTATGGAAATAGAAAGTTTTGGGCATAAGGATACTATGTAAGTACTATGTTTTTGAATGAAGGTACAATAAGAAAATATATTAGGGATCAAGAAGTGTATGACATTGAAATAGACAAACTGATAACAAAAGAATATATAAATCCATTTGGAAATAAGAAAAAAATAAATAAACCCGTTTGACGGTAGCGGGGTTAAAATACAATAGTGCTTGAACAAATGTGAAAGCCAGCGCCTTGAGGTGCGTATTAGTAACAAAGGGATATACCCGAAGAGAAAATCATCCCTTTAAGTGGGAATTATTATTTTTTAGGTATAATAAAAAAAGCGTCTAAACGACGCTCATCTTTACTTGTATTACTTTTTTTACTTCGGGTATTTTTTCTTTTAAATTTTTTTCTATTGCGTATTTTAATGTAATATGGGATAGTTCACAATTGGCGCATTCTCCAAGAAATCTAACTTTAAGTATGCCATCTTTGAAATTGATAAATTCAATATTTCCGCCATCCATAATAAGTTTGGGGCGTATTTTTTCTAATTCAAATTTAATTTTTTCAACAGTTTCATAATATTCTTTATTCAAAATACAACCACCTTTCTATATGATATTATACTTGTGACTATAGAAAAAGTCAATAAACTGAGTAAGCGTTATAAGATTTAATGAACACACATGAAAAAAACCTGTATTAAGATTTAAAATGTTTAAGTTAGAAGTTATAAACTTGAAGTGTTAATATAGTATTGAATTTGGGATTTTATTTATCTTAATAAAAAAGAGTGTAAAAGATTCCTTTGTGCTCATCGACTACAATTGTAACTATTGAAATATTATTAGATTCATGATTAGAACTTAGAATTTGAGGTTTTATTTGACTTATGTAAGTATACTGATAGAATACTGTTTCATGAAATTTAATAATTTTAAAAAAATTCATAAAATTTTCACAAATAATTTTATGAAAAGTAAGCAAGATACTATTATTTTATTAAAAAAACGGTTATAATAATAAATAGAAAATAAAAATAAAGAGGGAAACATTTTATGGCTAATACAGAGAATCATTTAATCTTGATAACAGATGTAGCAGTTGGAAAATTCCAAGAGATGTTATTTGATGCTGATAAAAGAGATAGTTATTTAAAAATTTCTATAGAGTTACAAGGTACTCAGATGCAATATGCAATTGATATCAAGGATGAATTAGAAGCAGGAGACAAAGTACTTAACTTCGGTGATTTAAAAGTTATTGTTAATGAAGAAGACGAACTTCTGTTAAAAGGTCTTGAAATTGATTATGTTCAAGATGAATTTGGAAGTGAATTTACATTACACAATCCAAATATGATTGAAATCTATGATGATGAAGACGGTGGGTGCTGTGGAAATGGCTGCTGCTGCGGATAAAAATACAAAATAACAGTTAAAAGGAGAAATCAATACTATGAAAAACGTAGTAATTTTAGGTGCTGGATATGCAGGACTAACGACTTTAAAAGGATTAAAAAAAGCTGCTAAAGCTGGAGAGGTAAAAGTTACTTTAGTAAACAAAAACTCTTATCACTATGATACAGTAAACTTACACGAAGTATCAGCAGGGAACATTGCATCAAGAGATATTTGTATCGATGTTAAAGATTTAGTATCTCCAGGTGTTGAATTTGTTCAAGATGAAGTAATTAAAATTGATACAGAGAAAAAATTAGTATTAACTAAAAAACACGAACTTGATTACGATATATTAGTAGTTGGATTAGGTTTCCAACCTGAAACATTCGGAATTGAAGGTATGGCTGAAAATGCAATGCCAATCGCTGATATTAATGCTGCAGAAAAAATCTCTGCTACATTAGAAGATAACTTCAGAAAATATGCTACAAGTGAAGAAAAAGATATTAAAGACATCTCTGTAATCGTTGGTGGTACAGGTCTTGCTGGTATGGAATTCTTAGGTGAATTAGTTCACCGTAAAAAAGAATTATGTTCTAAATACGGAATTGATGAAAAATTAGTTAAAATTTACGGATTAGATGCAGCTCCAACATTATTACCAATGTTCACTAAAGAGTATAGTGACTATGCAAGAAAATACTTAGAAGATAATGGTATTGAAATTATTTTAGGAGCTGGAATTAAAGGTGCAACTAAAGATAGCTTCACTATTGAAGTTGACGGAGAAAGAAAAGAACTATTTGCATCTACATTAGTATGGACTGCAGGTGTTCGTGGTAACAAACTTATGGATGAAGCATTCCCAGAACTTTCTAAACGTGGACGTCTTGTTACAACTCAACAATTAACAGTACCAGGACTTGATGATGTTTATATCGTAGGTGACTGTGCTGCATTTATCGAAACTGGTCAAGAAAGACCGTACCCAACAACGGCTCAAATTGCAAACCAAATGGGAGCATATGTTGGAGCTAGAATTAGTGGTAAACAAGTTGGCGACTTTAAATACATCAACCGTGGTGTTGTATGTTCACTAGGTCACAAAGATGGTATTGCTGATGTTATGGGTGGTAAAAAAGCTAAAGGTTTTGCAGCTGCTAAACTTAAAAAAATCATTGAAGCTAAAGCTATTTATGAATTAACTGACTTTATCACAGCACTTAAAAACCAACGTATTCTTTAAGAATAGTATTAAGTAAATTTTGAAAAGAGGACTCAATATATATATGAGTCTTCTTTATTTTTTGAAATGTGATTTGTATTGATGTTAAATATAAATTAATATATTTGTTATTTACTGAGTTTTCAACTATGTAGAATTGAAAAAAAGTTGTAATTATGGTAAGATATAATGTAGAGAAAATTTAACCAAATAAAATTATGGGGAAAAATTATGATTTATAAAATAGCAAATACAGCGGAAGAATATGAACAAATTTTCAAGTTAAATTATGAAACATTTGTTGAAGAAATTCCTCAACATGAAAAGAATGAAACAAAGAAATTGAAAGATAAGTTTCATGATAAAAATATTTATATTATAGCGAAAAAGAAAAATGATGTAGTTGGAATGATTTCATTATCTGATCAAAGGCCTTTTTCTTTAGATTTAAAATTGAATGATATCGATAAATTCTATAAAGGTGATTATAAAAAGCCTGTAGAAATTAGATTGCTTTCAATTAAAGAACAGTATAGGAAAACAAAAGTTTTTACAGAATTATTGCAAAGAACATTTAATTATATAATTCAAAATGCCTATGATATTGTATTCATTTCAGGCACAACTAGACAAGAAAAATTATATAATCACATAGGATTTGTAAAATTCCATGAAAATGTAGGAACAAAAGAAGCAGAGTATATGCCTATGTATCTTAAACTGGATAATGGAAATAAAGTTATAGAGAGATTAGCAAACGCTCAAAGAATTAACTTTTTACCGGGGCCAGTTGATTTATCGAAAGATGTAATCACAAAGCTGTCTAAACAGCTTTATTCACACAGAAGTAGCGAGTTTGTTGCTTTAACAAAAGATACACTAGCGAAAATCGAAAACATTCTAGATGTAAGGCAAGCGACAATATTACACGGCTCAGCAACACTAGCAAATGAAGCTATTATGGCTCAATTGAAGGGAAGAAATCTACTGAATGGTCTAGTTTTAGCTAATGGAGAATTTGGGAATAGATTGATTCGTGAGACTAAGAGACACGGTTTAAATATTGAAAGTTATTCTGTTGGATTTGGTGAAAGTTTTGATCTTGGAATTTTATCAGATAAACTAAAATCTGGAAACTATGATTTTGTTTATGTAGTTCATAATGAGACTAGTGTTGGAATTTTAAATGATTTAGATGAAATTACTAGAATCGTTAAAGATAATAACTTAGTTTTAGCAGTAGATGCAGTTTCAGCAGTAGGAGCTATTAAATATAGCTATAAGAATGTTGATTATGTAGCTTGTTCATCTGGAAAAGCATTTTGTTCTGTTGCAGGTTTAGCAATAGTTGGTTCTAATTGTGAGTTAGTACCATTAGAAAACACACCATTATATTTAGATTTACACTATGCGAACAAACTTACGTCTATACCTTTTACTCAACCATCAATATTAATGGAAGCTTTAAACACAGCATTAGATGCCTTTAAAACAGATGAACGATATGAAAAGGTACAAGAAAAATATTCATATATGAAGGAAGGCTTAAAACAATTGAATCTTCCGATTATGAAATTTAAAGATAAAGAAGTTTCTCCAGTAATAATTACTGTAGAGCTTCCTGAAAGTATATGTTCACTTAACGTAGGTTCTTCACTTGCAATAAATAATATTTTTATTCATTACAAGAGTTCATACTTACAAGAAAGAAACATTATACAGTTTTCATTTATAAATATTAACACAACAAAAAATGAAATAGATTACACATTAAATATATTAAAACAAATGATAGGAGATTATTAATGGCAGTATTTAAAGTATTTTACCAAGAAAATTCAAAAGAGATTCCAGTAAGGGAGAACACTCAAGTATTATATGTTGAAGCTGATGGAGTACCAGCAGTTAGAAAATATTTAGATGATAGAAACTACAATGTTGAACTTGTTCAAGAATTAAGCGAAGCATACTTAGAGTTTGAAAAACAATCTGAAGACTTCAAAGTGGAGAAAGTTAATGGATAAGATCATTAAGAAAAATGAAGTAGGTGTAGCTGCCATTGGTGGTCTAGGGGAAATTGGAAAAAACACCTATGCAATCCAATATCGAGATGAAATAGTTATTATCGATGCTGGAGTTAAGTTTCCTGGAGATAATATTCTAGGAATTGACTATGTAATTCCAGACTACTCGTATATTGAGAAAAATGTTGATAAAATTAAAGCATTAATAATTACTCATGGTCACGAAGATCACATCGGGGGATTACCATTTTTACTTAGAAAGGTGAATTTACCAATTTATGGTGGGCCCTTAGCTATAGGTCTAATAAGATCGAAATTAGAAGAACATAATTTATTAGCTAAAGCTGAGTTGAATGTAATTGATGAGGATACAGTATTAAGTTATAAATATCTTAAAGTTTCATTCCACAATACAACTCACTCAATTCCTGATTCATTTGGGGTAATAGTAAATACTCCCCAAGGGAATATTGTTCATACTGGGGACTTTAAATTTGACTTTACACCAGTTGGTCAAGGAACTAACCTACATAAAATGGCAGCGATTGGTGAACAAGGTGTATTATGTTTACTATCTGACTCAACGAACTCAGAAAGAACTGAGTTTACCCAAAGTGAAAAAGAAGTAGGGAAAACAATTTCTAATATACTTCGTAAAGAAAAACACAGAGTAATTTTCGCTACTTTCGCTTCTAACGTATATCGTGTAAAACAAGTAGTAGAAGCATGTATTGAACACGGAAGAAAGATAGTAGTATTTGGGCGTTCTATGGAAAAAGCTATTAAAATAGGAACAGAATTAGGATATATTAAAGCACCTAAAGAAACGTTTGTTAATAGTAAATATCTAAACCAAGTAGATCCTAATAAATTACTTATTTTATGCACAGGTACTCAAGGTGAGGAGCTTGCAGCACTAAGTAGAATAGCTAACGGAACGCACAAGAAGATTACAATTATGCCGACTGATACTGTAATTTTTGCAAGTTCAGCTATTCCAGGAAATACATTATCTATAAACAAAAACATTGATTTATTATCAAAACTTGGTGCTAATGTCATTACATCAAGTGTAAATAATGTGCATACGTCAGGGCACGGTTCAAAAGAAGAACAAAAATTAATGTTTAGACTTATTAAACCTAAGTATTTTATGCCTATTCATGGTGAGTATAGAATGCAAGTAATTCATGCTCAAACAGCTGCTGAGTGTGATATTCCGCTAGAAAACTCATTTATTATGGAAAACGGTGAAGTATTAGCTTTAACTAGTGATAGTGCTAGGATAGCTGGTAAGTTTGATGCATCTGATGTGTATGTTGATGGGCTTGGAATAGGAGATATTGGTAGTGTTGTAATTAAAGATAGAAAAGAGCTTTCAGAAGAAGGGGTTATTGTGGTTTCTATTGCAATTGATTTTAAAAATAAAAAATTAATGAATAATCCAGATGTAATTAGCCGTGGATTTGTTAATGTTAATGAATCAACAGAGTTATTTGTAAAATCTAAGGAAGTTATTAAAGAAACAGTAGAAACAGTATTAACTACTGAAGAATGTGGTGTTTATCAAATAAGACAACAAATATTAGAAGCCTTAGGACAATTTTTAGAAAGTGAAATAGGAAGAAAACCTGTTATATTACCTACAATATTGGAGGTGTAAATATGAAATACAGAAGTGTATTTGATATTATAGGGCCTGTGATGGTAGGCCCATCAAGTTCACATACAGCTGGTGCAGTGCGTATTGGTTTATTTACAAGATATATCTTTGGTGAACAACCAGAAAATGTAAAAATAACATTATATGGTTCATTTAAAGAAACGTATAAAGGGCACGGAACTGACATAGCATTAATAGGTGGATTATTAGGGTATAACACGTCTGATAAACGTATAAGAACGAGTATGGAAGATGCAAAATTAGCAGGAATGGAGTTTGAATTTATAGAAAGTGGAATCGAACACATTCATCCTAATACTGCGAAAATAGAAGTTGAAGCAGGTAAACATAGTCTAGATCTTATTGGGAAATCAATAGGTGGAGGAAAGATGGTAATATTCGAACTTCTAGGTTTCGATGTGAATTTATCAGGAGATTTTCCTAGCTATTTCATATTTTATAAATTTAAAGATGATACTAAGAAAAATCTTTCAGTAAAAATTGAAGAAATATTCGGTGATTTAAAAGTAAGTGAGATGTATTCTAGTTCTATTCTAGAGGGAATAAACTTATTAGTAGTAGAATCACAAAAAGAATTAACTGAAGATAAGATTAAGAAATTAACTGAACTAGATTATATTAATGAAGTAAAATTTGCAGATAGATTGTAGAGGGAAGCAGGATGTTTACTAGTTTGGCAGAAATAGTTGAAAAATCAAAATTAGAAAATAAACCAGTTTCTGAATTAATGATAGAACAAGAAATTGAAGTGAATGGTGTTACACGTTCTGCAGTTGAAAAACTAATGAGAAGAAACTTAAATGTAATGATGCAAGCTGTCGAAGAAGGTCTGGCAGGTGTGAGTTCAAAAACAGGGCTTACTGGAGGAGATGCGAAGAAGCTACAAGAATATATAGATAGCGGTAAGTCAATTACGGGAAGTGATTTTCTTAATGGTGTTGCAGCAGCAATTGCAACTAATGAGGTTAATGCTTCGTTAGGTTTAATTTGTGCAACTCCGACTGCCGGTTCGGCTGGAGTTCTTCCAGGTTGTATTCACGCACTTAAACAAAAATTCAATATTGATGAAGAAACGCAATTAAAAATGTTATTTACAGCCGGAGCTTTCGGTTTTGTAGTAGCGAATAATGCTTCATGCTCTGGTGCAGAAGGTGGTTGTCAAGCAGAGATAGGTTCAGCAAGTGCAATGGCAGCGGCAGCTATTGTCGAAGCAATGGGCGGGGATGCTGAGATGAGTGCTCATGCATTCGCTATAGCATTAAAAAATATGCTTGGTCTTGTATGCGATCCTGTAGCAGGGTTAGTAGAAGTACCTTGTGTGAAAAGAAATGCAGCAGGAGCTTCAACAGCACTTATGGCTGCCGACTTAGCATTGGCAGGTATAAAGAGTAGAATCCCAGCAGATGAAGTACTAGAAGCAATGTATAAAATAGGATTAGAAATGTCTGCAACATTAAAAGAGACTGCCAGAGGAGGTCTTGCAATCACAAAAACTGGAGAAAAATATAGGAGTTTATTATTCGGTAATGATTAATATTTTAGAAAAATCAGTAGAAACTATAAAAGGTGTTGGAAAGAAATATTTACAGACTTTAAACGAACTAGAAATTTATACTATTCGTGATGTTCTGTATAATATTCCTTATAGAGTATCTAGTTCTACTGATTTTTCTTCTTCTGTAAAAGACAATGAAAAAGTCATAACAACTGGAAAGGTAGAAACTAGAGTTAGTACCCAGTTCTATGGAAATAAGAGAAGTAGGTCATTTTTCACATTATCAACTTCTTCTGGTAGTATAAAGATAGTATTTTTTAATCAACATTACTTGAAAAAAAATTTAATTGAAGGTAAAGATGTAGTTGTAAAAGGAACTTACAATGCTGTGAATAATACAATAACAGCATCGAGCGTAAGTTTCAACGTTGTTGATGAAAATCCTAAAGGTGATGCTATTGAAGTTTTTTATCATCTCAAACAAGGTATAACGCAGAAAAAATTTATCAAGTTAGTTGAAGAATCGTTTAATATGATAGATGGTGAAAATGTTATCTTAGATTTAGTTCCTGAAAACTTCAAAGGAATTTGGAAATTAGATAAGATTTTATATACGTTACACTATCCAAAAAATTCTGAGGAATTTGATAAAGCGAAGAAGATGTTTGCTTTTCATGAGTTGTTTAATTACCAGTTAAAATTACAGCTTCAAAATATAAATAGCAGGATAGAAGATAATAGATATTGTGTTGGAGTAAATAAAAAAGATATCGATGAATTTAAGAACAGTTTACCTTTTACGTTAACGGGAGCTCAAAGTCGTGTTATTGATGAAATAGTAGAAGATTTAAATAATCCTTATAAGATGGATAGATTATTGCAAGGGGATGTTGGTAGTGGTAAAACTGCTGTAGCTGCAGCGACTTTATATGCAACGATAAAAGCAGGTTATCAGACAGCGATTATGGCGCCAACTGAGATATTAGCAAATCAGCACTTTGAAACATTTTTTGAATTTTTTAAAGATTTGAATATCTCTGTAGCTCTCTTGACTAGTAGCACTCCTAAGAAAGAAAGAAATACTATTTTAAGTTTACTTGAGGTTGGTGAGATAGAATTATTAATTGGAACTCACTCTTTAATTCAAGAAGATGTGAAATTCAATAATTTAAAATATGTAATTACCGATGAACAACATCGATTCGGTGTAAAACAACGTCAATTATTAAGCAATAAAGGAGAAGCTGTTAATTCATTAATGATGACCGCGACTCCGATACCACGTAGTTTGGCAATTACTTTAATTACAGATATTAAAGTATCTACAATTGATGAGTTACCGGCTGGTAGAAAAAAAGTTCAGACTTATAAAGCTACAAATAAGAGTTTTTATAAAGTTCTAGATAATATTCGTATGGAACTCGATAATGGAAGACAAGGTTATGTAGTTTGTCCATTGATTGAAGAATCTGAGAAGATGGATCTGCAAAATGTAGAGGAAACATATGAGAATATTAAAAACTATCTACCAGACGACTATAAAATTGCAATTTTACATGGTAAAATGAATAATAAAGAAAAAGAGGCAATTGTAGAGAGGTTTCTAAATAAAGAAATACATATACTTATTTCCACTACTGTTATAGAGGTTGGAGTAAATGTCCCGAATGCTACGTTTATGATAATAGTTGATGCTCATCGCTTTGGATTAGCTACATTACATCAGTTAAGAGGTCGTGTAGGAAGAAGTAAGTTTCAATCATACTGTATATTAGTAACGGATTCTAAAAGTGAACGTATAGATATAATGTGCTTAGAAAATGATGGTTTTAAAATTGCTGAATTTGACTTAAAACAACGTGGACCAGGTGATTTTTTTGGTACAAAACAAAGCGGCGTACCAAGTTTTAAAGTTGCTGATTTAATTAATGATGTCGATTTAATGTATCTAGCAAAAAAATTAGCGGTGAAAATAATAGAAGTAACTAATAATAAAGAAAGACTATTGCAGTATGTTGGATTAGAAGAAACGATAATATAGGAGGATATAATGAATAAAAAGTTAAAAAATACTTTTTTAAATATTCTTATCGTGGTACTGTTATGTACATCGGTAGTATTAATATTCAAAAATCAAATTAGAGAATATTTAACAGGAAATGCCAATGATAAGATTATTACAGCTTATAAAAACAATAAAGGTGAAGTAGATATACCGTGGTGGCAGAAAATGTTTACAGATAATGAGTCAAAAATTAAATTAACTGACTCAATGTTAGGAATTTTAAAAATTGATAGTGTACAAATAGAAGAACCAATCTTCCAAGATGTTACTGAAATTAATTTAATTAATGGAGTAGCAACATCACAAGAACCGTCACATTTAGATGCACAAAATGTTGTTATCGCTGGGCACAGTGTGCAAGGTGTTGGAATAAGATTTAATAATTTAAACAAAATAAAAAATGGTGCTAAAATTCAAATTATTTCGAAAGATAAATTACGTACATATGAAGTAAACAAACTTTATGATGTAGTACCAACGCAAGTTGAAATTTTAGAACAACATGAGAACGAACCGAAAATATTAAAATTATTTACATGTGATAATTTTAATCCACAAACAGGTGAATGGGAAAGCCGATTTGTAGTAGAAGCAAAATTAATAGGAGAAGAAAGTGCGTAATATTATGAAAATAGGTATTGATATACTAGGAGTAGATGAGCCTGGTAGAATTATTAACTTTGTAAATAGTTATAAAGACGGTGAAGTAGAACTTTATGTCTATGGACTTGAAGAGAACTTAAATAAAATAACTAAAACAAAAAATATTATTAAGAATGTTTGTACAGAAGAGGTGTTAATGTCTGATGATGCAGCACGTGTTCATAGAAAGAAAAAAGACGCTTCAATGATTAGAATGTTATCTGATTTAAATAATGATGTTATCGATGTAGCAATTTCTGGTGGAAGTACTGGTGCTTTTATGGCTAGTTCGTTATTTATGTTAGGACGCATTGAGGGTATCTCTAAACCAGGATTAGCATCATTATTACCGACAAGGTCAGAACATAAATTTTTATTTACAGATTTAGGTGCAAATGTAGAAGCAAAACCTGATGATTTACTAAACTATGCTAAACTTGGTCAATTATATATGAAATATATCTATAATATAGAAACACCTTCGGTAGCATTACTTAATGTTGGTGTTGAAGAATCAAAAGGTAATAAAGTATATAAAGAAGCCCATAAATTACTTAAAGAAGATATTGATAACTTTAGAGGAAATATAGAAGCAAGAGAAATTCTTGAGCATAAATATGATATAGTTATTGCTGACGGATTTGCTGGGAATATCTTATTGAAATCTATAGAAGGTGTAGCAAGTTCTTTAGGAAAAATGATAAAAGGTATCTTCTTAGAAAATATAATTACAAAAATCTCTGCATTACTAGTAAAAAGCGGAATTTCAAAATTCAAAAAGAAATTTGACTATAGTGAATATGGTGGAGCATTCTTATTAGGAATAAAAAAACCAAGTATAAAAATTCATGGTTCGGCTGATGAAAATGCACTATATTATGCAGTTCAACAAGCAAAACAAATACATAAAACAAAACTTTATGGTATAATGATAGAAACGATGGAAAAAGGAGAAACAAATTAATGGCAATTTTCGAAGAAGTAAAAGAAATTATTACTAAGTATATTAAAATAGATGCAGATAAAATTACTTTAGAATCAAGATTAAATGAAGATCTTGATGCTGATTCAATTGATGTTGCTGATGTAGTAATGGATATTGAAGAAAAATACGGATTTGAATTTTCTGATGAAGATGCAGAAAACATCGTTCAAATTAAAGACTTAGTAAAAGTTATTGAAGAAAGAAAATAAAAAATTAATAAGTTCCTAGAGTTTTACAGATTGTAAAGCTCTAGTTTTATTTTGTTTTTTATATGATTAAAAATTTTTTTAACTAGTTATAAGTTTAATATGATAAGATAATTTTCAATATTATCTATATCATATATAATTTACCTATTTAGCTTTTAACTGGTTATAAAATATGATATAATTTATTAGTAAATAAATAAAAAGGAGAATAGTTTATATATGGAAATGTTATTTAAACTATTAGCTGAACATGTATATGTAATATTATTTGTGTCACTTATACTAGAGTTTGCAGCTCTTCCACTGCCGGGAGAAACGATGATGGTTGTAGCAGGTGTAATGGCATATAATGGTCATGGTAGTTATGTAGGGATGATTATAGCGAGTGCTTTAGGTACGGTAATAGGAATGCAATTCTCTTATGAAATAGGTAGAAGATTAGGAACTAAAGCTATTGATAAATATGGAGTGTATATTGGACTTACTCCATATAGAATGACTAAAGCGGCGGAATTTTTCAACAAGTTCGGTAATATAGTAATTGTTATAGCGTACTTCTTACCAGGTGTTAGACATATTCTTGGATATTTTTCTGGTATTTCACGTATAGATGCCAAAAAATTCCATATATATTCAACAATTGGTGGAGTATTCTGGGTAGTTGTGTTTATAACTCTAGGTTATGTATTGGGACCAAGTGCACCTCACGCATTTAAATTACTACATAAGTATGGAACAATGTTGTTCATTTTAGCAATAGCAGCATTATTTATCTACTTAATTTATAAAAAATTAGGTGTAAAAGATTTTGCTGTATATTTTGGAAAAAGAATGAAATATCTACTAGTTCTGTTATTGATAGATGCTGCTGTTTTAGTTAAGTTTGTAGTGTTAGATGAAATAACAAATCCGAAGTTCAAATCTGAAATAACATTTTATTGCTTAGGATTTTTAGCGTTGGTAGCATTCTTACTATATCTAAGAGTAATGTTAAAACATGATACGACTGAAAAATTACTTGTTGTAGTAGATTATCAAAAAGATTTTGTTGATGGTGCACTAGGTTTTGAAACTGCTGATCAATTAGATAAAGTCATTGCAAATAAAATTGATGAATATCTAAAAGCTGGTCAAGATGTAATCTTCACAAAAGACACTCACTATACTAATTATCTTACAACTAGAGAAGGTAAACATTTACCTATTGAACACTGTATAATTGATAGCGAAGGTCATAATCTATACGGAAAAGTAGCTGGATATGAAAAGCAAGCTAAGAAAGTCTTTAATAAAACATCTTTCGGAAGTATAGACTTAGCTAAGTTTATATCAAGAAGTGACTATAAAGAAGTAGAGTTTTGTGGACTTGTTTCAAATATTTGTGTATTAAGTAATATTATTATGACACAAACTTATAATGAAAAAGTAGAAATAATAGTGGATTTAAATGCTACTAAAGGATTAAGTGAAGAAGTAAATTCAACATTTAAAACATATTTACAAAATTTAACAGTAAATGTAAAAGAATAATATAAATAATGAATCATTTTCCGAACATTTAGGAGGTGATTCATATTTTTTTTATGTTTTCATTGGAAAATTAGTGAAGGTTATGATAAACTAATGAATAAAGTTAGGAAAGAAGGGATTATTATGAATTATTTATTAGTTTCACCAAATTTTCCAACTTCACAGGAAAATTTTGCTAAGAAGTTGGTAGAAAAAGGAGTTAAAGTATTAGGAATTGGTAGTGAAAGTTATGACAATCTTTCAGATGATTTAAAAAATGCTTTAACTGAATATTATAGAGTAAATGATTTAGAAAATTATGAAGAAGTATTAAGGGGCGTAGCGTTCTTAATCTATAAACATGGTGTTATAGACAGGGTTGAATCTAATAATGAGTATTGGTTAACGTTAGATTCATTAATAAGAGAACAATTTAATATCCCAGGAGTAAAACCTAAAAATTTAGATTTTACAAAGTATAAATCTAGGATGAAAGAAAGCTTTATAAAAGCTAAAGTACCAGTTGCTAAGGGGCAAGCAGTAAAAACCATTAAAGAACTTGAAAAAGTGATTAAAGATATTAAATTACCGGTAATAGCTAAACCAGATAATGGAGTGGGAGCAAATAATACATTTAAACTATTAACAAAAGAAGATGTAGAAATTTTTAAAAATCAATGGAACCAAGATGTTGTGTACTTCCTTGAAAGTTATGTGGATAATGGAGTCCTTTGTACGTATGACGGCTTGATTGATTCTAAAGGTGAAGTTGTATTTGAGACAAGCTTTTACTATACAAAACCTACTTTAGATTTATTAAACGACAGTCTAGATTATGGAAATATAATTTCTAAAGAAATTGATTCTAAACTAAAAGAATACGGTAGAAATATTGTTAAAGAATTTGGAATGAGGGAAAGGTTTTTCCATATCGAATTTTTCAAATTACCTAATAACGATTATATTGCGTTAGAATATAATAACCGAATTGCAGGTGGATATACAATTGATCTATATAACCATACTTATGAATGTGATTTATTTGAGATGTATGCTGATGTAGTAGTTGGTAATTCACCGAAGAAAGTCCAGCATAATTATAATGGAGTAGCCTTATCAAGACGTGATAAATATACTTATAAATATTCTAATGAAGATATTTATAATAGATATTCTAAGGAACTTCGTTTGATTGATAGAGTACCAGGAGTATTTGCAACAGCTATGGGAGAATGGATGTATATCTTAGTAGACGAAAATATTGAAAATATTAGCGAAATGATGAATTACATTCATAAGAAATTTGAATAGGAGGATTGTTTGTGAAGAATAAATTTATTAACGGACTTTTACAAATATTAGGAATTATGATTGTTGGAGCGATAATTGGATATTCTGTCGGTAAGATTGCAGGAGATACACTAGTAAGTGTTGATGCACCAAACATTATATTTCTATTTCTAGCAGGAGTAATAGCTTTTATTTTACAAGTTATAGTTCATGAAGCGGGGCATTTAGTTTTTGGAGTGCTATCAGGATATAAATTTATAAGTTTTAGAGTATTTGATTTTAAAATTATAAAGGATAAAAATGGAAAACTTAAAATTAGATTTGAAAGACTTGCAGGAACAGGCGGTCAATGTCTGATGAGAGCACCTAAATATGTTGAAGGAAAATTTAAGTATAAATTATACTTGTTAGGTGGAGTAACGTTTAATTTAGTATTTTCTATTGTATTTTGGTTAATTTTACCAAGTTATTATACATTATTATTTGCTTTAATAGGTTTTGCATTAGCTTTGCTTAACTTGATTCCGATGGGATTCAACGATGGTATGACCTATTATCATGCTAGTAAGGATGAAACTACTAGATTTATTCTATACTTACAATTAGAATACGTATATTATCAAAGTATCGGTAAGAATTTATTAATAGAAAAACCAGAAGTAGTGGAGAAAATAAATTCATTAGAAATAATTAATAACAATTATTTAACTGATTCATTAGAATTTATTAAACTAGATGGTCTAGAATATTTCTTCGAGTTTGATAAATTATACAACGAATCAAGGAAACTATATATTGAAAGAGACGATTTGTTACCAGTTTATAAAGTTGAACTTATGGCGTTGTTAGTAAAATTAATAAGCTTAGTAAATCCAGAAGATGAACTATTAGAAGAGCTTATGAATGATAAGAATTTAAAAGTTCGACTGAAACAAAATAATCCGCAAACGAAGAATATCCTGGCAACATATGAATATGGAGTGAAGTTAGATGATGAAAAAGCTTTAGACTTAATAGCCGAAGCTAGAAAAATAAAAAATAAAGCACCGAATTTATATGTTCAAAATTTAGAGATGAAATATTGCGATTATTTGGAGAATAATATCATAAAATAGAATAGATACCAATAGTTTAAAAAACTATTGGTATCTATTCTATTTTATAAGAAAATCTTGGTCATAGCTTAGTAATTAGATTTGTTTTTAGAATACAGTTATTTCGGTTTTTTAGAAATTAATGCAGAAAAATCTAAGTCATCGTATTTACTTTTATTAAGACCAGTTAATGAGTCAAAGTCAGTATCAGGGAATAATGGATCAAAATCATCTATACTAGTATTTGAGTGTTGGCTCGAAGAATCTTTGTTAAACTCACTTCCATTAGTATTCAATAATTTACTAGTTTCACTGTAATACTTAGGTTCCTGTGATTGAGTGCTTTCTTCATAATTATACTCAATAGAAACTTCTCCAAAATTTTCGTTAGTTGATTTTTGAGTGTTATAAAATAATACACCGTATTCCTCTAAAAGTTCTTCTTTTGAATAATTTTCTAGAGGATTTTCTATAGGGGATATTGTACTTTCATATATTTTTTTCACAAGATTTTCATCTGTTTGAATTTTATTGTCTTTAATTTTCCAAGTCGAAATAAGTCTATGTATTATATCTAATTGTTCATTTGAAAGTAGGTGAAGTTTTGATTTAATTTCGTTTAACTTATCCATAACTTTATACTGCTTCTTTATTTTCTTTTAAATATTCAATATAGTCATTTCCCCATATTTCTAATTCATTAAGTACTGATTGGAATTTTTTTCCAATATCTGTTAAGCTGTACTCAACTTTTGGTGGAATTTGAGCATAAACTTTACGATTTATTAATCCATCTTGTTCTAATTGTTTTAATTGTTTTGTTAACGTTGCTTGGGTAATTGTCCCTAGTGATCTTTGTAACTCATTAAATCTAACACTTTTATCTTCAAGTAGGTGAAGAATTAGTATTGTCCATTTTCCAGACAATATTTTTTGAGTTGTAAAAAAGGGGCATTTTCCAAAAGGTTCTTGTTGTTCCATAAAAAAATCTCCTTAAAAATTTATTGGTATTATCCAATTCTATCTTAAAAGATACTTACTATTGTAAAAAAACGTACTTGATAAAATTTTGGTAAATATTATAATTATATATATAACAATTATAAAACAAATAATAAAGTTTAGCAATAGCCAAAAAACGGAGGACATAATAATGACAGAAGCAAAAAATTTATATCAAAACAGAAGAAGTGTTTATGCACTAGGTAAAAACTTACCAATTTCAGAACAAGAAGCATTAGAAATTATTGATAATGCAGTTAAATACTCACCAAGTGCATTTAACTCACAAACTGCACACGCTGTAGTATTATTAGGTGAAAATCATCAAAAACTTTGGGATATTACTTTCGGAGAATTAGAAAAATTCTTACCAACAGAAGAAGCTAAAGCAGCTACAAAAGGTAAAATCGATAGTTTTGCTGCAGCATATGGAACAATTTTATTTTTCGAAAATCATGATGTAGTAAAAGGTCTTCAAGAACAATTCCCAGCATATGCTGATAACTTCCCAATCTGGTCAGAACAATCAACAGGAATTGCATCATTTGCAGTTTGGAATGCATTAGCAGAAGCTGGTGTTGGAGCTAACATTCAACACTATAACCCAGTTATCGATGAAAAAGTTGCTGCTGAATGGGATATTCCAGCAAACTTAGTACTACGTGCTCAAATGCCATTTGGTGAAAAATTACAAGAAGCTGCACCAATTGAAAGAACTTCAAGAGTAAGAGTAGTAAAATAAGATTTGATTTAACGACGGATTAAATGAGTAATAATAACGCTGAGATAGAAATATCTTGGCGTTATTTTAAATTATCAGTAGGCGTAAGTTTTAGCGAATGATTTATATAGAAAAAGACGCTTGATTTTATGATAAATGATTATTTCTATAAATATTATTTATACCTTTAGTTGTTGGAATATACTGGTAAATATGATATTATAGTAGTTGGTATATAAATAAAGATTTAGAAGGTTTAATAATGTTAAAAATAGTAATAAAAGATTTAGAAGATACTAAACGTTTAGCAAAAATAGTTAGTGAAGGTATTGATAGTAGATTAGTACTTCTGTTGAATGGAGATTTAGCAGCAGGAAAAACAACTTTTACTAAGTATTTAGCAGAATATTTAGGAGTTAAGAGTGTGGTTAACTCACCAACTTTTAATATTATGAAGGAATATAAATACCCTAATGGGAAATTATATCATATAGATGCTTATCGTTTAGAAGATAGCGATGAGGATTTAGGATTTGAAGACATTTTCTTTGAAGATAATGTTAGTGTTATTGAATGGGGAGAGTTTATAGAAGACTTTTTACCGAAAGAAAGATTAATTTTTAATATTCGATTAGTTGAGGATTGTAGAGAAGTTGAAATTATCTCCAGTGGTGAATATGAAAAAATAGAAGAAAGGATTCGCGAAAATTGGTAAGTTTAATTGTAGAAGCTTCGAATGGTGTATGTTCAATTGCATGCTTTGAAGAAAAAAATATTCTAGCCGAAAAAAACTTTGTATGTAGTAATAATTTATCAGCAGTGATTTTAGAAGAAATCGATAATTGCTTAAAAGAAGCAAATAAGAAAAAAACTGATTTAACAGAAGTAATATCAAGTGAAGGACCAGGTTCGTATACAGCAATTCGTGTGGTTGCAGCAGTATGTAAAACACTAGCATATACACTTAAGATTAAACTGAAAAAAGTTTCTTCTTTAAAATTACAAGCTTTATTGGAATTTGATAGTAATAAGCTACTTGTTCCATTTATTGATGCTCGCCGTGGAAATGTTTTTGGTGCGGTATATGAAAATATTGACGGCGACTTAATAGAAACATTAAAAGAAGGATATTATTCACTTGAAGAAATCAATGATTTCCTTGTTTCTCAGAACAAAGAATTTGTATATATCAGTAAAGATATAGAAAAATTAAATGAACTTCTTCTTGATGGATTAAAAAATGACGAAGTGGTTCGTGTTGCAAATGTTGTAAGAATTTATGATTCATTAGAAGAAGTCGATTGTTATAATATGAAGCCACAATACTTAAGAAAAACTGAAGCAGAAAGAGAGCTTGAAAATGATAAAAGTAGATAGAGTTGATGTAAGTAATCTAGATGTGTTATCAAAGATAGATACTGATAATTTTGATGATGCCTGGACAAAAGACATGTTTAAGTCTGAACTAGAACACGCTAATGCAGAATATTATGGATTATTTAACGATGATGAAATTATAGGCTTTTGTGGTGGTTGGCTAGTTGCTGATGAATATCAAGTTAATAAAATAGTTATCGACAAACCTCACCAAAATAAAAAACTAGGTCAAATTTTCTTCACTTACGTTATGCAACTTTTAAAATTAAAAGGTGTAAAAAAGGCGATTGTAGAAGTTCGTGTAAGTAATATGCCGGCGATAACTGTCTATGAGAAAGCAGGATTTAGTACTATAGATATAAGAAAGAATTATTACAAAAATAATGGCGAAAATGCTTATGTAATGATAAGGGATTTTAGCAATGAAAGAATTTAAGAATTTAGATAATGTGACTATATTAGCTATAGAAACAAGTTGTGATGAAACCAGTGTAGCCGTAGTTAAAAATGGTAAAGAAGTACTGTCGAATATAGTAAGTAGTCAAATTGAAACTCATAAGCAATTTGGTGGGGTAGTGCCGGAAATAGCGAGCAGACAACATATAGAAGTAGTGATACAAATTGTTGAGGAAGCTCTAGAAGAAGCGAAAACAACATTAGATGAAATAGATGCTATTTGTGTAACGAAAGGCCCAGGATTAATTGGTTCATTACTAGTTGGTGTTAATGTTGCAAAAACATTAAGTTATGCTTTAGATAAACCCCTAATTGCAGCACATCATATTGCAGGTCATATCTATGCTAGTAATTTAGACAATGATATAGTTTATCCATCATTAGCTCTTGTAGTTAGTGGAGGACACACAGAACTTGTCTATTTAAAAGATGAACTTGATTTTGAAATCATTGGTTCTACTCATGATGATGCTGTAGGTGAAGCCTACGATAAGGTAGCTAGACAGTTGAATCTCGAATATCCAGGTGGACCAAAAGTTGACAAACTAGCTAAATTAGGTGAAGATAAGTATAAATTTCCTCGTGCGATGATTGATAGTGATGATTATAACTTTAGTTTTTCAGGAATGAAGTCAGCGGTAATTAACTTTGTTCACAATGCAAAGCAACGAGGTGAAGAAATAGTTCCTGAAGATTTAGCATGTAGTTTCCAAACGGCGGTTGTAGAAGTTTTAATCGCTAAAACTAAGAAAGCTATTGTTAATTTAGGTGTTAAACAGTTGATTTTAGCAGGTGGAGTTGCGGGTAATAGTGAGCTTCGTAAGCAAATATTAGAATTAGAACAACAATTAGGAGTAGAAGTACTTATTCCGAAAATGAGTTATTGTAGTGATAATGCTGCGATGATGGGAGCTGTAGGATACTATTATTATAAAAATAATATATTTGCTAATCCATTAACGCTAAATGCTAAGTCAACATTAGATTTAGAAGAAGTTAAAGGATAAGAATTCAAAAAGGAGTTAACTCGAAAAACCGATTTTCTTGAAATTATGATTTTGAGTAACTCCCTTTTTAAGAATATTTAGGTGTGCTTATGAAAAGACAACTTAATGAATTATTAGATACAAACTTACAAAAAATAAATCATATTTCTGAAAATAAGCATTTTATAGGATTTTCTAAAAAATTAGGAGAAAGAGTATTCGTTAAAATTTTTAAAGATCCATTAAAATATGAACTAGAATATAAAGTATTAAGGGATAAAACTAATCTAATATTAGATTTACCTGAGTATTTTGCACTAGTACTAAAATATGAAGATTATATTCCATTAAATAAAGAAAGTGTAAATGATGAAGATATAGTAAAAATAGCCAAGCTAATATCTGATTTTCATGGAGGAAATGGATGCTCAATTGAAAATGACAAAGAAATTTCTTTGAAAAAAGTTTTAGAGAAAAATGTATATAGATTAGCAGATAGAAAAGAATATACTAAAATATATGAGCTTTATTCAAAGTTTCTAAGAAATATTAGTAAGTTAGATGAAGAATATAGAAAAACATTAGTTTTTATTCATGGTGATTTCGGTCTTAGAAACATTATGAGAAAAGACGATAATTTAGTATTAATTGATTTCGAAAGAGTTAAATATGCTAGTTATTATTTAGATTTTATTAAATATTTTTATCAAGATTTAGATAATGATAAAAGAAAAATAGAATTATTTTTAGAACATTACTATGAACATTCAAAAGAGAAAGTTCTTTCTAAGGAACTTGAATACTGCCTGATTTTCATCTCAGCACTAGGTATTTTAAACTATACCAAACGTGTTGAAGATAAAGAATTTGAGAAGTTAGGATTAAAGATGTTAGAAGATGTTGAAAATTATTATATTTAAATAACTATTAAGAAATAGGAGAGTTGAAGAGTGAATAATATTAATGAAAAAAAGCTAGAAGAAAATCGTAGACAAGCATTATTTTTAGTAAATAAGTTGAAAGAAAACGTTAATGATTTAAAAAGTATGCGAGAATTGTCAAAAATAGTTTCTAAGGATACAGAAATGAATGATGATTTTTGGATAGAAATTTGTAATATAGACTTTACAAAAATTGAATTTTTCCCAATAAGGTCGCTGTTGGCTGGGATATTAAAAAATAAACAAGATAATTCAAGTATTTCAAATATTTATAATTATTTGGTAGTAGAAAATACAGAGTATCTTAATAGAAACGGACAGAGTGCTTCTAAAAATACACCAGCAATGATAGTGTTATATTTTGCAGGTTTCTTGGGAGTAGGATTGTTTGTAATCGTTAATTTTATAATGTTAATGTTAGCTCGTGGAAATTTTGAAGAGGTTCTTTTTAATTTAATAGCAGGGACTTTTTTAAATGCCGTTATTCTTGAAGTAATTGATAGACAGTACATCTGGGAATGGGAAGTACCATATTTTGAAAATAGTAAATTCCTAGCGTATGTTTGGACATATATTCCGATTATAATAATGTACTTATATATGAATATTTCTACATTTATTACACAAGGGTCTAACTACAATATTAGTAATGAAATTAAACTTACTATAGGTACTTATATTTTTATTTTAATTATTGTTAATGGCTTATTCAAATTAAAAAATTCTGCGGATTTTATGTATACAGTATATACAATAATCTTTAAAATAATAGCCTTCATAAGTTTTATTTGTATCATTCCAGCTTACTTTTTCGGGAAACTACCAATCGATTGGATGTATATCCTGGTAACTGTTGTGATTGTAAGCAGTGTTAGAGTGTTAAAGAAAGTTAGTGCTGGAAGATCTGAAAAACTACTATTTTATCTAATGACGTTTTGTTATTTAGTATATACTCAACCACGAGTGATTAATACTCCTATTTTAGAGGAACAAAGTATATTGTTATATGTTTCAGGAGTATTAGCAATATTAATAATAGTCATAAGTAAACTAAGAGAAAAAACTAAATAAAATTAATATTAATCCCTTTCTAAAACCGTAAGAAAGGGATTAATAATTTTTATAACTAATAAATTTATAAAGTACAAAGTGGTTTTGATTTTATTTGACTATTATTTGTGTTAAAATATAATATGATTAATATTAGGAGGCGATGATATGGCGAATATTTATTTAGATTACGCAGCAACATCAAGAAAACATTTTGATATCATAGAAAAAAATATGAATATACTAAAAGAAGTCTATGCTAATCCAAGTAGTAGCCATACTCTAGGAAAGAAAAATGATAGGCTAGTTCGTGAAGGTCGCGAGAAAATAGCTAAAACTCTAAATGCAAGTAGTAATGAAATAATTTTTAATTCAGGTGGCACTGAAAGTAATAATACAGTATTTAATCATGTATTAACTAGATTTGAAACTGGAGAAATAATAATTTCATCTATAGAACATCCTTCTGTTAAAGCAAGTGCTAAGAGACTAGAAAGATTTGGATTTAAGGTTCATGAATTATCAGTAGATGAAAGTGGAGCTATATCTATAGATGAATTAAAAGAGAAGATTAATCCTAAGACGGTATTAATTTCAATTATGCTAGCAAATAATGAAACTGGGGTTCTAAATCCTATAAAAGAAGTTTCAGAACTTATTGCTGATAAAAATATACTATTACATAGTGATATCGTTCAAGCGTTAGGAAAAGTTGAAATTGATGTGAAAGAATTAGGATTGGATTTTGCTTCAGCGTCAGCGCATAAATTGGGTTCTCTTAATAATTTTGGATTTTTATATGCAAAAGATGGGGATGTTGAACCATTATTATTAGGTGGAGGTCAGGAAAATGGTCTTCGTTCTGGGACAACGGATTTATTAGGAATACTAGTTCTTAATGATTGTTTATCAGAAACATTAAATTCGATTCCTGTTCTTAGAGAATTGAAGAACTACTTTATAGCTGAACTTGAGAAAAATGGAGTTGAATTTGAAGTTAATGGTTCTATAGAAAATTCATTGCCGAATATATTAAATATTTATTTCAAAAATGTGGAAGCACAGCGACTGATTACATATCTAGACGCTCGTGACATTTATATTTCCGGCGGATCTGCTTGTAGTTCAGGAAATATTAAAGGAAGTCGTATAATTACAGAAATGTATAGTATTGAACGTGCTGCACATTCAGTAAGAATTAGTGTTGGATTTGATACTAGCAGAGAATTAATTGATGAAGTTGTAGAAAAAATTGTAACTTTAGAGAAAAGAATAAAAGAAAGGAACTAATAATGAATAGCAACAAAAAAGTAGTAGTTGGAATGAGTGGTGGAGTTGATTCATCTGTAACAGCGTATTTGTTGAAACAACAAGGATATGATGTTATCGGTGTGTTTATGAAAAACTGGGAAGAAAAAGATGATAGAGGAGTTTGTCTTGCAGAAAAAGATTACGAAGATGTAATTAAAGTTTGTGAACAATTAGATATTCCATATTACTCTATAAACTTTGAAAAAGAATACTGGGATAAAGTATTTACTTACTTTTTAGATGAATATAAAAAAGGTCGTACACCTAACCCAGATATTATGTGTAATAAAGAAATTAAATTTAAAGTTTTCTTAGAATATGCTGAAGATTTAGGTGCAGATTATGTAGCGACTGGGCACTATGCGCGAGTTAAAGATGTTGATGGAGAACGTTTAATGCTACGTGGTGTTGATAATAATAAAGATCAGACTTACTTCTTATCTCAATTAAAACAACATCAAATCAAAAATATCCTATTCCCTGTAGGAGAACTTGAGAAAAAAGATGTTCGTAAGATTGCTGAAGAAGCGGGTCTTGCAACAGCGAAGAAAAAAGACTCAACGGGTATTTGTTTCATCGGTGAGAAAAACTTTAGAGAATTCTTATCTCAATACCTACCAGCTCAAGGTGGTAAAATGGTTGATTTAGATGGTAATGTTCGTGGAGAGCACATTGGTTTAATGCACTATACAATCGGTCAACGTCATGGATTAGGTATTGGTGGAACTAAAGATACTGAAGGTGAAGCATGGTTTGCATGTGGTAAAGATCTTGAAAATAATATACTGTATGTTTGTCAAGGATTCCATAATGAAAAACTTTATTCAGATAGTTTACTAGCTAGTTCACTATCATTCACAACGAAAAATCCACAACCTAATAAATTCACATGTACTGCAAAATTCAGATATCGTCAACCAGATACTGAAGTTGAAGTAGAAGTATTAGAAGATAACAAAGTAAAAGTTGTCTATAAAGAACCAGTACGTGCTGTAACTCCAGGACAAGCTGTTGTTTTCTATGATGGAGATGTTTGCCTAGGTGGGGCAATTATCGACGAAGTATATAAAGATGGAGAAAAACTTCAACTATAATATATAAAATAGAATCCTAAAAGTTAGAGAAAAACTCTAGTTTTTAGGATTTTTAATTTTTAACTTTAAGTTATAAGATTACAGTATGTACTGTGCTAGTAATGTATCAAATCTACGAATATCGATATCTTTTTTAAGGTTGATTTTAATTTTTCCAACTTTAGTCCAAAGTTCTACTTCAGCATTCAAGTCGAAGATTTTACCGGCATTTTCAGTCGACCACATTAGTATTGAAGAGTATGGTAGTGAATAAATTTCTACTTTTTTCCCTGTAATTCCTTGTGCATCTTTTACAATAAGTCTTTTGTCTGTAAATACAGCAACATCTCTTATTGTTGCGAAAGCTGCGACAGGTTGTTCACCGTTTATTAATAAGTTTACTATATCTTGAGGAATAGCAACTTCTCTAAAAAATGTCCAGTTTAATAAATTCATTTCGTTAGCCATAATGTTTCTCCTATTTTTATAATTTGAATCTTGTGATTTTTTATCAGTATAACATAAAATACATGAAATATAAATAAGGTACTATAATTAGGTTTTCAGTACTAATATAATAAATTTAATGATATAATATAGGTACTAGGGGGAGAGAAATATGAATATTAAAAAGGAAGATGTTGTATTATTTTTTAGACAAAATGTTAAATCTATTATTTTGGCGTTTGTGTGTAGTCTTGTAGTAATAATCGGTGGTTTGTTTTATTTTAATCAGAGTAAGACAGAAGATTATAGTGGTGTTAGTTTTTCTAATACCAGCAGTGTGCCGATAAATAAGGATGAAAAAAATGAAGAAAAACACGATGAAAAGATTTTTGTTGATGTAAAAGGTGCAGTAAAACATCCTGGGGTATTTGAAACGACAAAAGATAAAAGGGTAAAAGATTTAATAGAAGAAGCCGGTGGACTTTTAGAGGATGCTGATACTTCTACTTTGAATTTAAGCCAAAAAGTAAAAGATCAGATGGTTATTTATGTCCTTAAACATGGCGAAAAGCCGAAACAAATATCTGATGGTGGTACTAGTTCATCTAGTGGCGATATGATTAATATTAATACCGCTAATTTAGAGCAACTTATGAAAATTTCAGGAGTTGGAAAAACAAAGGCCGAGGCGATTATTTCATATAGAGAAAAAAATGGGGATTTTAAAAAGAAAGAAGATATTACAAAAGTACGTGGTATAGGAAAAGCTACTTTTGAGAAAATTAAAGATAAAATAGAGGTATAGTTATGCAGAGAATTAGTTGGGATGAGTACTTTATGGCTCAAAGCCACCTATTATCACTTAGATCGACTTGCAGTAGATTATCTGTTGGAGCGACGATAGTTAAAGACAAGAGAATAGTTTCAGGTGGTTATAATGGTTCAATCAAAGGTGATGAACATTGTATAGATGTTGGTTGTAAAGTAGTAGAAGGGCATTGTGTAAGAACAATTCATGCTGAAATAAATGCAATTTTACAATGTTCAAAGTTCGGGGTTGGAACTGAAGGTGCAACTATTTATGTTACACATTTCCCGTGTTTGAATTGTACAAAATCTATAATTCAAGCAGGGATAAAAGAAATTTGCTATGCAAATGATTATAGAAATAATGAATATGCTCGAGAGTTATTAGAAAAATCAGGGGTTGTCGTAAGAAAAGTAGATTACGACGTAAACAACGTAGTAGAAAGGTTACTAAATAAATAGTAATGATTTATTTACAACTTTCTTTACTAGCATTAGGGGCGATATTATTAAATTATAATATAATAATATCTATGCTATGTATTGTTATTTTTCTACTGATAACTTGGAAAAATAAAAATCTTAATGCTAGGAAAACTATTATTTGTGTAATAGTCTTCTTAGCTTTTTTTATTCGGGGAGCATATGAACAAAAGAATAACATTACGCATCTAGGTAATGTTGAAAATAAAAATTTAGAACTAGCAGTTTCTGATAGATTTGATGTTAATGGAGCCTATGTGTCTTCTATTGGCTCTCTTTCAAATGAGAAGGTGCTAGTAAGTTATATAGTCAAGAGTGAAGATGAAAAGAAATTTTTCAAGGAAAAATTTTGGGGTGGAAAACTATTAGTAAATGCTAATATAGAAGATGTCTCAGAAAAGACTAATTTTTATTCATTTGATTATAAAAAATATAATGAGAATAGGGGGATTTTTAAAAAGATAACTATTAATGAAATTTATGAGATTAAGAATATAGATTCTGTATATTTTAAATTCTTAACTCTTAGAAACAAATTAAGTTTAAAAATTAATAAAGAACTAACCTTTGATAAAAGTGGTTATTTTCAAGCTTTAATTTTCGGAGATAAAGGATATTTATTAAAAGATGATATAAATTCTTTTAAAAATTTAGGAACAAGTCATTTATTAGCAATCTCAGGGTTACACATAGGTATACTTATTTCTCTAATTTACTTTATCTTATTAAAATTTAGAGTAAGTGTTGATTATATAGAGAAATTCATCTTGATTATAATTCCACTGTATATGTTACTTAGCGGAGCTAGTGCATCTGTTCTTAGGGCAGGTTTTATGATTGTATTTTACATCCTGTTAAGAAGAAAAAATATAGATAAACTTGGAAGTTTGTTGCTGACTTTTCTAATTTTGCTAATTTATAATCCATTACTTATTTTTAATATTGGTTTTCAATTATCGTTTTTAATTACATTTTGTCTATTGATGTCTGGAACATATATAAAAAATTCTAGAAATAAAATTTATGGTGCATTCAGAATTAGTTTAATTTCTACACTAGGTAGTATTCCTATTTTATTGTATAATTTTTATACTATAACTTATATTTCTGTATTTAGTAATATTATTTTAGTACCAATTTTTAGTATTGTGATTTTTCCGCTAGTAATTTTTAGCTATATTGTATTCTTAATAAATGGTCAGTTGTTTAATATTATCTGTAGACCGATATTAAATATTACTTTCAATTTATTCGATAAAATTCAGGAGCTTTTTCTAATAGCTCGACCTATTCGCATAGGTAAATTAAATATATTTTTTATAATTATTATATTTATTATTGTTCTAACTATATTGATAAACTTGAATAAATCTAAATATATGAATACTGTTTATGGAGTTCTTGGGATAATTCTGATTTGTATAGGAACTACATATACACCTAAAACATATATTGAAGATGTAAAAATAGGAAAAGAGAGTGTTTTATATATTAGAGAACGTAAGAATAATCTCTTGATAAATACATCTAATAATATTCAAAATTTTTATACAGATTACAGAAAAAAAGACAAGGATTATGATATAATAAACCAGTACGATTTACTTTTGGATTATGAAGGAAAAAATAAATTTGAGTATTTGTTTTTGACTTCTGCGAAAAAGAATAAAAGTGGTTACTCTATAGATCTTTTAGCAAGAAATCTAGTAGGGAAAGTTATTGTAATAGATAGTTTAGAAAATAAATTATCAGAAGTAAAAAATATGGCACAGTATAAAAAAATAGATTATATTGTCCTTAAAGAGAATACAGAGATGAAATTTGGAGAGAATTCTATTTATTATTATAATAAAAAAGTTAGAGTAAAAAACAAGAATTCTGAATTTGAAATTGAGGTAGATAATTAATGAAAAATGTCTATGTAATATATGGTGAGAATTTTGAAGCTATCAATGATTATGAAAAAAATATAGCAAAAAAGTATTTAAAAGAATTGGATGAATTTAATTATATAAAAATAAATATGCATGAAAATACTTTGGAATCTTTAGTGTATGAATGTAGAAGTAGTGGTTTATTTGGGAATGAAAAAGTAGTAGTTGCAGAAAATTGTAATTTTCTACTTGCTAAACCTAAGAAGATTAAAGTAGAACACAATGTTGATACGTTAATTAGTTATTTGGATAATATTAGTGAAGAAGTTGTATTAATTTTAAAGATTTCTGACAAGATTGATAGCAGAAAAAAACTTATAAAGAAAATTAAAGAAGTAGGAGAAGTTAAGGAGTTTTCTAATTTCAATGAAAAGGAAATAGCTAGCTATATTGTGAAAACTGTTGCTGATGCTAATTTTAAAATTTCAAGAGATGATGCAGAATTTCTTGTGAATTATACACGTTTAGATTTTGCTAATATAAAAAAAGAATTAGAAAAACTACTCCTTTATTGCGATGAAAAGAAAATAATTACGCGAGAAGATATTGAATTGCTCGCAACAAGAAGTTTAGAATACGATGTGTTCAGTTTAACTAACGAGTTATTCGGGAAAAATTATTCGAAATTAAGAGTAGTCTATAATTCTTTAGTATTAAAAAAAGAAGAACCGATTTTCTTATTATCACTTATTAGTGGACAATTAAGGATGTATTATAAAGTAAAAGTTCTACTAAATGAACACTATTCACAAAAAGATATAGCTAAAGAATTGGGAGTTCATCCATATAGGGTCCAGTTAGCTGCACAAGGAATTAGAAATTATAGTGTGAATAAAATTATGAAGACATTAATTTTAGCTGCGGATTATGATAAGTTATTAAAATCCTCATATATGGATAAATACCTTATATTAGATTTGTTTATTAATAAACTAATTGAGGAACTAAAATAGTACTTTGTTTTTGCAATCCTATACTAATTATGCTAGAATAAGTACAATTATGTAGTAGAGGAGATTGTTGATGAATAGTAAGAAGAGTATAGTAAATGCCGGAGCACTTATATTTATTTTAAATGGTCTATTCTATTTAACTTGTGAATTTATTGTAGCTTTCGGTACTGGATATCCTTTGAAAGAAGTATACTTTAAGCATTTTATT
Source organism: Gemella parahaemolysans (assembly GCF_053758945.1). Taxonomy (NCBI): domain Bacteria; kingdom Bacillati; phylum Bacillota; class Bacilli; order Caryophanales; family Gemellaceae; genus Gemella; species Gemella parahaemolysans. The sequence continues at coordinate 82,748 of NZ_JBSMTP010000001.1, forward strand.
AGTTCGCTAGGAGTCTACACTTATCAAATAGTTGAAGGTGTTCCTGATGGATTTTCAGAATTTGCTATGCTTATGAATATTAATTTTATAGTCACTGGGATAGGATTCTTTATTGCTTACTATTTATTGATTTTTGATAAATTAAAAAATAGAAAATTAGGCATATTATCTATATTAACTCCATTCATATTTGCTATGGGGGGTGTTTTGGTTGGAGTATTCCAAGGTGGAGTTCCTAGTGAAGATGGATTTCATGGTTTAGGTGCGAGATTATCATTTTTAGGTGGGAATTTTACGACTTTATTAAGTGGAATAGTATTATTTAGAGAAAATAAAAAATATGCTATTGTTTCAACTTTGCTGGGGATTATAGGTTTAGTTAGTGCAGTACTTATGAATAATGCAATTAATAACAATCTTTCAGACGTTGTAGCTATTTATGAAAGAATGACGGTTTATCCAATAACAATGTGGCAGTTGATAACAGGTATTGTGTTTTTAAGGAAGAAGTAAGAATTAAGAGGAAGATCATTTGAATCAGATTCAAGTGATCTTTTTTTGTTTCAGATAATTGAAGTTAGTTAATTAAAAAATATTCATAAAAAAACAAAAAATTCAGATAAATTAGTTTATTCTGAACAAATATAATGTTATAATAGTAATGTTGAAAAGAAATTAATAAAATGAGGTATTGTTTAATGAAGAAAATTGAAACTAAGTTAGCTCAATTAGGAAATAGAAAAGATAAAGTAACTGGTGCGATTGTGACACCGATATATTTATCGACAGCTTATGCTCATCCTGGACTAGGTGAGAGTACAGGTTATGATTACACAAGAACAAAAAATCCTACTCGTACAATTTTAGAGGAGGGATTATGTGATTTAGAAGAAGGCTGTCGTGCGATAGCGACTAGCTCAGGTATGAGTGCTATTCAATTAGTTTTTGAATTGTTTGAATTGAATAGTGAATTTCTAGTTTCTAGAGATTTATATGGTGGAAGTTTTAGATATTTTGATGAATTGGAGCGTAAAGGTGCACAGAAATTTATCTATTTCACTGATGAAGAAGATCTCGAAGTAAAAATTACAGAAAATACTAAAGCTGTATTTATAGAAACACCAACTAATCCATTAATGCAAGAAGTTGATATTGAAAAAGTTGCAAAAATCGCTAAAGAAAAAAATGCGTTATTGATTGTTGATAATACTTTATTAACACCATTAAGACAGAAACCATTAACAATGGGTGCTGATATTGTTGTTCACTCAGCTACAAAATATTTAACAGGGCACAACGATATTTTAGCTGGAGCTGTAATTACTAATGATGAACAAATTGGAGAAAGATTAGCTTGGATTTCTAATACTACAGGTGCGGTATTATCTGCATTTGATAGTTGGTTATTCGTTAGAAGTTTAAAAACTTTACCGTTACGTTTTAATCAACAAGAAAAAAATGCTGAAAAGCTTGCTGAAGAATTAGAAAAAAATCCAAATGTTAAAGAAGTACTATATCCGAAAAAAGGTGCTATGTTAAGTTTTAAACTTCATGATGCTTCTAAGATTGATGCGTTTCTACGTTCATTAAAGGTTGCAACATTCGCAGAAAGTTTAGGTGGAGTCGAAACACTAGTAACGTATCCTACAACTCAAACTCACTTCGATATCCCGGAAGAACTACGTCTTTCTTATGGTTTAACACCAGATTTATTGAGAGTATCTGTAGGGATTGAAGATATTGAAGATTTATTAGAAGATTTTGCACAAGCTTTAGAAGTATAGAGGACAGAAATAATGAGTAGAGTAGAAGAATTTGTAAATAAGTATTACGTTGAAAGAAGAAATACAAATAGTTTAAAATGGGATGCTTTAGAGGAAAGATTTGGAGATAAAGATCTTCTTGCTATGTGGGTAGCTGATATGGAATTTAAAACTCCAGAGAGTATAAGAGAAGCATTGATTGAACGTGTAAATCATGGAGTTTTCGGATATACTAAGTTGCCTGAAAGTTATTATGATCAATATAAAAAATGGCATAAGCAAAAATACGATATCAATGTAGAAAAACAATGGATAAGATTTGCTCCTGGTATCGTTCAAGCAATTTTATGGGTGATTCACGCATATACAAAAAAAGAAGATTCAGTTATAATTATGCCACCTGTATATTATCCATTTGCTAATTCTATTAGAAATAGTGGTAGAAAACTAATTGAAGCACCATTACTTGAGGAAAATGGTGAGTTTATAATAGATTTTGCTACATTCGAAAAAGAGATTCGTGATAATAATGTAAGATTATATATTCACTGTTCACCTCATAATCCAGTAGGTAGAGTCTGGACATTAGAAGAACAAAAACGTGTTTTTGAAATTTGTGAGAAGTATAATGTTCTTGTATTATCTGATGAAATTCATCAAGACTTCACATATGAAAATCATAAACAAATTTCAGCGTTAGCGATAGAAGATGGAAAGTATAATCATCGGCTTATTGTAGCTAACTCAGGTTCAAAAACATTTAATCTTGCATCATTAGTTCATGCAACTATATTAATTCCTGATGAAAAAGTAAGAATAGTTTTTGATAAGTACAAAAAAGAGAACTTAGAAGCGGAACCAAGTCTATTAGGACAAATTGCTTTAGAAGCAGGATATAGAGAAGGCCATGAATGGCTTGAGGGATTGAAGGAAACCGTACAGTATAATTACAATCTACTTCTTGAAACTCTAGCAGAAAAAGTACCTGAAATTAAAGTTTATCCGCTAGAAGGAACGTATTTAGCATTTGTTAATTTAGAGAAAGTTCTAAATGGGAAAACAACAAAAGAATTCATACAAGATGAGTGTGGTTTAGCGATTGATTTTGGCCGCTGGTTTGGTAAAGGTTACAATAAGTATATTAGGATAAATCTAGCGACTAGTCCAGATAATGTAAAAGAGGCTATTGATAGAATTATTAAAAATTGTAACTAGTAGAATTAAAAAAGAAGGAAGAGCTTAGAGAGGATTTCTAGGTTCTTCCTTTTATTTCAATAAAAAACTACTCAGTAGTCTGAGTAGTTAATAAAATTATTTAGCTAGGTTTGATTTATATCTAGCAGCTGCGTTTTTGTGGATTAAGTTAGTTTTAGCAGCTTTATCGATTTTTTTGTAAGCAAGGTTTACTAACTCTGCAGCGTTAGCAGCACCTTCAGATTTAGCTACTTTAGCTTTTTTAATAGCTGTACGCATTTCAGATTTTTTAGCTGTGTTAGCAGCATTAGTTTTAGCATCTTTTCTTACGCTTAATACTGATGATTTAATGTTTGGCATTCGATTCACCTCCTGATTATAGTTTTTATTACTAAGAAATATTAATTAATATTCTTAATTACAATGAATTAAGTGTTGTTAGATACAACTACCTCATTTTAACATATTAAAATTGTAAATGCAAGATATTTTTATAAAAATTTTAGCATTACATTATTTTTTTATAATTTTTTTATATTTTTATTGACTAATGGATATAATATGTGATAGTATAAATGACGTTGATATTTAATTTTACATAGGTAAGGTTATTTGTCTTCTGACTTTATTATAATAAAAGATGTTTGAGAGATCCATCTATAAAAAAAACTTGAAGTACTGATTTCTCTTAATCAGTACTTCTTTAATTTCTCTTAAACAAGACAAGGAGATATATAATGAGAAATAATACAGTTAAAGTATTAACTATTCAAGCATTAATAGCAGCTATCTATGTTGTTTTAACAGTTGCTATCGCACCATTTTCATACGGTGCTATTCAATTACGTATTAGTGAATCACTATCACAATTAGTGGTATTTAGTAAAAAATATTGGTTCCCTATAACTTTAGGTGTAGCAATAGCAAATATTTTTAGTCCACTTGGTATAGTAGATGTGTTCTTTGGGACATTAGGAACAGGTTTAGCGTTAGCTATCAGTGTTTTTGTATTCAAATTCGTAAAAAATAGAATCGCTAGACACATCCTTAATATTGTTATTTACTTAGTGGTTTGTATGCCAATAATTGCATATGAAATTGCTATTTTTAGCGGTGAAAACTCTGCAAGAGTGCCATTCGAGTTTGAAGCGTTCACAGCAATTTATGGATCGCTTTTATTATCACAAGTTGTTGTAATGGTAATCGGTATTGTTATTACAGAAGCCCTAAATAAAGCTATTGATCTAAAAAAAGTATTTGAATAATATTTATAAAAAATCGTTAAGGAATTTCCTTAGTGATTTTTTTATTTTAGTATTGACCCTTACGTTACGTAATAGTATATAATAGGTATATCACTGGTGAAATATATCAAGGATTTAGGAGCGGAGATGAGAATAAATGAAGTCGCAAAACTTACAGGAGTGAGTGCAAGAACATTGCAATATTATGATGAGATAGGATTATTGATTCCAAAAAAATTAAATAATGGGTATAGAGATTATTCAGATGAGAATTTAGATAAACTTCAAAAGATTTTATTTTATAGATTTCTAAAGTTTAAGTTAAATGATATAAAAGAATTACTTGATGGAGATATTGATAGTTTAAAAATACTTGAACAGCAACGGGAATTAATTTTAAAAGAAAAAGAGAAGTTTGAAGTAATTCTTCATAATATAGAAAAAACAATAAAAACACATAAAGGAGAACAAAAAATGACTATAGAAGAAAAATTTAACGGATTTAAAAAAGAGGACTTAAATAAGTATGAAGATCAAGCAATAGAAAAATATGGGAAAGAAACACTAGAAGAATCTAAAAAAAGACAGAGCGGTAAAGAAGATATCGTTGCTGAGAAATTTAATAGTGTTTTTCGTTCAATGGCTGAATACAGAAAAAATAATATAGATATAGAAGAAAAAGAAGTTCAATCGAAAGTCGAAGCATTATATAACTATATGAATAAGTATGCTTTTGATTGCAGTGTAGAAGTATTCTCATATATAGGAAAAGGATATTCTCAAAATCCAGAATTTAAAAATAATATAGATAAATTTGGAGAAGGGGTAGCTGAATATACTTCTAAAGCCATAGATGCATATTGTAAAAGTAGATTAAACAAGTAATCCATAGAAGAAATTACTAATTTATAATTCTTTTTAAAATTTTTTAAAAAAACTATTGACAAATAAAATTATATATATTAGAATGAATAAGTCAGTTGAAAATGTACCGTAGACAGTAGGGGGAGAAATCCTTAATTAACCTACCGAGGACAAAATTCGAAAAGAAACTTATGTGCCTTTTTGTATGTTCTCGCATGCAAGAAGGTTTTTTTAATGGTACTGAAATTGATAAATCTACTTAGGAGGAAGTTCAATGTCAAAAGCTATTGAGAGAAAACAAGAGTTAGTAAATCAAATCGCAGAAGAAATTAAAGCAAGTTCTTCAGTTGTTATCGCTGACTACCGTGGATTAAACGTTGCGGAAGTAACAGAATTACGTAACAACATGCGTAACGAAGGTTTAACTTTTAAAGTTTATAAAAACTCATTAGTTCGTCGTGCGATGGAGCAAGCAGGAATTGAAGGATTAGACGAAGTTCTAACTGGACCAAATGCTTTTGCTTTCTCAACAGACGATGCTGTAGCTCCTGCTAGAGTTTTAAACGATTTCGCTAAAGAACACGAAAACTTAGAACTAAAAGCTGGTGTTATAGAAGGAAAAGTTGCAGATCAAGCTGAAATTAAAGCTATCGCTACATTACCAAGTCGCGAAGGATTACTTTCAATGTTACTATCTGTATTAACAGCGCCAATGCGCAATACTGCTTTAGCTGTTAAAGCTGTTGCAGACCAAAAAGCTGAACAAGAAGCTTAATAAATAAAAAAATACTAAAAACATATAATTTAAAAATCGGAGGAAATTTATAATGACTAAAGAACAAATTTTAGACGCTATCAAAGAAATGTCAGTTTTAGAATTAAACGACTTAGTAAAAGCAATTGAAGAAGAATTCGGAGTAACTGCTGCTGCACCTGTAGCTGTAGTTGGTGGAGCTGCTGCTGGAGCTGCTGAAGAAAAAACTGAATTTGACGTAGTTTTAGCTAACGCTGGAGACTCAAAAATTAAAGTAATCAAAGTTGTTCGTGAAATCACTGGAGACGGACTAAAAGAAGCTAAAGAAAAAGTTGATGGTGCGCCAGCAACACTTAAAGAAGGAGTTTCTAAAGAAGAAGCTGAAGAAATCAAAGCTAAATTAGAAGAAGTTGGAGCAACTGTCGAAGTTAAATAATTTCTATTCTAAGTAGATAAAAAGATAGATGTAAATAAACAATAATATTCTATTTGAGAATATTTGATACGATGATAATAACAAAAATAGTATATCTCAAGTGTCTAGCTATGGGATATACTATTTTCTTTCATTTTAAGAGGTGTCTTTATTATGGAACATTATTATACAAATAATCCGACGACAGAAAGTCGTGAAAAAATTATCAACTCAATAATAGCGGATGAGAATTTGAAATTTTATACAGATAATGGAGTATTTTCTAAAGAGAGTGTAGATTTTGGAACTAAAACAATGTTAGAAAGTTTCACTACAAATAAAGAAAATGCTAAAGTTGCGGATATTGGCTGCGGCTATGGGGTTATATCTATATTCCTCGCAAAAAAATATCCGACATATAAGTTTACTATGGTAGATGTAAACAATAGAGTATTAGAATTATCTAAAAAAAATATTGAACTTAACAAAATAGAAAATAAAGTAGAAGTACTAGAAAGTAGTTCCTTTGACAATGTTGAAGGAAACTTTGATATAGTTTTAACAAACCCACCAATAAGAGCTGGGAAAAAAATTGTACATAAAATAATGACAGATAGTTATGAACATCTAAATTCTCAAGGAGAGCTTTGGGTGGTTATACAAAAAAAACAAGGAATGGCTAGTTGTAAAAAATTATTAGAAGATACTTTTTCGATGGTAGAAGTAGTTTCAAAAAATAAAGGATACTATATCCTGAAAGCCGTAAAATAATTGACAACTTGCTATGACTATGATAAAATGATATATTGCAAGTAATTCTATTTTCTTTTAGATAGAATTGCCAAAATTATATAAGTAAGTAAGAGAAAATGTATATATTTTCTTTTTAGTTTTTAAGAGAAAAGCTGAGAGGTGACACAGTTGCAAAAAGTTAAATTTGGTAAGCACAGACAAAGACGTAGCTATGCTAGAATATCAGAGGTAATTGATTTACCGGACTTAATTGAAATTCAAACCTTATCTTATGATAAATTTTTAGAAACTGGTCTAAAAGATGTTTTTAAAGATGTATCACCAATAGAGGGTAATAATGATAAATTAAGTTTAGAATTTATCGACTATAAATTAGGAACTCCTAAATATGATGTTGATGAGTCTAAAGAACGTGACGCTACATATTCAGCACCTTTAAGAGTGCGCGTACGTTTAATTAATAAAGAACGTGACGAAATTAAAGAACAAGAAGTATTTATGGGTGAATTACCGTTGATGACTGAAACTGGAACGTTTATCATCAATGGTGCAGAACGTGTAATTGTATCTCAATTAGTACGTTCGCCTTCTGTATATTTTACAGAAGATGACAAACTTAAAGTTAAAAATATTCCAAATGCCTATAAAACAACTGTTATTCCTAACAGAGGAGCTTGGTTGGAATTTGAAAAAGATATTAAGGGATTAGTTTATGCTCGTATTGACAGAACTAGAAAAATTCCTTTAACAACGCTTATTAGAGCGTTAGGTTTTGAATCTGATGAATCAATTATTAAATTATTCGGAGAAGATACAGAACTATTAAACACATTAGAAAAAGATGAAAACCTAGACACAGGAACTGCGTTAAAAGTAATTTATGATAAATTACGTCCTGGAGAACCAGCTAACGTAGAAACTGCCAAAGCGACTTTACACGGTAGATTCTTCGATCCAAGAAGATACGACCTTGCTAAAGTAGGACGTTATAAATTAAATAACAAACTTCACGTTGGTGAACGTCTAGAAAACCAAATTCTAGTTGAACCAATCGTTGATACAGAAACAGGAGAAATCTTAGTAGAAAAAGGTACTAAGTTGACACGTGAAATCATTGATGGAATTTATGAAGAATTAGGAACTACAGCTAACGTAGTAGAGTTCGATATGAATGAAAGTCTTGATGGAAGCGACAGTCTTAAATTACAATTATTCAAAATTGTAAACCAAGTAAAAGTAGGGAATGACTTCGATATCGATGAATTAACTGATGATCAAGTATTACACGTAATTGGTAATGGAGCACCTAATAAAGATGTTCTAACACTAACAATTGCTGATATCGTAGCAAGTATTAACTACTACCTATTATTAATTAGAACTCGTAGAAATAGCGATGGATTTGAATTTGAATTAATCGGGCGTGTAGATGATATTGACCACCTTGGTAACCGTCGTCTACGTTGTATTGGTGAATTATTACAAAACCAAATTCGTGTAGGTATTTCTCGTATGGAACGTGTTGTGCGTGAACGTATGAGTATTCAAGATACAAATGAAATTACTCCACAACAATTAATTAACGTAAGACCAGTTACAGCAATTATTAAAGAGTTCTTTGGAAGTTCTCAACTTTCACAATTCATGGACCAAGTAAACCCATTAAGTGAGCTTACTCACAAACGTCGTTTATCTGCACTTGGGCCTGGTGGTTTAACAAGAGAGCGTGCAGGGATGGAAGTTCGTGACGTTCACTACTCACACTATGGTCGTATGTGTCCGATTGAAACACCAGAGGGACCAAATATCGGTCTTATCAACTCACTTTCATCATTTGCTCGTATAAATGAATTTGGATTCATTATGACTCCATATAGAAAAGTTGAATTTGATGGAGAAGGTCGTCCATACGTAACTGAAAACGTACAATATTTAACAGCTGATCAAGAAGATAAATATGTTGTAGCACAATCAACTGCTAATGTTGATGAAAAAGGTTACTTCGTAGATGAAGAAGTAGTATGTCGTTTCAGAGGGGATAACACAGTTAAACCTCGCGAAATGATGAACTTCATGGATGTATCACCTAAACAGGTAGTTTCTGCTGCCACAGCATGTATTCCGTTCTTAGAGAATGACGACTCTAACCGTGCTCTAATGGGAGCGAACATGCAACGTCAAGCAGTACCTCTAATGATTACAGAAGCACCATTCGTTGGTACAGGTATGGAGCACCTTGCAGCACGTGACTCAGGAGCGGCTGTTATCGCTAAATACCCTGGTATCGTTGAATATGTTGATGGAGCGAAAATTAAAGTACGTCGTATTGAAACTCTAGAAGGTAAAGAAATTAAAGGGGATTTAGATACATACGTAATTCACAAATTCGTACGTTCTAACCACTCTACAGCTTACAACCAAAAACCAATTGTTAAAGTTGGTGATAGAGTAGAACCTAAAGATATTCTTGCAGATGGACCATCTATGGATAAAGGAGAATTAGCTTTAGGTAAAAACCTTGTAGTAGCATTCGTAAACTGGGATGGATATAACTATGAGGATGCTGTTATCATGAGTGAACGTCTTGTAAAAGATGATGTTTATACTTCTATTCACGTAGAAGAATATGAAACAGATGCTCGTGATACTAAACTTGGGCCAGAAGAAATTACTCGTGAAATTCCAAACGTAGGTGAAAATGCACTTAGAAACCTAGATGCACGTGGAATTATCCGCATTGGGGCTGAAGTTAAAGATGGAGATATCTTAGTAGGTAAAGTTACACCGAAAGGATTAACTGAACAAACTCCAGAAGAAAAATTATTATATGCTATCTTTGGAGCTAAATCTAAAGAAGTACGCGATACTTCATTACGTGTACCTCACGGTGCTGATGGAGTAGTTGCTGATGTTAAAATCTTTAAACGTGAAGATGGTGCTGAATTACCTAACGGTGTAAATGAACTTGTACGTGTATTTATCGTTCAAAAACGTAAAATCCGTGTAGGGGATAAAATGGCCGGTCGTCACGGTAACAAAGGGGTTATCTCAAATATCTTACCAGAAGAAGATATGCCTTACCTACCAGATGGTACACCAGTTGACGTAATGTTAAACCCACTAGGGGTTCCATCTCGTATGAACATTGGACAAGTATTAGAGCTACACTTAGGTATGGCTGCTAAACAACTAGGAATCCACGTAGCAACACCAGTATTCGATGGTGCTACTGATGAAGATGTTTGGTCTACAGTTGCTGAAGCTGGAATGGCTAAAGATGCTAAGACAGTTCTTTATGATGGACGTACAGGTGAACCATTCGACAGCCGTGTATCTGTAGGTGTAATGTATATGATTAAACTTGCACACATGGTTGATGATAAACTTCACGCTCGTTCAATTGGACCATACTCATTAGTAACACAACAACCACTTGGAGGTAAAGCTCAATTTGGTGGACAAAGATTTGGTGAGATGGAGGTATGGGCACTTGAAGCTTATGGTGCTGCATATACTCTTCAAGAAATTTTAACGTACAAATCAGATGACACTAATGGTCGTGTTAAAACATACGAAGCTATCGTTAAAGGTGAAAATATTCCACGTCCAGGAGTTCCTGAATCATTCCGAGTACTTATGAAAGAACTTCAAGCACTAGGTATGGACTTCAGAGTAATGGATAATGAAGATAACGAAGTAGACATGGGTGATATAGATTTAGGAGATACAATTGATTTCCACGAATCACACCATCACAACCACAATGAAGAAGAAGTAAAAGAAACAGAAAAAGCTTCAAAAGAAAACACTGAAAATGGATATCAAAGTTTAGCTAACTTAATTCTATCTGATTCAGAAGAAGATGTTGAAGAAGAATCAAGTGAAGAAACTTCAGGATATCAAGCATTGGCTAGTCTTTTAATGTCAGATACAGATGAGTATGAAGACGTTGAAGATGATACTGATGAAGAATAATATAAATTTTACAATTAATCACAAAGAACTATTCAAGGCATTTATACAAAAAAATAAAGGAGGTATGCTCCTTGATAGACGTAAATAATTTTGCATATATGAAAATTAGTTTAGCTTCTCCTGAAAAAATCAGAAGTTGGTCTTATGGAGAGGTTAAAAAACCTGAAACAATTAACTATAGAACTTTAAAACCAGAAAATGATGGACTATTCTGTGAAAGAATTTTTGGTCCAACAAAAGACTGGGAATGTGCTTGTGGGAAGTACAAAAGAGTTAGATATAAAAACATTAAATGTGATAAATGTGGGGTTGACGTAACTTTAGCTAAAGTTCGTCGTGAAAGAATGGGGCACTTAGAATTAGCTGCCCCAGTCAGCCACATTTGGTATTTCAAAGGTATTCCAAGTAGAATGGGTCTTCTACTTGACCTTAGCCCAAGACAATTGGAAGAAGTAATTTACTTTGCTTCTTACATTGTTATTGATCCAGGTGAAACTGACTTCATGAAGAAACAAATTGTTTCAGAACGTGAAGTACGTGAAGCACGTAGCACATTTGGAGCAAACTCGTTTGTAGCTAAAATGGGAGCTGAAGCAATTCGCGATCTATTAGCTGAGTTAGATATCGAAAAAGAACTTAAAGACCTTAAAAATGAACTTAAAGAATTAAGTGAAAGTAACTATAAATCTGGTCAAAAAGTTGTAAAAATCATCAAACGTGTTGAAGTATTCGAAGCGTTTAAACACTCTGGCAATAAACCAGAATGGATGATTATGACTGTACTACCAGTTATTCCACCTGAATTAAGACCTATGGTTCAATTAGACGGTGGACGTTTCGCAACAAGTGACTTAAACGATTTATACAGACGTGTAATTAACCGTAACAACCGTCTGAAAAAACTTATCGAACTTAAAGCACCAGGGCTAATTGTACAAAACGAAAAACGTATGTTACAAGAAGCAGTTGATGCATTAATCGATAACGGACGTCGTGGTCGTCCTGTAACAGGTCCTGGTAACAGAACATTAAAATCATTATCTAATATGTTAAAAGGTAAACACGGTCGTTTCCGTCAAAACTTATTAGGTAAACGTGTTGACTACTCTGGACGTTCAGTAATCGTAGTTGGTCCAAACCTAAAAATGTACCAATGTGGATTACCTAAAGAAATGGCACTTGAATTATTCAAACCATTCGTAATGCGTGAATTAGTTAAACGTGAGTTAGCTAATAACATTAAAAATGCTAAAAACCAAATCGAAAGAATGGAAGATCATGTATGGGATATCTTAGAAGATATTATTCGTGAGCACCCAGTATTACTTAACCGTGCCCCGACTCTTCACAGACTAGGTATCCAAGCATTCGAACCAATCTTAGTGGAAGGACGTGCAATTCGTCTTCACCCTCTTGTTACAACAGCGTTTAACGCCGACTTTGATGGTGACCAAATGGCCGTTCACGTACCTTTATCAAAAGAAGCACAAGCAGAAGCACGTATGTTAATGCTAGCTGCTCAAAACATCCTTAACCCTAAAGATGGTAAACCAGTAGTTACTCCATCTCAGGATATGGTATTAGGTAACTACTACCTAACACTTGAAAGACCTGGAGCAGTAGGGGAAGGTATGATTTTCAAAGATGCCGATGAAGCAAGAATAGCATACCAAAATGGATATATTCACCTTCACACACGTGTTGGTATCGCGGCTAAATCATTTGAAAATCCAACGTTCACAGAAGAACAAAACAAAAAATTACTTGTTACTACAATTGGTAAAGTAATCTTTAACGATATATTACCAGAAGGATTCCCTTATCTAAATGAACCTACAAAAGATAATTTAGAATCAGCGACTCCTGATAAATATTTCGTATCACCATCTGATCTTGCAGAAGGTGGATTAAAAGCATACATTGCTGAACAAGAAGCTGTAACACCATTCAAAAAAGGTTTCTTATCGAAAATCATTTCTGAAATCTTTAACAGATTCCATATTACTGAAACATCTATGATGTTAGACAGAATGAAAGATTTAGGATTCAAATACTCTTCAAGAGCTGGTATTACAGTAGGGGTAAGTGACGTATTCGTCTTACCTAATAAATATGAAATTTTAGCAGACTCGCAAGCTAATGTTGATAAAATCACAACATTATACAGACGTGGTCTATTAACTGAAGAAGAAAGATATCAAAACGTTATTGCTCAATGGGCAAAAGCAAAAGATATCATCCAAGATCAACTTATGGACTCTCTTCCAGCTACTAACCCAATCTATATGATGAGTGACTCTGGAGCCCGTGGTAACGCGTCTAACTTTACTCAGTTAGCCGGAATGCGTGGTCTGATGGCATCTCCATCAGGACGTATCATGGAAATGCCTGTACGTTCATCATTTAAAGAAGGATTAACAGTATTAGAGTTCTTCATCTCTTCTCACGGTGCGCGTAAAGGTCTTGCCGATACAGCGCTTAAGACAGCCGACTCAGGTTACTTAACTCGTCGTCTTGTAGACGTTGCACAAGATGTTATTGTTCGTGAAAACGACTGTGGTACATCTCGTGGATTAAGAGTTGCAGCACTTAAAAATGGAACAGATGAAATCGAAAGCTTACAAGAACGTCTTGAAGGTAGATACAGTAAAGAAACTGTGGTTCACCCAGAGACAGGAAAAGTTATCGTTGAAGATGGTCAATTAATCACTCTAGATACAGCTAAAGAAATTGAAGCAGCTGGAATCGAAAGTGTTGTAATCAGATCAGCATTTACATGTAACTCTCGTCATGGAGTTTGTGAGAAATGTTATGGTAAAAACTTAGCTACAGGTGAAAAAGTAGAAGTTGGTGAAGCAGTTGGTACAATTGCCGCTCAATCTATCGGAGAACCTGGTACACAGCTTACAATGCGTACGTTCCACACAGGTGGGGTTGCCGGTGCCGATATCACTCAAGGGTTACCTCGTATTCAAGAGTTATTTGAAGCGCGTAATCCAAAAGGTAAGGCATTAATCTCAGAAGTAGATGGAACAGTTACAAAAGTTGAAATCGATAATAATCATGTACGTAGAATTTACGTATTAAGTGAAATCGGTGAAGAAAGAGAATATCAAGACTACGGTGCAAGCCGTATGTTAGTTAAAGAAGATGACAAAGTTAAACGTGGTCAAGCTTTAACTGAGGGTTCTATTGAACCAAAAGAATTACTATCAATTGCTGGTTTAGAAGCAGTACAAAGTTACTTATTAACTGAGGTACAAAAAGTTTACCGTATGCAAGGGGTAGAAATCAGTGATAAACACGTTGAGGTTATGGTACGTCAAATGTTAAGAAAAGTACGTGTAATCAATGCTGGAGACACTGACTTACTTCCAGGTTCATTAGTTGATATTCACAAATTCACAGATGAAAACAAAAAAATCCTTGCGGTACGTGGAAACATGGCCACAGCTAAGCCTGTAATTCTAGGTATCACTAAAGCTTCATTAGAGACTGAAAGTTTCTTATCTGCAGCTTCATTCCAAGAAACTACTCGTGTTCTTACAGACGCAGCAGTTAAAGGAAAAGTTGATAGACTTATGGGACTTAAAGAGAACGTTATTATTGGTAAGCTAATTCCAGCAGGAACAGGAATGCCAAGATACAATGACGTAGATATCAAAGTTGAAAATGAACTTGAATTAGAAATGGATAACGAATTAAGTAGACCAATTGAAGAAGAATTACACGAAGAATTAGGATCTATTTAATTTAGAACATAGAAAAGTTAATAGGAATATAAAAAAATCTTATATTCCTATTGACAAATCTATAAAAAGTATGTAAAATAGATAATGTTGAATACAAAAGTAGAAGCACCCGTTTCTCACCTGCCAATGTTGATTGTTCAGGTTTATGTAGATGAAATGTAGAATTTTATGCTGGGTGTTTTGCACTCAGTTTTTTTTAATGCTTTTAGTATTTAATGAAATTTATAAATAGGAGGTGCTGATCATTAGTAAAGATACTGCACAAGTAAATGAAGGTATTAAAGCGAAAGAGTTTCTTTTAATTAGTCAAAATGGAGAACAATTAGGAGTTAAAACTAAGGCAGAAGCAATGCAAATTGCAGAGCGTATGAACTTAGATGTTGTTCTAGTAGCTCCAAATGCTAAAACACCAGTTGCTAAAATTATGAACTACGGTAAGTTCAAATTTGAACAACAAAAGAAAGAAAAAGAAGCACGTAAGAAACAAAAAATCGTAACAACAAAAGAGATAAGATTATCTCCAACAATTGAAAAACACGATTTCGAAACTAAGTTGAAAAATGCACGTAAATTCTTAGCAAAAGAAGACAAAGTTAAAGTTTCTATTCGTTTTAAAGGGAGAGCAATCACCCACAAAGAAATTGGACAGAAAGTTTTAGAAAACTTTTCTAACGAAGCTAGCGATATAGCTACTGTCGAACAAAAACCTAAAATGGAAGGTCGCAGTATGTTCTTAGTTCTAGCACCAAAAAAAGAGAAATAAAGGTTTAATATAGGAGGAATTTGATAATGCCAAAAATGAAATCTCACCGTGGTTTAGCAAAACGTGTGAAAAAAACAGCTAGCGGTAAATTAAAACGTAGCCGTGCTTATACTTCTCACTGGTTTTCAAGAAAAACTACTAAACAAAAACGTCACTTACGTAAAGCTTCATTAGTATCTCGTGGTGATTACAAACGTATTAGAACTTTATTAGTTAAATAATATTAAAGAAGATTAATTATAGCGTAAATACTTATTTAAGTTATACATAAGGAGGAATTAGATATGCCACGTGTTAAAGGTGGAACTGTGACTCGTCGTCGCCGTAAAAAAGTTTTAAAACTAGCTAAAGGATATTTTGGTTCAAAACATACATTATTCAAAGTTGCTAAGCAACAAGTAATGAAATCAGGAATGTATGCTTTCAGAGACCGTCGTCAAACAAAACGTAACTTCAGAAGATTATGGATCGTTCGTATTAATGCAGCTGCAAGATTAAATGGATTATCTTACAGCCGTCTAATGAATGGACTTAAAGTTGCTGGAATCGATATTAACAGAAAAATGTTATCAGAAATCGCTATCCACGACGCAGCAGCATTCACAAGCATTTGTGAACAAGCTAAAGCAGCTTTAGCTAAATAATTAAAGAAAATTTAAAGAATACTTGCATAATTTTGTAAGTATTCTTTTTTTATAATTAAACACCTTAGAGAGTCATTTTTCGGCTCTTTAAGGTGTTTTATTCATTAATAGACTATTTTTCTAGGGTTATTTAATCTATGGAGTTTTGCTTGAGCGATTTCATTGTACACTTCTTCATTTCTTTTTTCGTATAATAAAATAGCCCATGTGTACCATAATAAATCACAAAACTGTAAGAATACATCTAATTTATCATAACGGCAATCTTTTTCGCTAAAATACGCTTTTAAGAAGGTGATTGTTTCTTCATAGTTCAAATCATTTTCTGATATAAAACTCGCAATATCGAAGTAATAGTCGTTATATCCAGCATATTCAAAATCTATTAAGTATAATTTATCTTTTGTAAATAAGAAATTACCTTCAACTAAGTCATTGTGACATAGTCTGTCAGGCTCATAGAACTCTTTAAAATTAGCTATGATGTACAAATATTGTTCAAGAATATTCTGTTTTTCATCAATTTGGTTATAATAATTATAAAATTGCTTAACAGGATCAAACATATGCTCAGCTTGAAATTTTTTCGAATGAAAGTTATTAAGAAGTTTTCCTATTCTTATAATACTTGATAATTTTCTTTGTGAAATAAATGTTTTTGGATTAGGTTGAAATTCTGTAATTAGGTTATCATTGTTGAAGAATATTGGTTTAAGAAAGTAATCCTCATCGGCAAGAAGACTAATAGCTTCTTTTTCGTTATTTTTATTTACAATACTTGTAGAATCTTTAGAAGTTCTATAGAAATATTTATTATTATCTGTTGTAATAATATAATTTTTATTAGTAATTCCATAACTTGTTTCTTCTAGTGAGATTACTTTTTCATTTAAGATTTTTTCTAATTTATCTAAATTGTACATATCAATATCCTCCTTAATTTCTGAAATATAAAATCCTTTTTCACTATAATTATATAATAAACTAACTAAAGTTGAAAGAAAAACGATTACATTGTTTATAAATTTAATTTTCGAATTTTTATTAAAATACTATTTTTTTTCATAATATATTTCCATTAGGCTTGAAATAAATTTATAAATATACACTATATTATTTATGTGAACTTAAATTGATACTAATCTTTAAAAATACCTGGTATATATAGATATTTTAAATTAAAAATTTATAAAAAAAATGGTGATTGTTGAAAAAAAACAAGAAATTTGATATAATTATAATGTATAAAATATATTTATATACACAGAGTTTCATTTTTAAATATCATAGGAGGTGTGAAATGAAAGAAGTTTTTATTAATAGTGAGTATATTACATTAGCTCAATTCTTAAAATTAGAAGGTTTTATAGGTTCAGGAGGAGAAGCTAAATACTTTTTACAAGAAGTAGAAGTCGAGCTTAATGGAGAGCTAGAAAACAGACGAGGGAAAAAATTATATTCAAATGATGTAATAAAATTAGAAGGAAACGAATTTATAATAATTAATGAAAATTAAAAGTTTAAAATTATTATACTTTCGAAATTATTTATCTACGAATATAGATGCACATCCCTCGCTTAATGTTTTAGTAGGAAACAACGCGAATGGAAAAACTAATATTATAGAGTCTATTTTTTGTTTGGCACTTGGGAAAAGCTACAGAACAAAAAGTGATAGCGAGTGTATTATGTTTGGAGAAACAGCAACAGCTATGTCTTGTATCGTGAATAAGAATGATAAAGATCTGGACATAATGTTAGGAATTAATAATAAAGGTAAAAGTGCAAAGATTGCTGGAATAAAGAAAACTAAGCTAACTGATTTTGTTGGTGAACTAAATGTTGTTCTTTTCTCTCCAGAAGATTTGCAGATTGTTAAAGGTTCTCCATCATTACGTAGAGAATTCATGAATCGTGAATTCTATCAATTTTCACGTATTTATCATAAATACTACTTAATGTATCAACATCTTTTAAAACAACGTAATTCATATTTAAAAGATATGAGGAAGAATCCGAAAGATGAGATGTCTCTAGCGTATCTAGAAACTCTTACATCTCAACTCGCGAAAGTAGCACTATACATTACAAAAGAGAGAGTGTCATTTGTTCAAGATATTTCTAAGTTAACATATAAAAATATGTTAAATATATCTAATGGGCAAGAAACTTTAAAAATTAAATATAAAAGTTCAGTATTAGATGCATTGAATATTTCAGAAATGAACGATGAGTTCTTTACTGAAGAGAACTTGACTAAAGTCATGATGAAGAAATCTTTTGATGATATTATGCGAGGTAGTACAAAAATTGGACCACAGCATGATGATTTAGAATTTTATATAAATGATCTTGATGCGAAAATGTATGCATCCCAAGGTCAACAGAGAAGTATAGTATTATCACTTAAACTTGCTGAAATAAACTATCTAAAAGAAAAAACAGGAACATATCCTGTATTACTATTGGATGATGTGCTAAGTGAGCTGGATAAAAATAGACAATTGAAATTATTAGATGCAATTAATGAAAATGTGCAAACATTCATTACGACACCTTCAATATCAGATATTAAAGAAGATTTATTAAGAAAAGCTAAAGTTTTCAAAATAGAGAATGGAAACATTAGTGAAATAGTCTAGAAAATTTATTTATGAATTTACTAAAATGAAAGGAAAAATCATGGTAGAAAATAAAAAAACACAAGAATATAATGCCGATCAGATTCAGGTCCTTGAAGGATTAGAAGCTGTTAGGGTAAGACCAGGTATGTATATCGGTTCTACATCTAGTAAAGGTCTACACCACCTTGTTTGGGAAATAGTAGATAACTCAATAGATGAAGCCTTAGCTGGATATTGTAATACGATAACAGTAGCAATTGAAGAAGGAAATTGGATAAGAGTAGAGGATAATGGTCGTGGGATTCCTGTAGATATTCAAGAACAAACAGGTAAACCTGCACTTGAAGTAATCCTTACAGTACTACATGCCGGTGGTAAATTCGGAGGCGGCGGATATAAAGTATCTGGTGGTCTTCACGGGGTTGGTGCCAGTGTAGTTAATGCTTTGTCAACTAACTTAGAAGCCTCTGTTCATCGTGATGGAAAAATTCACAGTATGAAATTTGAGCGAGGAGATGTAGTTCAAGGCATTACTGTAGTTGGAGATACTGATAGAACTGGAACAACTATTCGTTTTAAAGCAGATCCAGAAATCTTCCAAGAAACGACAGTATATGAATACGATATTTTAAGAACACGTATTAGAGAACTTGCTTTCTTAAACAAAGGAATAACAATTATTCTTAAAGATGAAAGAGCAGGACAAGAAAAAGAAGAAACTTTCTGTTATGAAGGTGGATTATTAGAATATGTAGAGATGTTAAATGAGAATAAAGATGCTTTACATGAAGCTATCTATGTTCACGGTGAGATGGATGGTAAAGAAGTAGAAATCTCAATGCAATATAACACTGGATATTCAAATAATGTCTTAAGTTATGCAAATAACATTAATACGCATGAGGGTGGTACTCACGAAAGTGGATTTAAAACTGCACTTACAAGAATTATTAACTCTTATGGTAAAAAGAATAAACTTATTAAAGATAAAGAATCTTTAACAGGTGATGATGTTCGTGAAGGGCTTGTTGCGATTATCTCTATTAAACACCCAAATCCACAGTTCGAAGGACAAACAAAAACAAAATTAGGTAACTCAGAAATGAGTACTATTACTAATAAGCTATTCTCTGAAGAATTAGATAGATTCTTATTAGAAAATCCAAAAACAGCGAAAATAATCGTTGAAAAAGGACTTCAAGCATCACGTGCGAGAATCGCAGCGAAAAAAGCTCGTGAATCTACGCGCCGTAAAAATGCTTTAGAGTTTACTAATCTACCAGGAAAACTTGCAGACTGTTCAAGTAAAGATGCAGCTGAATGTGAATTATTCCTAGTCGAAGGGGATTCTGCGGGAGGAAGTGCAAAACTTGGACGTAATAGTAAATTCCAAGCTATTTTACCGCTTAAAGGTAAAATTCTGAACGTAGAGAAAGTTAGAATTGATAAGGTATTAGCTAACGATGAAGTTCGTTCATTAATTACAGCTATCGGTATGGGTATTGGTGAAACATTAAACATCGATAAACTTCGTTATCACAAAATCGTTATTATGACCGATGCCGATGTCGATGGAAGTCACATTAGAACATTATTATTAACATTCTTCTTCAGATATATGAGAGAATTAATCGATGCAGGATATGTATATATCGCTAGACCACCTCTATATGGATTAAAAGTAGGGAAGAAAGAATTCTACTGCCACACAGAAGAAGAACTGAAACAAAATATTGAAGAACATGCTGGAGATAAAAAGTACACTGTTCAACGATACAAAGGTCTTGGAGAGATGAACGCAGAAGAACTATGGGATACAACAATGGATCCAGAACACCGTTTAATGTACCAAGTAAGTGTTGATGATGCTCAAAGAGCAGATGCTGCTTTTGATACATTAATGGGTGAAAAAGTAGAACCAAGACGTAAATTTATCGAAGATAATGCGCTAAATGTTATAAACTTAGACATTTAGAAAGAAAGGATAGAACATGGAAGATAATAAAAATAATATTACCTTAAGAAACATAACAACTGAAATTGAAAATTCATTCTTAGATTATTCAATGAGTGTTATTGTATCGCGTGCATTACCAGATGTTCGTGACGGGTTAAAACCAGTTCATAGAAGAATACTTTATGCTTTTAATGATTTAGGGTTAACATATGACAAACCTTACAAAAAAAGTGCCTTCGTTGTAGGGGAAGTTATGGCGAAGTATCACCCTCATGGTGACTCTGCAACATATGGAACAATTGTACGTTTAGCACAAGATTTCAATAGTAGATATCCTTTAGTAGATGGTCAAGGGAACTTTGGTTCTATTGATGGAGACGGTGCTGCTGCGATGCGTTATACTGAAGCTAGAATGAGTAAAATAGCTTCTGAGTTACTACGTGATATTAACAAAGATACTGTTGATATGCAAGATAACTACGATGGAACAAAACAAGAACCAAAAGTATTACCAGCAAGAATTCCAAACTTATTAGTTAACGGAAGTAGCGGTATTGCTGTAGGTATGGCGACTAATATTCCACCTCATAACTTAGGTGAGGTTATCGATGGGGTAATCGCATTAGCTGATAACTCTGAAATAACAATTGCTGAATTAATGTCTAAAATTAAAGGACCTGACTTCCCAACAGGATCATTCTTATTAGGACGTAGTGGGATAGTTAAGGCTTATACAACAGGACGTGGTTCTGTAATTATGCGTGGTAAAACTGAAATTGAGCAAATGAAAAATGGTAAGGAAAGAATTGTTATTACAGAAATTCCTTATCAAGTAAATAAAGCGAAATTAGTTGAAAAAATTGCTGAACTAGCTCGTGATAAGAAAATTGAAGGTGTTACAGACCTTCGTGATGAAAGTAACTTAAAAGGTATTAGAATTGTAATTGAATTACGCCGAGATGTTAATAGTAACGTAATTTTAAACAATTTATACAAATTAACACCATTACAAAGTTCATTCGGTGTTAACATGATTGCCCTTGTAAATGGAGTACCTAAGTTATTAAATCTTAAAGAAGTACTTTACTACTACTTAGAGCACCAAAAAGAAGTAGTAGTTAGAAGAACTAAATTCGATCTTAAAAAAGCACAAGCTCGTGCTCACATATTAGAAGGGTTACGAATTGCTCTAGATAATATCGATAGAATTATTAGTTTAATTCGTGGATCTCAAACTGCAGAAGAAGCGAAAGCAGGATTAATTGATCAATTTGGATTAACTGAAATTCAAGCCCAAGCTATTCTAGATATGCGTCTTCAAAGACTTACAGGTTTAGAACGTGATAAGATTGAAGAAGAATATAGTAAACTTATGGAACTTATCGCTGACTTAGAAGACATTCTAGCTAAACCAGAACGTGTAATTCAAATCGTTAAAGATGAGTTATTAGAAGTTAAGGAAAAATTTGGAGACAAACGTCGTAGTGTAATTATTGAAGGACAAGTAGATCAAATTGAGAACGAAGATTTAATTGAAAAAGAACAAATCATAATTACTCTATCTCATAACCAATATATTAAACGTCTTGCTGCAAGTACATATAAATCACAAGGACGTGGTGGACGTGGAGTAAACGGTATGACTACAAATGATGAGGATAACGTAGCTTACATGCTAAGTTGTTCAACTCACGATCATATCCTATTCTTCACAGATAAAGGTAAGGTTTATACTCTTAAAGGTTATGAAATTAACCAAATGAGTAGACAATCTAAAGGAATACCGATTATTAACCTATTAGAGATTGAAAAAGAAGAAAAAGTAAACTCTATTATTGCAATTTCTGATTTACAAGAAGAAGATACAAACTTAATCTTCTCAACTAAATATGGTATCATTAAGAAATCTAAATTAGGAGATTACGCAAGTATTCTTAAGAAAGGTAAGATTGCCCTTAAACTTGATGAAGATGATGCATTAATCGATGTTCAAAGAATTACAGATGATCAAGATATTATGATCGTTACAGCAAATGGACAAGCAATTAGAATTAATGCTGAAAAAGTTCGTACAATGGGACGTGTAAGTCGTGGAGTTAAAGGTATTACACTTTCTCCAGATGACTACGTTGTAGGTATGGAAGTAGTCGATGAATCTAAGAAAATTTTAACAGTAACAGAAAATGGTATTGGAAAAATTTCTAAATCTACGGAATTCAATGTAATTAACCGTGGAGGAAAAGGTGTTAAAGTAGCAAAAGTTACGAAGAAAACAGGTAAGATTGTAGCGGTTAAATCAATCGCAGGAAATGAAGACTTAATGATAATGACTGATCAAGGAATTATTATTAGAATAGATGTTTCTACAATCAGCACATTAGGAAGAACAGCGACTGGAGTTAAAGTTATTAACCTAGTTGATGATCAAAAAGTAGCGACTGTAACTTTAGCAGCTAAAGAAGAAAGCTACGAAGACGAATAGGAATATTTAGATAAAAAATAAGGATAACTTTATAAGTAGTACTTCACTATTTATAAAGTTACCTTTTTTTATTATGAAAATAAAGTATTAAATAGGGAGTGACTCAAAAATTGTGATTTCGAAGAAGTCGATTTTGTCGAGTCATCCCCGCAACAGTTTATTAGATATCTAAAAAGTTTTTATAAAGCGATTTTAGATATCAATAAACCACTGTGTCTATGAGTTCTCATATACACTTTGTTAAAATTTAAGTCTTTTGGGTCACTCCCTGATGTAAAAATTATAATATAATAAAGGTTTATAAGTTAAAGAAAATAATTAGATACAGTAAAATAAGAACAATAAAAAGAGATTTTTAAAAAAAGTTAGTAAAATAATTAAGAATATAAAAAAAATGGCCAAAATTCATTGTTTTATTAGAAAAAAAGTTTTATAATGGAATATGTAGTTAAAACTGATAAATATACTTTATTAGTAAAAAACTTATCAAGGAGTAACTAAATGCAAAACACAAGATTAGAAAGCAATGTGAATGAGAATATTATACAAGAAGAGATTCAAATTCTTACAGAAATGCTGTTAAAAGCTACACAGAAAATGATTTCTGAAGATACATTTGAAAAAATTGTAGAATTAAAAGCATTAGCAGATGAAAAAAATTACGAAAAATTAAATCTTATTATCAAAGATTTAACTCAAGAAGAAATGGAAATTGTTGCAAATTTCTTTTCAATTTTACCATTATTAATTAACATAGCTGAAGATGTCGATCTAGCTTATGAAGTTAACTATAAAAATAATATAGGTGAATCATATGTAGGTAAATTATCTGAGTCTATTAAAAATATTAAAGATAAAAATATCTTAGAAAATATTAATGTAGTACCAGTATTAACAGCTCACCCAACACAAGTTCAACGTAAAACAGTTCTTGATTTAACAGAAAAACTTCATACTTTATTAAGAAAACACCGTGATGTAAAAAATGGTTTAATCAATGAAAGAAAATGGAAAAACGCAATTCAAAAACACATTGAAATATTAACACAAAGTGATATTATTCGTGAGAAAAAATTAAAAGTAGCTAACGAAATTACAAACGTATTAGAGTATTATAACTTATCATTTATTAAAGCAATTGCAAAATTAATGACTGAGTATAAATTATTATTAGAAGAAAATAATATAGAATTAAAAAATGAAACACCTATAACAATGGGAATGTGGATTGGTGGAGACCGTGATGGAAATCCATTTGTAACAGCTGAAACATTAAATTTATCAGCTATGAAGCAATGTGAGCTTATTACAACGTATTATATTGAAAAGTTAAATAGTTTATACAGAACATTCTCAATGTCCTCTCATGTTACTAAAGGAAGTAAAGAACTAGAAGAATTAGCAAATCGTTCAAGTGATACTTCTGAGTATAGAGAAAAAGAATTATACAGAAAAGCAATATCGTACATTAAAGAAAAACTTGAAAACACAAGAGAGTATTTATTACAAGATAAAGAACTTGAAGATAAATATCTTACAGCTGATGAATTTATTGATGATTTAACAATAATTGAAAAATCATTATTAGAAAACAAAGGTGAAATATTAGTAACTGGCGAATTTGAAGAATTACTTAATGTGGTTAAAATCTTTGGATTTTATTTAGCGAGTATTGATATGCGTCAAGATTCAAGTGTCTATGAAGCATCAGTGGCTGAATTATTAAGTAGTGCCAATATCGAAAAAGACTACAGTTCACTAAGTGAAGAAGAAAAATGTGAACTGCTATTAAAACAATTAAAAGAAGATCCACGACCACTAAGTATAAATGATGAAAACAAACAATCAGAAGAATTAAGAAAAGAATTAGCAATATTTAGAATAGCTAGAAAATTAAAAGACAAACTTGGGGATAATGTTATTAAACAAAACATTATTTCACATACAACAAGTGTTTCTGACTTATTAGAACTTGCAATTATGCTAAAAGAGGTTGGATTAGTGGGAAGTGACTTTGCAAGATTACAACTTGTACCATTATTTGAAACAATTGAAGATTTAGAAAATTCATATGAAGTAATGGATAAATATTTAAGCTTAGATATCGTGAAAAAATGGGTAAGAGATAATAGAAGTTATCAAGAGATTATGTTAGGATACTCAGATAGTAATAAAGATGGTGGATATCTATCATCTGGATGGTCACTTTATAAAGCTCAACAAGAGTTATCATCACTAGGAGAAAAACACAATATTAAAGTCACATTCTTCCACGGTCGTGGTGGGACTGTTGGTCGAGGTGGTGGACCAAGTTATGATGCGATTATTTCTCAACCTTTAGGAAGTGTACAAGATAGAATACGTCTTACAGAACAAGGTGAAATTATCGCAGCTAAATATGGAAACAGTGATGCGGCATACTATAACTTAGAGGCCTTATTCTCAGCCGTAATTCAAAGAATGAATGCTGATAAAGTGAATACAGATATCAGAGATATACCTGAAATCCAAGTTATTATGGATGAAATAGTAGAAGATAGTTATAACAAATATCGAGAACTAGTATTTGAAAATCCTAACTTCTATAATTACTTCTTTGAAGCAACACCAATTAAAGAAATTTCAAGTTTAAACATCGGTTCACGTCCAGCGTCACGTAAGAAAATTACTGATATCGGTGGATTAAGAGCAATTCCATGGGTATTCTCATGGTCACAAAGTAGAATTATGCTTCCTGGTTGGTACGGAGTGGGAACAGCATTTTCAAACTTTATAAACAAAGATAAAGGAAATATTGAAAAACTTCGTAAAATGTATAAAGAATGGCCATTCTTTACATCATTACTTTCAAATGTAGATATGGTTATGTCAAAATCTGACATGGATATAGCAAAAGAATACGCAAATCTATGTAAAGAAGAGGAAACTAAACAGGTATATGAAGAAATCTTAAGAGAATGGAATTTAACAAAACAAGTAGTTTTAGAAATTTCAGAACATAAAGAATTCTTAGAAGATAATACTTATTTAACTCGAAGTTTAGAAAACAGGTTACAGTACTTTAATACATTAAACTTAATTCAATTAGAGTTAATTAAACGTTCTAGAGAAGGTAAATTACCAGAATCTCAAATTAATACAATTCATATAACAATTAATGGAGTTGCTACAGGACTTAGAAACTCAGGATAATAAAAAATGGAGTGACTCAAAAATCGCGATTTCTTAAGAAACAAGATTTTATCGAGTCCCTCCCATACAGTTTATTAGATATCTAAAAGCTTTTACAAAGAGAATTTAGATATCAATAAACCACTGCGTCTATGAGTTCTCATATCAATATTGTTAAATTTTAGTACTTTTGGCCCAGTTCTTTTTCAAAAAATTTAATGCTTAACTAGATATAATTTAGCGATAAATTATGAAGATGTAAATAAACACACAATCCTTATTTTTAAGAATTGTGTGTTTTTAATTATTTAATTTTCATAGCAACATAACTACTAGGTGGAACAACTGTTCCGAATGGAGTAGAAAAGATTCCGTTATTTCCAAATAGTTTTTCTCCAGAGTAATTCTCAATAAAATGAGCTTTAGAATCAAGATTTACAATACAAAGAACATTATTTCGTCTATATGCAACACATTTGTTATTTGTATAAATAAATTCGAAGTTTGTAATAAAATCATCTTTATTTTTATTTCTAAAGTTTGATAATTCAATATAGTGATTTAATAAGTCTTCATCTTTTTTATCATGAGTAAATCCTAATCTATTATATGGATCTCTGAAGCCGTACATCCCGATTTCATCACCATAGTAAATACAAGGAACACCTGGTAGAGTAAACTGAATGAAACTAGCATACTTAAGGAGTTCTTTAGCTTTAGTGTATTGATTGTCAGACATTTTATATGTAGGTCTTTCGTGAACAGGAACATCTTCAGGATTATCGAATGCTAGCATAGTTAATACTCGTTCTGTATCATGACTTCCTAATAAATTCATAACAGCATCAAGAGCTGGGCGAGGATAATTTTCAACAAGTTTTAAGATTTCAAGTGTAAAATCTTCTGCATTTTTATTTTTTACAAAATTAATAATTGCATTTTTCCAAGGATAGTTCATAACGCTATCAAGTTGATCTCCTAAGAAATAACGACGACGAGTATTGTATGAAATCTTATTAGTTGCGTCTTCCCAAACTTCACCGATGATTAGAGCATCTTTGTCATAGTATTTCGCACTTTCACGAATTCTATCTAAAAATTCATCAGGAAACTCATCAGCAACATCAAGTCTCCATCCAGCAATTCCAAGTTTTTGCCAAAAATTGACAACCCCACTATCCTTATTATTAATAAAGTCGCTGTATTCTTTATTTTCTTTAACTACAGTTGGTAAGTTATCAAATCCCCACCATGAATGGTATTCGTTAGGAAAATTTATAAAATTAAACCAAGAATAATATGGTGAACTTTGTGAATTATAAGCTCCGATACTGTCATAATTATTATATCGATTGAAATAGATACTATCTGAACCAGTATGGCTAAATACACCATCTAGTATGATTCTAATATTATCATCTTTAAAGTCTTTACAGAACTTTTCAAATTGTTCATTAGTTCCAAAATAAGGATCAATATTAAAATAATTTGAAGTTGAATAACGATGGTTTTCCGGACTTTCAACAATTGGATTAAGATAAATACTTTCAATATTTAATTTTTTGAAATATTCTTTCTCCTCCTCAATACCTAGTAAATTTCCCATTAGAAAATCTTTAGCGCCATAATTTTCATGAGTAATAGATGAATGAGGAATACTATTCCAATTTTCATGTCTAATTCTCACATTTTCATTTTTTGCGACTTTTGCAGTATATTTCTCGCTACGTTTAAATCTATCTGGGAAAATTTGATACATTATAGAACCTTTATACCAATCTGGTGTAGTGAAGTTTTTATCGTAAACTGTCAACTGCCAATCAGGTAATTCATCTTTGCTATTTACTAACTTGGAATCAAGTTTATCGTTTTTTAAGTAAACATAAAAACTATCAAAGTGAACTTCAAAATGATAAAAATAAAGACCGGTATTAAATGGTTCAAAAGTTACATGATAAGTAGAGTAGTTATCTTTAGCTTTTTCTTTAAACTCTAAACTCTTAGAAATAAGTTCGCCCGTATATTCATTTTTAATAATTATTTTAAAGTCATTAAAGTAAAAATCATCTTTAACGAATACTTCAAAGTAAAAATTATCATTGTTTTTTAAAGCCCCCTGAGGGTATTTATTTTTTACTGGATTAAATCTAATCATACTTTTCATCTCCGAAATATAAAATTTTCATCATTAATTTATTTTTCAAAATTAATCATTTTTATTTTAATATAAAAGTATTTAAAAGTAAATATTGCGTTTATAAAAAAACAGAAAATAATTAATATAAAAGCAATGTAAGGGGTACAATTGTTTAGAATGAAACTATAAAGAAAACATTTACAATAATAATGGTTTATGTTATACTATAAGTATAAAATAAAGAAATAATTAGTTATAATATAAACTATTTTTATTATTTATTCTTTGCATAATTAAATTTTTTTATTTATAAAAGTAAACGTTTACTTTTATTGGGAAGGGGGTTATTTAGTGAATAATAATATGGCGGAATATTTATTCCATGAAGGAACTAATTACCACAGCCATAAATTTTTAGGTTCGTTTTTAGATGGAGATAAATGTACATTTAGAGTATGGGCACCGAATGCGAAAAAGGTATTTGTAACTGGTGAGTTTTGTTCGTGGAACCCTCATGCTAATGAGATGAAATTAGCTAATGATAAAGGAATTTACGAAATTGAACTTTTTGGTATCAATCAATATGATGCATATAAATATGTAATAGTTACTAAAGGTGGGACTGAATTGTGGAAGGCAGATCCTTATGCAAAACATGCGGAAACTAGACCTTTAACTGCTTCAAAAGTTTATTCACTACCTAGCTATGAGTGGAAGGATAGTAAATGGATGAAATCTAGGGAGGTTCCTTATCATCGACCAATGAATGTTTACGAGGTGCATTTAGGTTCTTGGAAGCATCATGAAAATGGTAGGGAATTAAGTTATAGAGAATTAGCACATACTTTAGTAGATTATGTTAAAGAGATGCATTATACGCATATAGAATTACTTCCAGTCACAGAATATCCTTATGATAAATCCTGGGGATACCAAGTAACAGGTTATTTTGCACCGACATCAAGATATGGAACGCCAGAAGACTTTATGTATTTTGTTGATTGTTGTCATCAAAATAATATAGGTGTAATTTTAGATTGGGTACCAGGTCATTTTACAAAAGATGCACATGGATTGTATGAATTTGATGGAACACATTGTTATGAGTATTCTGATACGAGAAAGATGGAACATGAAGGTTGGGGAACTAGAGTTTTTGATTATGGTCGTAATGAAGTAAAATCATTTTTAAAATCAAGTGCAATTTCTTGGATTGAGGATTATCATATTGATGGTATTAGAGTAGATGCCGTCAGTTCGATGATATTTTTAAATTACTGTCGAGATGAAGATAAATCTGCAAGAAATATTCACGGAGGATTTGAAAATTTAGAAGCAATTGATTTCTTAAAAAATTTAAATCTTTATATTAAAGAAAACTATCCAGGTGTTTCTATGATAGCAGAAGAATCGACAAGTTATCCAAAAGTAACAGCTGCTGTTGAACATGGTGGTTTAGGATTTGACTTTAAGTGGAATATGGGATGGATGAATGACAGTCTTGATTATTTAGAAACAGATCCTTTCTTCAGAAAAGGAGTACATAACAAATTTACTTTCTCAATGCATTATGCATTTTCGGAAAACTTTATCCTACCAATTTCACATGATGAAGTGGTACATGGTAAAAAATCGCTATTAGATAAAAGTCCAGTTCCTTACGAAGATAAGTTTGGAAACTTCAAGGCGTTTTTAGGGTATATGTATGCACATCCTGGTAAAAAACTAACATTTATGGGAACTGATATTGCTCAATTTATTGAATGGGATGAAGAAAGAGAATTAGATTGGTTATTAATGCTTTATCCTAAACATGTATTCACACATAGATATGTAAAAGAGCTTAACAAATACTATAAATCTACACCTGCATTATGGGAAAATGATAATGATTGGGATGGATTTAAATGGCATGTTGTGGATGATAGCAATAATAATGTTTTTGCATTTTCTCGTAAAGATAGAAAAGGTAAGGAAGTATTAGTGGTAAGTAATTTTTCGAATCAAGTGTTGGAACATTATGAAATTGGAGTAGATACTTGGGGAAGCTACAAAATAGCATTGAATTCAGATGCAAAAAAATATGATGGAATAGCAATAACAAATAGAAATTTAAAAACTATTAATAAAAAGAAAAATGAATTTAAATATACTTTAAGTATAAATATACCACCTTATACGACGATGTATATAGAAAAGAAATAATAAGTTTAGAAGAAGGGGGTCAAATTTATGGCACGAAAAAAAGAAGTAGTAGCTATGCTACTAGCAGGAGGACAAGGTACGAGGCTTCAAGTATTAACTAAAGATATGGCTAAACCAGCTGTACCTTTTGGTGGAAAATATAGAATTATTGATTTTCCATTATCAAACTGCGCGAACTCTGGAATTTCAACAGTGGGGGTTTTAACGCAGTTTATGCCACTTGAGCTTAACTCATACATGGGTAATGGTCAACCATGGGACTTAGATAGAATGGACGGAGGACTATCAATTCTTCCGCCGTATACTGCAGGTAAAACAGGAGAGTGGTACAAAGGAACAGCGAATGCTATTTATCAGAATATCAAATATATAGAGCAATATAATCCTGAATACGTACTTATCTTATCAGGAGATCATATTTACAAAATGAATTACAAAGAAATGTTAGATTTCCATAAACAAAAAGGAGCAGATTTAACAATTGCACATATTAATGTTCCTATCGAAGAAGCTAGTCGTTTTGGAATTTTGAATACAAATTCAGATTTAAAAGTAACTGAGTTTCTAGAAAAACCAGAAAATCCGATATCAACAAAAGCCTCTATGGGAATTTATATCTTTAGTTGGCAACAACTAAGAGAATACTTGATTCGAGATGAAGAGAATCAAGATAGTGAGAAAGACTTCGGTAAAAATATTATTCCAATGATGTTAAATGAGGGTAAAAATATATATGCTTATCCATTCTACGGATATTGGAAAGATGTGGGAACAATAGAAAGCTTGTGGGAAGCTAATATGGACCTTATTAAAAATAAAGAAAACTTCAATATTGATGATAGACTATGGAGAATTTATTATCGTCATGAAGGGGCTATGCCTCAATACTTGGGTCATAGTGCAAATGTTAAAAATTCAATGATTTCTGATGGTACTGCTGTTTATGGTACTGTTTCTGAGTCTATTATTTCTTCAGGTGTTAGAATCGAAGAAGGAGCAGAGATAGTTGGAAGCATAATAATGAAAGATGTTCTAATAGAAAAAGGTGCTAAAGTTTATAATTCGATTATTGCTGAAGGTTCGATAGTTAAAGAAAATGTAGAAGTTGGCCACAGAGACATTACCTTAGGAAAAGAACAAATAACGGTAATCGGTAGAGATGAAGTTGTAAAGGATAATAGGAAAGTAGAGGGAAAATAATATGGTAAATGCGTTTTGTGTATTGTTTGCAGATAACTATCGTAATGATGATTTGCAAGGATTAGTTAGAAATAGAACACTAGCATCTTTAGCAGTTGCATCAAGATATAGAATGATTGATTTCATGTTATCTTCGTTAGTAAAAGCTGAAGTATCAAATATAGCAGTAGTAACAAATTATCACTATAAATCATTAATGGATCATTTAAGTTGGGGAAAAGACTGGGACTTAAATAGAAAAAATAGTGGTTTGAAGTTTATAACTCCAATGTCAAATCATCACTCAAATCGTGTGGCTCAAAACAAAATTGAAGCATTAGGGGATGCTTCGAAATATGCGGATACACTATTAGAAGAGTACTGTATTCTAGCTGATGGAAATATTGTGGGTAACATAGATTTTAAAGATATGGTAAAATATCATAAAACTACAAATGCAGATATAACTCTAGCTTACACCTATAGAAAACCTCAGCAAAGAGAATCTCAAATAATTTTTGATGATAAAAATAGAGTATACGATAGTTTATATCATTATGATGGTTTTGAGCAAGTATGTCCAACTCAGGTTAAGATTTATGTTATGTCTAAACAAATGTTTAAAGAATTAGTTAAAAAAGGGACAACACTAGGATGGCAAGATCTTCTATTAGACTTTATTACTAAGAATTTCCATCGTTTAAATGTTTATGGATATGAAATTAAGAATTACAATAGAACAATTAATAGTGTCCAAGAATACTATAATTTCAACCGTGATTTATTAAATCCAGATAAGTTAAATGAATTGTTCTTATCAGGAACAGATATTCTAACAAGAGTAGCAGATAGTGTGCCAACTACATATGGAGACGGAGCAATTGTTAAGAATTCTATATTAGGTGATGGTTGTGAAATTAATGGGAT
Organism: Gemella parahaemolysans; assembly: GCF_053758945.1. Taxonomy (NCBI): domain Bacteria; kingdom Bacillati; phylum Bacillota; class Bacilli; order Caryophanales; family Gemellaceae; genus Gemella; species Gemella parahaemolysans. Next base: position 115,551 of record NZ_JBSMTP010000001.1, read on the forward strand.
TGTAGAAAGTAGTATACTCTTTAGAGATGTTGTAGTTGAGGAAGGAGCAGTAATTAAAAACTCAATAGTACTGCCGAATTGTGTGATTAAAAAATCAGCATACTTAGATTGTGTAATTCTAGATAAATATGCAGTAGTTTCAGAGAAAGTTGAATTAAAAGGAACAGAAAACTGCCAAGTTATTGTAGAAAAAGGTAAAGTAGTAGAATAATAAAAAAAAAGGGTTAGATTAAAATGTAGGAGAGATTTGTAAAACTTTCGATTTTCAAAAGAAAAAAGAGTATAATATACAGATAGACTCCCTCTAAAACTAACCCTTTTAGTATGGAAGTAAATTACGAATAAGGAGAAATATAATGAAAATTTTATTCGTGGCAGCTGAAGCGGCACCATTTGTAAAAGTTGGTGGGCTAGGTGATGTTATAGGCTCATTGCCAAAAGCTCTTCAAGATGAAAATGTAGAAGCAAGGGTTGTACTGCCGTTGTATTCTTCAATAGACAGAGATAAGTACGATTTAAAATATAGACAACATATTTTTATTAATTTAGGCTGGAGAACAGTTTACTGTGGAATATTTGAGACTGTGGTAAACGGGGTAACTTATTACTTCATCGATAATGAACAATATTTCAATAGAGACAGTGTCTACGGTCAAGATGATGATGGAGAGAGATTCGCTTTCTTCTCCAAAGCAGCTTTAGAGATATTACCGCATATTGATTATAGACCAGATGTGGTTAATGCTAATGACTGGCATGCTGCATTATCGATTATTTATTTAGATGATCTTAAAGCTAGAGGAGAAGGATTCTATCAAGATATTAAAAGTGTAATTTCAATTCATAATATTGAATTCCAAGGTAAATTCAATCCTTATGAAATGGGTAACTTATTTGGGTTAGATAATAAGTATTTTGATGCCCTAATCTACAAAGGAGATTTAAATCTATTAAAAGGTGCTATTCAATTAGCTGATAGAATAAATACTGTAAGTGAAACATACGCTCATGAAATATTAGACCCATACTTCTCGTATGGCTTAGATGATATTTTAAGAGTAGAACAAGGGAAACTTCACGGTATAATTAATGGATTAGATACTGATAAATTTAATTCAAAAACTGATAAATTAATTTTCAAAAACTTCGATATTAAAACATTAAAAAATAAAGTAGAGAACAAATTAAAATTCCAAGAAGAATTAGCTTTAGAAGTGAATGAAAATATTCCTATGATTGGAATGGTCACAAGATTAACTCACCAAAAAGGTATAGACTTAGTTTTGCATGTAGCGGATGAGATTTTAAAAACTGGAGCACAGTTGGTTATTTTAGGAACAGGAGATCGTCATTATGAGGATGCACTACGTTCATTAGAATACCGTCGTCATGATAAAGTCAGAAGTTTAATTATGTTTTCATCAGAAGTATCTTCCAAAGTATATAGTTCATGCGATATGTTCTTAATGCCGTCTAAAACTGAACCATGTGGTTTATCTCAATTAATTTCAATGAGATATGCTACAGTGCCGATTGTTCATAGAGTAGGTGGTTTAAGAGATACGGTAGAACCATTTGATGGTAAGTCTGGAACAGGATTTACATTTGAAAGCTTTGATGCTTATGATATGCTGGATGCTGTTTATAGAGCTACATATTGCTACTATCAAGAACGTCATATTTGGAATAAAATTATGAAAAATGCAATAAAAGAAGATGTAAGTTGGAAAAAATCAGCTTTACAATATATAGATATGTATAATGAAATAGTCTAGTTAACTAGTTTGTAGGAGAGAATAATGAAAAATCAAGAATTTGAACAAAGAATAGAGAAGTATTTAAAAAGACAATTTGGGATTACTATAGCAGCAGCGAGTAAACGACAAGTTTACGAAGCATTAATGAGTACGGTAAGAGAAAAATTATCTGAGAAAAAATTTGCTTACGAACAAGAATTGAAAAAAACAAAGCAAAAACGTGCTTATTACATGTCGATGGAGTTTTTAGTAGGTAGAACTTTAAGAAATAACCTATTTAATCTAGGATTAGAGAAAGAAACTAAAGAGTATTTAGAAAAAAATAATTTTAATCTTGATGAAATCTATGATATAGAACCAGATCCAGGTTTAGGTAATGGAGGGCTTGGAAGATTAGCTTCGTGCTATTTAGATGCTTTAACTAGTAGTGATTACCCAGTAACAGGTTTTTCTATTCTTTATGAATATGGAATCTTCAAACAAGTTATCAATAATGGTTGGCAACAAGAATTTCCAGATTACTGGTTAGACTTAGGAAAATACGGTCTTGTTTATAGAAATGATGAAGAAATTGAAGTGAGATTCTACGGTCATGTAGAAGAAAAAATGACTGAAAATGGATTTAAAGTTGAGCACAAAGATTATACTTCAATCCAAGCGGAACCATATGATTTATTAATCTCTGGATATAAAACTAAAACTGTAAATACATTACGTCTTTGGGAAGCTAAAGCTAAAACAGGTTTTAATATGAAATTATTCGAGCGTGGAGAATATTCTAAGTCTTCAGAAGCAGAAGCAATTGCCTCATCAATTTCTAAATTATTATATCCAGCAGATAGCACAAATGAAGGTAAGGAATTACGTATAAAACAGCAGTATTTCTTTATTAGTGCATCTCTACAACAACTAGTAAAAAATCATTACAATGAATTTGGAACATTAGAAAACTTAAGTGAGCATGTTGCGTTACACATTAACGATACACACCCAGCGATGGGAGTTCCCGAATTAATGAGATTATTACTTGATGAATATGGATATTCTTGGGACAAAGCTTGGGAAATTACCACTAAGACTTTTGCCTACACAAACCATACAATCATGGCAGAAGCTTTAGAAAAATGGTCTGTTGATTTATTCAAACCATTATTACCACGTATTTACTCAATTATCGAAGAAATTAACAAACGATTCTGCCAGTGGGTAATCGATCAAGGTAAAGATTATTCATTAGCAGAGACTGCAATTATATATGATAATCAAATCAGAATGGCTAACTTATCAATAGTGGGAAGTCATAACGTTAATGGTGTATCAAAATTACACAGTGATATTCTAGTTGAATCAACATTTAGATCATTTAACGAATTATATCCAACAAAATTCGGTAATGTTACGAATGGTATAGCTCACCGTAGATGGTTAGGACAAGCAAACCCTGAGTTAGCAACTTATCTTAAAGATTTAATTGGTGATGATTTTGTTAAAGATTTATCTAAAATCAGTAAGTTAAATGACTATAAAAACGATAAGAAAGTTGTTGCAAAACTACAAGAAATTAAAAAAGTAAAAAAAGAACAACTTGCTACATATATTCAAAATACTACAGGTATAACTGTAAATCCAGACTCTGTCTTTGATGTTCAAGTTAAGAGACTACATGAATATAAACGTCAATTACTTAATGCTTTACACATTGTATACTTATACCGTGAAATTAAGTACAATGATTTACGTCCAGTGCCAAGAACATTTATCTTCGCTGCAAAAGCTTCATCTGGATATCAAATGGCTAAAAATATCATCAAATTTATCCACTCAATCTCTCAAATGATTGAATGTGATGAATTAGTTCGTCAATACATTAAAGTTGTATTTTTACCGGATTACAAAGTTACTCTTGCTGAAAAAATTATTCCTGCAGCTGATATTAGTGAACAAATTTCACAAGCTGGTAAGGAAGCAAGTGGAACAGGTAATATGAAACTAATGCTAAACGGTGCATTAACATTAGGAACACTTGATGGAGCAAATGTGGAAATTCATGAAGCGGTAGGAGATGACAATATTTTTATCTTCGGTTTAGAAACACCAGAAGTAGATGAGTTAAATGCACAAGGGTACAAACCATGGGAATACTACAATAGTTCAGTGAAGATTAAAGAAACACTAGATTTCATTAGAACAATGACTGTTGGTGGGATGAACTTCAACTTTATCGTAGATTATTTATTAACACAAGATAATTACATGTGTCTAGCAGACTTTGAAAGCTATGTTGCAGCTCAAGAAAAAGTAGCTCAAGCATATCAAGATAAAGAAAAATGGGGCCAAATGAGCTTAGTTAATACAGCTAACGCTGGAATCTTCTCTGCAGACAGATCAGTAGAAGAATATGCAAAAGACATTTGGAATATAAAAAAAGTAAAATAGAATAAAATTCATAAGGGCAACTTAGAAAGACTAGTTTCATAAGTTGCCCTTTTATGTTTAAAAAATGAATTTAAAAGTACTAATATAGATTACATCTTAAAACACTTCTAAGCATTAATATAAAAGCATTTTATTAAGTAAGTAGATTTCTATACGATATCAAATTTTAAGACTTTTCGGAGAGAGTTCGGAGAGTTTTCGGAGACAAAAACACATAAAATAAGTGCCAGTAGTTCTATAAATAAATGAGATAACAGGTAGTATTTTGCTATCTGTTTTTTTATTTTAAATTAAAGTAGCTTACAAGAATTTTGAATATTTCTAGTATATTGTTTTACTTGCTATGTATTGCTATGATATAATGATTGAAAAGGTTGGAGCGTGAGGAACACGCCCCTTTAATTTACAATATAAAGTTACTTTAGTTTAGTGTTGGTCGCACTAAACTTTTTTTATTTTGTGATTACATATTATTTTAAATTTACAACAGTATGTGATATAATGATTTTAAGAAAGATGGACGGTACAGGACGCCTATCTTTGCAGATATATGCTTATTTTTTACGCTTTGGGTCGCCCCCCTTAGCGTTTTTCTTTTTTTTAACTACATTTTTACTTTTATTTTATAAAAATATATTGTATAATATCTATATAGGTGGAGCATGGTTGCCATGCCCCAAGTAACTAAATTACTTTTTTAAACGTTTAGCATGCCCGTGCTTAACGTTTTTCTTTTTTTATTAAATTTATAGTAAGTATTTTTAGCTACATTTTTCTATATTTTTTTATGATGAATTTCAAGGAAAAATAACTATTGATTTTTTAATTTTAATGGTTTATAATTGCTGTAGAAATAAGTTTAGCAAAAATTAGAAGACTTCTCAAAATTAAATGAGAGCTTCTTTTTTTTGTCTTGATTTTTCCAATAATGGTTAACGAGTTCGTGCCATTGTGAATGAATGAGGGCAGGTTGGTCTTTAAGATTTTTTATTTTTTGAGATTTTTTATAGGGGGGGGCGGTCTTCTCAATTAAGGGAAGAATACCATGTACCTTATGTAGTAATATATCTTTATGCTATCTTAAAGTCTTATCTTGGCTCATGCCTTTGTATCTTTCTATCTTTCCATCTTCAAAGCTAATAACAATTAAATTAATTATATTTATTCTTTTGTTTAAATCATTTAATCTTTTATTTATTCTTTTCATAATCATATTACATTCATTGATAACATATTAATCTAATCTACTTCATACTATCTTTATATCTTAGTTCATTGTTACTACTTACTTGATATATCTATCACTTACAACAAACCTATTCAATCATGATACTTGTATTAGCTATATAGCCTTATGGTATAAGGTGATTAGGTAACTGGAATAAGCCCAACAGTATAGTACATATCAATCTACATTAGTTAGCTATCTATGAATATATAGTGATATGATATAACCGAATGAATATATATTAGTGTTGCTTATCCTCTAGTATCTGATACGATTAATCAACCTAACTTAGATATCTATACATAATCTTAATTACTTGTATATGATATTAGTATATATACTTAGCTATCTCTAGCAATAATGTAGTGTACACAATTACCACCATATAATATTACTTCCCTTGAATATCTGTACTTTTATAATTCTTAGTTAGATATTCTTTAAAGATAGATACCTTTTACTAAAACTACATAGAATAAGCAAGCTTTTGTATACTCCAGTATAATCAATGTACCTTGTATGATTACTAGTTTTATATGGAGAGTAGAGAGCATAAAAAAGATAAATGGGGGTTAAACATGTTATTTGTTTGTGATGAATACACCAACTTTAAAAATAAGGTTAGTGCAAAATGCACCAACCTATATTAGTTTAACTAAAATAAAAACAGTAGATTTATTCTACTGCTTTTTTTATCTTACTATATCTCTAAGTTACTTACTGCTTTATTTTCTTCTCTACGTCTAATAAAATCAGTATCAACACTAATTAATTGTAATTGTTGATTGTCATTTAATTTAGCTTGTAACTCTTGATATGTACTGGGTTTAGGTATACTCATTTTTTCATCTTCTAATACTAATAAATAACCCTCTAGAGCTTCTTTGCTCATGTGTAATGCTTGTTCTAAATTATCACCAAAAGTAATACAACCTTTTAAATCGGGAAATGTTATATCTATATAATCTTTTTCTTGTGTAAATACTGAATAATATCTATATTTCATGAAATAAACCTCCTTACAATAGATATTATAACATATCCTTTAAAATATATTATTTCATCTTAAATTATTTCTATTTTGCTTTTCAGTTCCTAAAATGATTTTCACCAAAAAATAGGTTTTTTCCTCTAACTTCGGAGAGTTTTCGGAGAGTATTTTTAAAAAGTCAAGTGTATCAAGGCTCTAGAGTACTTAGAAATTAAATTACGTATATAATCATAAATTATATTGACAAAGTATATATAAACACGCCGTTCTCATAGATAAAAAGTTATTATTATGGTAAAATTAAAAAGAAAGCCTGTGCTATTTTTGATATTAGTAAAAATATAGAAAATCACAGACTTAGTAAACAAAAAAGAGGTAATTATGGCAAAAGAGAGAGCTGATGTCCTTTGTGTAAGTCAAGGATTATTCGAATCACGTGAAAAAGCAAAACGAGCTATTATGGCTGGGATTGTTTATAACGATAATATTAGAATCGACAAAGCGGGAGAAAAAGTTGAATCAACTGCTGAACTTAGAATTAAAGGTAAACAGATGCCTTACGTAAGTCGTGGGGGACTTAAATTAGAAAAAGCAATAAATGAACTGAACTTCGATGTTAAGGATAAGGTGATGATTGATATTGGTTCTTCAACTGGTGGATTTACGGATTGTGCTTTGCAAAATGGAGCAAAATTCGTCTATGCATTAGATGTTGGGACAAATCAACTAGTTTGGAAATTACGTAATGATGAACGTGTAAAAGTAATGGAACAAACTAACTTTAGACATTCAGTAAAAGAAGACTTTGATGTATATGAAATAGATATAGCATCAATCGATGTTTCATTTATTTCATTATCATTAATACTACCGAATCTTGCAGAAATTATAAAAGATGGTGGAGAAGTTTGTGCTCTTGTAAAACCACAATTCGAAGCTGGAAAAGATAAGGTAGGAAAAGGTGGAATCGTTCGAGATAAAAAAGTTCAACTTGAAGTAGTTGAAAAAGTATTACTTTTAGCCAATAGTGTTGGTTTTAGTATGACAAACCTATCTTACTCTCCGATAACAGGAGGTGAAGGGAATATCGAATTCCTAATGACATTAAAATACAATGCAACTAAAGAAGTAGAAAATAAAAATATAAATATCGAGCATATCGTAAACAATGCTCATAATCACTTTAAATAGAGGAGGAGCCAATGTTAATTCAGTTAAATATTAAGCAATTTGGAATAATAGAAAAAGCTACAATAGAACTAAAAAATGGTTTAACTGTCTTAAGTGGAGAAACTGGTGCAGGGAAATCGATGATTCTAGCGGCAATTTCGCAATTGTCAGGTCAAAGGACCTCAACTTCTTATATTCGATATGGTGAAGATAAGGCTAGCGTAGAAGGGGTATTTGATTTTCCTAAAAGCAAAGAAGTTAAGGAAATTTTTAATGAATTAGACTTGGATTTAGAAGATGAGGTAATAGTAGTTCGTCGCGATATTTATAGTAGTGGAAAGAGTGTTTGTCGAATAAATGGAACTATAGTTAACCTATCAACATTAAAAAAAGTAGCTGCTCATTTATTAGATATTCATGAGCAACACGATAATCAAGTTCTATTAGTAGAGAAAAATCATCTTAATTTAGTAGATTCATTTAATCGTGAAAAAATACAACCTGTGTATTTAAAATACAAAGAAAAGTATAAAGAATATCAAATTATTAAAGAAAAAATTGATAACTTAAAACAACAGGAAAGTGATGTGCTTCAAAAAGTAGATTTCTTGAAATTCCAATATAAAGAATTAAGTCAGATGAAACTAAAAAAAGATGAAGACTTAGATCTTGAAAAAGATATTGACTATCTGGAGAACTTTGAGAAGGTAAATAACCTTGCTCATAGCATAACAGAAGGAATCGATGGAGAGTACGGGGTTATTTCTAAACTAGCAGAAATCAGATCCAATCTAGGAGAGTTAACTAGATATAACTCAAACTTTGAAGAAAAGTATGAAGAAATTACAAATTTATACTATATCTTAGATGATTTGAAATATGAAGTATCTAGTTATACTGATGTTATCGAATATGATGAAGAAAAATTAGATAGATTAATCTATAGATTAGATAAGATAAAAACTTTAGAGAAAAAATATTCAAAACCATTAAATGAACTAATAGTTTTCACAGAAACTATTAAAGAAGAATTAGATGAGTTAGAAAATTACGAAGAAAACTTCGAAAATTATCTCGAAGAAAGCAAGAAGATAGAAGAAGAATTGACAGTTTTAGCTGAAGAGTTAAGTTCTTTAAGAAAAGATACAGCTTTAAAATTAGAAAAACTTATCCAAGATGAGTTGAAATTCTTATATATGGAAAAAAGTACAATCAAAGTTGATTTTAAAGAAAAAGAATTTTCATCATCAGGGAAAGACGATGTTAAGATTTTGATTAGCGCTAACTTAGGAGAACCATTAAAATCATTATCTAAAGTTGCCTCAGGTGGAGAACTTTCTAGGGTGATGTTAGCACTAAAAATAATATTTTCAAGAAGTATAGAAGCTACTTCAATTATCTTTGATGAAATCGATACTGGAGTAAGTGGAAGAGTATCGCAACGAATGGCTGAAAAGATGTATCAATTAGGAGTAGGTTCACAAGTACTGTGTATTTCACACCTACCGCAAACAACAGCTTTGGCGGATACTAACTTACTAATCAGTAAAGAAATCATTGATAAGAGAACATTAACAGTTATTAGAGAGTTGACTGAAGAACAAAAGATTGCAGAGGTAGCAAGGATGGTATCTGGAGATACGATGACAAAACTTTCAGAAGAACACTCTATTGAAATGTTGAGATTAGCAGAAAAAACTAAAGCAGAGATAAAAGAAAAACTAAATAAATAGTTTATATTATTACCGTAGAGGTATAGGAGGAACATGACTAAAGAAGGAAAAATTTTAAAAGCACTTAGTGGATTTTATTATGTGGATTGTTCTGGCGAGGTGATTACTTGTCGTGCACGAGGAAATTTCAGAAATGAGAACATCACGCCGTTAGTAGGAGATGATGTGAAAATTCAATTAAGTGATAATAACACAGGATATGTTGTAGAAATATTAGAAAGAAAAAATGAATTACTACGACCTAAGGTAGCAAATATAGATTACAGTATTATTGTAGTATCGGTAAAAGATCCTGAGTTTTCTAGTAAGTTATTGAATAAAACGATTTGTTTAAATGAAAATAGTAATGTAGATATCATTATTATTTTTACAAAGCTGGATTTATTAAGTGATGAAGAGCTTAATAAAATGAAAGAAATAATGAACTATTACTATGAAATAGGATATCAAGTATTGACAAACTCCGATGAGGATATTGAAAAATTAAAACAAGTTATTTCAGGGAAGTATGTAGCTATTTCAGGCCAATCTGGAGCAGGAAAATCTACGTTTATTAATAAGCTTGCAGAACATTTAGATATTGAAACTGGGGAAATTTCTAAACATCTTGGACGAGGACGTCATACTACGAGACATACGGAATTTTATCAAATCGATGATTTCTATATCGCAGATACTCCAGGATTCTCTTCACTTGATATTACATTTATCGAAAAAGAAGATTTACAATATTTATTTAGAGAATTTAACGATTATGATTGTAAATTTAAACCGTGTAATCACATGGAAGAGATTCAATGTGGAGTTAAAGAAGCGGTAGAAAGTAAAGAAATACTTGAAAGTCGATATGACGACTACAAAGTATTATTTACGGAAAAACAAAATCAAAAGAGAAAATATATAAAGGAGAGATAAGATGAAAAAAATATTACCTTCAATTTTATCAGCAGATTTTGCTAATTTAGAAAAAGATATTAAAGAATTAGAAAGTATTGGTATTGATATGTTTCACATCGATGTAATGGATGGAAACTTTGTACCAAATATATCATTTGGATTCCCAATAATTGAATCAATCCGTCCTAAAACAGATAAAGTTTTTGATTGTCATCTTATGATTGCAAATCCAGAAAACTACGTTGAACAATTTTGTAAAGTAGGTTGTGATATGGTATCATTCCACATCGAAGCTACTAATCATGCAGATAGAGTTATTCAAGTAATTAAAAACAATGGTAAAAAAGCTGGTATTGTACTAAATCCGCAAACCCCAATCGAGAGTATTAAATACCTATTACCAAAATTAGATTATGTTTTAATTATGACTGTAAATCCAGGATTTGGTGGACAAAAATTCATTCCTGAGATGCTAGAAAAGATCGAAGAACTAGCAAAACTTAGAGAAGAAAAAAATTATAACTTCTTAATAGAAGTAGATGGTGGAATAAATACAGAAACATCAAAAGCTTGTAGAGATAAAGGTGCAGACTTATTAGTTTGTGGTTCATTCTTATTTGGAGCAAGCGACAAAGAAAAAACATTAGGTGAGTTGTTAAAATAATGAATATGAAAAAAATAAACATAATGTTAGGTGGAGTATTTCCAAAGGAAATCCCTTCATCTAACTTATGGTGTGGAGTAGATAAAGGCGCATTGTACTTACTTAATAATGGAGTTAATCCGATATTAAGTTGCGGAGATTTTGATTCAATTACTCTTGAGCAAAGAAGAGAGGTTGAAGAAAAATCAAAGTACTTTAAAGTGAAAAGTAGTGAAGATTTAACAGATGCAGAATTTGCGTTAGAAAATATATTGGAATTATTTGAAGAGATTGAAGTAATAGATATTTATGGTGCTACTGGAAGAAGACTTGACCACTTTTTTGGTAATATACTTTTACTAAATAATAAGAAATATCATCATATAAAAATTAGAATAATAGATGATAATAATATTATTACAGTAGCTAAAAAAGGTCTGAATATCTTTGAGAATATAGAAGGATACAAGTATTTCTCAATAGTACCTATTTATGAAGATACTTTAATGACAATAAAAAATTCTAAATATGAAGTTAATGATCTAATGCTGACATTAAATCGTCCGAATGCTACTAGTAACGAATTTAAAAGTAAAGAGGACATAAGATTAGAAGTTAATAATATTGTTCTAGTAATGTACTCAAAAGATTAAGGAGAAACAATGGTAGAAATATTACAATTTATGTTGATAGCTGTTCTTGCAGGTTTCTTAGGCTCTTTAGTAGGGTTAGGTGGTGGAATCATTATCACACCTGCATTAACAATATTATTTGGATTTGATATTAAATACGCTATTGGAGCAAGTATTGTTGCGGTTATCGCAACAAGTAGTGGATCAGCGATAGCATTCGTAAAAGATCATGTTAGTAATATGCGAGTAGGTATGCTTTTAGAAGTATTTACTACAGCAGGAGGTGTAGTAGGAGCACTTATGGCTGGAGTATTTTCATCTAAATTATTATATATCTTCTTCTCATTAATACTATTGAATTCTTTTTATGGTATGTTGAAAAAAACAGGACTAATAACAAAAGTTAAAAAAGAAGAAATAGTAGAGAATGATAAATATGCAGAAAAATATAAGCTTAATTCATCATATTACGATAAAGCGATAGACAAAACAATTGACTATAATGTTACAAATGTGCCACAAGGTTCGTTAGTAATGTTTGGAGCTGGATTTGCTAGTGGATTACTTGGAATTGGTAGTGGAGCATTTAAAGTAGTTGCCTTAGACACTTATATGAAACTTCCGATAAAAGTAAGTACTGCAACAAGTAACTTTATGATGGGAGTTACAGCAACAGCTAGTGCATTAATATATTTCTTTAACGGAACTATTAATCCAGCAGTAGCAGCACCAATAGCAATAGGAACGCTGATTGGATCAAGAACTGGAGCGAAAGTAATGCAAAGATTAGATGCAAAATATATTCGTTATATTTTCCTTCCAATTTTATTATTTACGATTGTCAATATGTTACTAAAAGGTCTGGGGGTACTTTAATATGAATGAAAAAAGAGATATAAATATAGTAATTGCAAATATTATAAAAACAGGAGTTTTTGTAAGCTCATTCTTTATTATAACAGGTATAATACTTAGCTTCATTCAAGGGGCAGATGGAGTATTAACGGTAGAGAGATATACTTTTAAAGAAATGCTAAGAGGTTTAGTATCATTTAATTATTATTCATATTTAATGTTTGGTATTTTTCTTTTAATATTGACACCTGTTCTACGTATATTAGGATTACTGTATGTCTATATTGAAGAAAAAGATTACAAATTTGTAAGGATTTGTATTTTAGTACTTGTGATTTTAATTGTTAGTCTATTGTTGGGAGTAACACACAGTTAAAATAAAAAAAAAATTAAAAAATAAAATGTTCTACTACGTGATAAAATACAATTTATCGCAAATTGTGAACAAATTGTGAACGAAAAATGGTAAAATGTAGGAAAAGTACTACTTTTTATCATTTTTGTTTTGCCATAATAAAAACTATGTTATACAATAATAATATAATATTTACAATTAAATATAAACTAACACATATAAGGAGGTATATCTATGTTGGATCCACTATTACTTGCAAGGATACAATTCGCAGCAACAACAGTGTTCCACTTCTTCTTTGTACCTATTACTATAGGTATGGTGTTCTTAATCGCAATTTTTGAAAGTATTTATGTTAAAACTGGCGATGAGCATTACAAAAGAATTACGAAGTTCTTTGGGCACTTATTCCTAATTAACTTTGCTGTTGGGGTTGTTACAGGTATTCTTCAAGAGTTCCAATTTGGTATGAACTGGTCTGAATATTCTTCATTCGTAGGGGATGTTTTTGGACCATCACTTGCGGTAGAAGCATTACTTGCATTCTATCTTGAGTCTACATTTATCGGTATTTGGATTTTCTCTTGGGAGAAAATCAACAAAAAATTACACGCAATGTGTATTTGGTTAGTAAGTATAGGAACACTTATGTCAGCGTTCTGGATTTTATCAGCTAACTCATTCATGCAACACCCAGTAGGTGTTAAATATGTTGAGAACAGCGTAATTGGTAAAAAAGCAGAAATGATTGACTTCTTTGCAATCATTAAAAACCCATATTTATGGAACCAATTCCCTCACGTAGTAACAATGGCGTTAACAGTTGGGGCATTCACAATTGCAGGTATTGCATCTTGGAAAATGGTTCGTAATCAATCAGTTCCAATGTTCAGAAAAGCATTTAGAGTTTCTATCATAGCTGCTTTAATCGGTTCATTAGGATTATTTTGGACAGGACACTCTCAAATGCAATATTTAGTAAGAGAATACCCTATGAAAGTTGCAGCTGCTGAAGCTCTATATGAAGATACTGGAAATTCAGCACCATTCTCAGTTTTAGCAACAATCGATCAAAAACAACAAAAAGCAGAACATTACCTTGAAGTTCCTGGTATGTTAAGTTTCTTAGCATACGACAAGTTTGAAGGAAGCCTAAAAGGTATGAAATCTCTTCAAAAAGAAATGGATGAAAAATACTATCCAGTAGTTGGAAAACACATCGATTATACACCGCATGTACCAACAATTTATTACTCATTCAGAGTTATGTCTGGTTCTGTAGGTATCTTAATCTTAATGGCATTACTTGGAACAATATATTCATTCAAGGGAACAGAAACTAAGAAACGTTGGTTCTTACAACTTATGCCATGGACTTTATTAGTAGCTGAAGTTGCTACTGCTTGTGGTTGGATTATGGCTGAGATGGGACGTCAACCGTTCTTAATCTTCGGAGTAATGGCTACTGAGTCAGGAGTTTCACCAAACTCTGGAGCATCAGTATTATTCTCACTATTAGTATTCTGTGTATTATATACTATCTTAGGTATTGCACAATTTATCGCATTTAGATATACAATGAATAAAAAAGAAACAACTGTGAAGGAGGTAGCATAGTATGGATTGGTCAGTAGCTTTACCAAATATTTGGTTCTTACTTATTACAATACTATTTACAGGATTCTTCGTATTAGAAGGATATGACTTCGGAGTTGGAGTACTAGCTCAAGTATTAGGTAAAAACGATGAAGAAAAACGTGTTTACTTCAATACAATCGGTCCTTTCTGGGATGCAAACGAAGTTTGGCTATTAACTGGTGGTGGAGCGATGTTCGCAGCTTTCCCTATCTGGTATGGTAAATTATTCAGTGGGTACTATATCGCATTTGTATTAATGTTAGTAGCGTTAATCTTACGAGGCGTATCATTTGAATTTAGAGGTAAATTAGGTAATAATAGAACTTGGATTAAATCATTCGATATAGCAATGTTTGTAGGTAGCTTACTTCCACCAGTATTATGGGGAGTTGCAGTAGCTAACTTCATGACAGGAGCAAACCTTGACGCTAAGAAAAACTTAGTTGATGGTTTCTTAGGATTATTATCTCCATTTACTATCCTTGGAGGAATAATGATGTTACTTCTAATGTTAGTTCACGGTGCTCAATTCTTAGCTCTTAAAACTACAGGAGAATTAAGAAATGCAGCTCGTGCAACATCTGCATTATTATTCCCATTTGCTGCAGTAGTAACATTAGTATTTGCTATTTGGGCATTATTTAAAACAGATATCTTTACAACAAACTACTATGTTGGTTTAGTATTAGCATTAGTAGCGGTAGCATTATTCGTGTTATCATTTGTTTTAAACTTTAAAGGTCGTGACTTAGGTGCGTTCTTAAGTACATCAGGAACATTAGCGTTCCTAACTCTAAGTGTCTTCGCAGGTATGTTCCCACGTGCTATAATAAACAGTAATGATGTTAGTCAATCACTATTTATTTATGATGCTGCGAGTGGAGTATACACTCTAAGACTTATGACAATAGTTGCATTATTCCTATTGCCATTCGTTTTAGGATACCAAGTTTGGTCATATTCTATTTTTAGAAAACGACTAACTAAAGAAGATGAATTGGAGTATTAGTCAATGAAAAAAAAGGAAGCAAAATTAAAACTTCCTGTTAAAAAAAGTCTTACATTGACACTATTAATATTATCAATATTCGAAGCAGCTTGTATAATTATACAAGCTGCTTTTTTAGCAAAAGCCATAGTGGGACTTTTTGATAAAAATTTTGATAACGTAGTAAGAGATAGTGTTCTTTTTTTAATAGGTTTTATTTTTAGAATAGTGTTCTTACACTTACAACAATATTTTACAGAAAATCATGCAATCAAGTTTGAAACAGAACTCAGAAGAAAATTACTTCAGAGTTACTTTGATTTAGGACCTGATTTCACATCAAGAGAAGGATCAGGGAAGTTAGTAACCCTAGCTATTGATGGAATAGGAAAAGTAAAACAGTATTTTGAATTAAACGTATCAAAACAAATCCGTGGAGCTATTATCCCAACCTTAGTAGTTATATTTATATTTTATACAGATTATGTCTCTGCCTTAATGATAATATCTGTAATTCCTGTTATAGTTATTTTTATGATACTACTTGGAATTAACGCTAGAGATATGGCGAATAGACAGTATAAAAAATATAGGGCATTATCTAACAACTTTATTGATACGATTCGAGGGGTGGAGACTCTTAAATTCTTAGGGGTAAGTAAAAACTACTTACCTATAATGGAAAAGAAAAATAAAGAATATCGTCAAAGTACTATGAAAACACTAAGTGTAGCATTTTTAAACAGCTTTGCACTAGATTTCTTAACAACAATCGCAATTGCACTTTTAGCAGTGAGATTAGGGATTCTATTATTAGATGGTGATACGGTATTATTACCATCGCTAACTGTATTGTTAATAGCACCAGAGTTTTTCCTTCCAATGAAACAAGCTGCGACAGACTATCATGCAACACTAGATGGTCAAATGGCTTATGAAGATATTAATCGAATGATAGTGGATAATGAGAAAAATAAATCTCAGAAATCATCTATCGAGAATGTAGAAAGTATAAAACTACAAAATGTAGGATTAATAAAAGATGATAAGAAAATTCTTGATAATATCACTTTATCGGTAAACAAAGGTGAAAAGATTTGTCTTGTAGGACAAAGTGGAAGTGGAAAAACTTCATTAATCTCATTGCTATCTGGTTTTAATGAACAGAGTGAAGGTGAGATATTAATTAATGATGAAGTTACAAATTTAAAAAATGTTCACTGGTCGAATAACATCTCATATATATCACAATTCCCTTATATTTTCCCGGATACAATTCGCAATAACATATTATTCTATTCTAACGAAAATATAAGTGATAATCACTTAAAAGAAATTAGTAAGTTAGTAGGTTTAGATAAATTTATCTCTACATTACCACAAGGTTATGACACTAATATTGGAGAAGGTGGTCAAGAATTAAGTGGAGGTCAAGCACAACGTATTGCTATTGCCAGAGCCTTAATTAGTAATAGAGAAGTAATCATTTTAGATGAACCAACAAGTCACCTGGATATAGAAACAGAGTTTGAAATTAAAGAAAAACTACTAGAATTATTTAAAGGTAGAACTGTAATTATAGCTACACATAGACTACACTGGTTGAATAATGTAGATTATGTATTAAATCTAGAACAAGGAAAGGTTAGTGATTTTGAGAAAGTTGCCGAATTTAAAAATTCACCACGTTTCGAAGAATTGAAAGCTAATCTAGTAGGAGGTAGCTATAGTGAACAATAATTCAATAATAAGAAAAGAACTTAAAAAGAATAAAGGTGTGATGAGCGGTGTAGTCTTTTTAGGATTAATGTCTGTTATTAGTGGAGCTGCGTTAATGTATGTTTCAGGATTCTTAATAAGTAAGGCATCATTACAAATAGGAAATATCCTAATGTTACAAGTACCTACAGTATTAACGAGAACCTTCTCTTTAGCGCAATCTACATTTGCTTATATTCAAAGGCTAGTTAGCCACAATTTAGTTTTAGGAATAATAGAAAAAATGCGTAGTAGGGTATATAAAATATTAGAACCTAAAGCATTAAAATTGAAAAAAGAATATAAATCTGGAGATTTACTAGGTATTATTTCTGAAGATATCGAAAATATGCAAAATATCTATCTAAAAACAATATTCCCAAGTATTATCTCACTAGTATTATATGTAATTTTCATTACAGTAATGTTTGGATATGATATGAATTATGCACTATTAGCAACACTATTTGGAATATTTATAATTTTTGTAGTACCATTCGCATCACTTACAATTACAAGAAAAAATTTCCAAATTATGAAAGAAGCTAAATATAACCTATATCGTGATTTTACTAGTGCTATTTTTGGATTAAGTGATTGGATTTCTTCTAATAAAGTAAATGAATTCATGGATGACTACCAAGTTAAAGAACAAAAACTTTTAAAACGTGAAAGAAAAATTAAAACATTCGTTCACTTAAGAGAAAACTTTGTTAACCTACTTGCAGGTGCCACAGCTTTCTTAATGATTTATAGTTGTTGGAATATGACAGTTAACAATGTAATCGAAAATGTCTATATTGCATCATTCTGTATGATGGTGTTATCGGTTCTTAGTGTGGCTGTAATGACGAGTGAAGCAGTAGCTCACATTCCAGGATATGAAGTTTCAATAAATAGAGTAAAAGAATTTTATGCTCAAGAAGATAATGAAAAAGTCGAAGTAACTGATGCAAAAAATTCTGAAGGAAATATTATTGATGTCAAAAACTTAACTTTTGAATATGAGAAAGGTAAAACTATTTTAAATAATTTATCACTTTCAATCAAGAAAGGTGAGAAAGTAGCAATATTAGGAAGAAGTGGTGTAGGGAAATCTACATTGGTGAAATTATTAACAGGTACATATACAGATTACCAAGGTGAGATTATTGTTCTTGATAAAAAACCAACAGAAACAATGTTAGGTACAGAGATTTCACTTTTAAACCAAAAACCATATCTATTTGATATGACGATTAGAGAAAATCTTAAACTTTCACTTTTAGATTCGGGAATAGAAGAAGATAAAATTGAAGATAAAATTAATGAAAGTTTAGAAAAATCTCAGTTGTCTAAACTATTACAAAGTCTTCCTGATGGAATAGATACAAATGTATTTGAAACAGGAAGTAGGTTCTCTGGAGGAGAGCGTCAACGTATAGCATTCGCTAGAAGTATTATTCAAAATAATGAATTGTTACTACTAGATGAACCAACTGTAGGGTTAGATCCAAAAACTGAACATGAATTATTAACTACAATTTTTGAATCTAGTAAAGATAAAACAATCGTATGGATTACCCATCATTTAAACTCTATCGAATATATGGATAGAATAATATTCATTAAAGATGGAGAAATAGAGATGGATGGAACACATAGTGAGCTATACGCAACAAATGATAAGTATAGAAAACTATATGATATGGATAATATAGCGTAATAGTATTTGCAAAACTTTACAAATATAGAGCAGTTACAGGAATAAGAAAAACGACTAACACAGGTAAAGAGAAACGAGTTAGACCTATAAATTTTGATTGAAAAATGCTATAATATAACTTGTTTAAAAGTATAAAGTATTTGGAGGTTTAGAATATGGAAGTAATTGCACTATTGAGAGGAGTAACACCGACAGGAAAAAATAGAATACCTAAAATGTCATTTTTGGTAGAGATACTTGAAAAAGTAGGACTAAAAAAAGTAAAGACTTATATTCAAAGTGGCAATGTTATTTTGGAAACAGAGTTGTCAAAAGGGAAAACAGCAAAGTTAATTCATGACACAATAGCTAAAGAAATAGGAGCAGATTTAAGTGTCATTATAAAAGAAAAAAATCAATTACAGATAGCTATTGAGGAAAATCCGTTTAATGAAAATTATGATTTTTCAAGAATACATTTAGTATTCACTAACGATAGTATGGGAGAAGATGAACTAAAAAAACTGGAAAATAAAGACTTTGGAGATGAAAAGTTTATTATTGGTTCTGAATGTTTATATTTGTATCTTCCAAGAGGTGCAAGTCCCAAAAGATTGAATACTAATTATCTTGAAAAACAGCTTTCAATAACTATGACAATGAGGAAATTAAATGTTGTTGAACATTTAGTCGAATTATGTAAGAAATAGGAATAAACACCAGCTTATTGAAGTAACAATTAAACATAACTAATACAAGAACAGTAAATCAAAAAAGGTTTACTGTTTTTTCTGGGTCTATAATAAATACGGTTGATAATAAATATTAGCCGTATTTATTATAGACCCAGAACCTTTGTGAGGGTGACTCGACAAAACTGATTTCTCAGAAATCACGATTTTTGAGTCACTCCATTTTTTCTTAATATTTAGTAAAAGTTTAAAATATGTATATAAACAAATAAGGATGTATGTTAGAATAATATGTAATAGTAATTATATCGACGTAGGAAGGATAAGGCAGTGTCAAGATTTTTGTGTAAACATAATCTGAGGTTTTAAATAAAGTTAACTATTTATAATTTTATTAGTTCTTATGGCTTTTATTTCTTAGAGTTTAATAAGATTTTTCGAGAGATTTTGTCAAGAATTCAAAGAAGGCTTGCCCTTGTTCTTGACAAAATCATAGAAAAATCTAAACTCTAGAAGGGAATAAAAGCTAGTATATATATATTTCTTCTATCATATTCTCTAATTCTTCTTTCGCCATACTAAAGCCATAGTGCGATATACCTACATATTTTACGTTATATTCACATGCTGATACACAAACATATCTGTTTAGAGATTGTTCATTAGGGAATTGTTCTTTTTTCTTAATTCCTTTTTTTAGATGTTTATTATAATTTTCTATTATATTTGTTGTATAAATACTTCTTCTTATTGATTTAGATATGCAACATAATGAGCTTATGGAAAAAGCAAATGTAAGTAGGAGTACATTTTATAAATTAAAGAATGGTGAGAATGTAACTACCGATATTTTGCTCAGAATTTGTGATGCATTGGATTGCGACATATCAGAAATTATGGAGTGTATTAAAAATGATTGAAATAATAAATGGAGAATGCATAGAAGAATTGAGGAAGTTAGACTCATCTACGGTTGATTTAATTATTACAGATCCTCCATATAATATTGCGAATTTCATGAACGGGAGAGATACAAATTTACAAAAAATGCGTTCTAATTTTTTTGGTGCTGCTGGTTGGGATGATTTAGATTTTAATGATTGGAAAGACCATATGAGATTGTTTTTAAAGAATCAAGTAGGATACTTAAGAATGGTGCTTCCATGATAGTTTTTATGTCAATATTAAGGGTTGAAACTCTTGTTGAAATAGCAAATAAATTTGGTTTTTATTATAAAACCACTGGAATTTGGCACAAAACAAATCCAATGCCTAGAAATATGAATTTACATTTTGTTAATTCAAATGAGTGCTGGATATATTTTACTTATAAAACAAAAACAAGAACATTCAATAATAAAGGTAAATTGGTTCTAGACTATATTGAAACATCTGTCACGACTGCTAGGGAAAAGAAATTAGGTAAACATCCAACACAAAAGCCAATTATATTATTCGAACATTTTATAAGATTGCTTTCAAATGAGGGCGATTTAGTAGTAGATCCATTTCTAGGAAGCGGTTCTTCTGCAATTGCAAGCTATAGATTAAATAGAAATTTTATCGGTGTTGAATTAGAAGAAAAATATGCTAAATTAGCGAATATGAGGGTAGAAGATGAAAAGACAAGTTATTGATTTGTTTTCTGGAGTTGGTGGACTATCTAAAGGATTTTTCGACTCAGGATTTGAAATTGTTTTAGCAAATGAAGTTGACTATTCTATAGCTAATTCTTATAAAAAAAATTATCCTAAAGTGAAAATGATTAATGAAGATATTTCAAAATTAGATATTGATGATGTTTTTAATGAGTATAAAAATATAGACGTAATTGTTGGGGGACCACCTTGTCAAGGATTTTCTCAAAAAGGGAAAAGAAAAATAATGGATGATCCACGTAATTATTTATTTAAATATTTTTTTGAGGTAGTTAGTGTTGTTAGACCGAAGTATTTTGTGCTAGAAAATGTACCCAACATATTAACTGCAAATAACGGACATTTTAAAGACGAAATTTATAGCTTATGTTCCAGTAATGGTTACACGCTATGATGATACCCTAGTAAGGAAGATTATCCAGAATGTTAGTGTTTATGATGACCACTTTGTAATATGCTTTAAATCTGGAATTGAAATGGAAGTATGATTTAATACTAATATAAACCGTCAATTAAGAGTTAGGTTCTCTTGATTGGCGGTTTTTTCATTGACTTTTACATGATTTATACATGTGATATTATCAAAAATGTTGTTTATAAGGTTATTGATAAGGAGTTGACCACATGAGTGATGTAATAAGCTGTTAGATGAAGCTATTAAAGAAACCGAAAACTTGTACGAAGGAGAAGTCTTTATTTTTAAGGAATTGTTTAAAGGATATGTATGGAACAGGATACCGAGAAAGGACTGTACTAATGTCTTAGTAGATGTTTTTGAGATATTTTAAATAATATAAAAACACTTGAATAAATGTTCATATAACTATTGACACAAGAGAAAAATAATAATATAATAAACATACAACGTATGAATGATTGTTCAAGTAATCAGATGAAATGATTTAAAAAGAGGTGATAATATGACTAAAAAATTTAATTCAATTGAAAGATGTGACTGCAATGTAATTCATGAGGATATTGTAAATCAAGTTAGAGATAAAATGCCTCAAGAAGAAAGCCTTTATGATCTAGCAGAATTATTTAAAGTATTTGGAGACTCAACACGAATCAGGATATTATGGGCTTTACATGAAGTTGAAATGTGTGTTTGTGATATCGCTGTATTACTTAACATGACACAATCAGCAATTTCCCATCAGCTGAGAGTCTTAAAACAAGCTAATTTAGTGAAAAACAGAAAAGAAGGCAAAGTAGTATATTATTCATTAGTTGATGATCATGTAAGAGAAATATTTGACCAAGGTCTAATTCATATCAACGAGAAGTAGTAATGCGGTAGAATAGAATATTTTTTGAAGATATTTGGGCATATATTTAAGTCTTCATTTCAAATGAGCAATGCTTCAAGAAAATTTGAAAAAGACTTGTAGTATTCAAAATAAAATTACAAATAATATTTAGGAGGATTTAATAATGAAAAAGAAATTTATACTTGAAGGTTTAGATTGTGCAAATTGCGCGGCAAAAATGGAAAAGGTTATTAATGAGCTTGATGGAGTGAAAGAAGCTACTGTTAACTTTATGACCACAAAACTCGTTATTGATGGTGAGGATGAAAAAATGCCAACAATAATAGCAGAGGCCGAAAAAATAGTTAAAAAAATCGAACCCGATACAACTATGAAAAAGGCTTAAAGGAGGCTATTTAGTATGACAAAACGACTATGGCGAATAATTATTGGTGCAGCCGTGTTAGCTACAGCAGTATTGCTTAGTTTAAATAACGAATGGTTACAGATTGCTCTCTTTATAATAAGTTACATTATTGTAGGTGGAGATGTTGTAAAAAGAGCTGTAAAAAATATTTTTAAAGGTCAAGTTTTCGATGAAAATTTTTTAATGAGTATTGCAACAATTGGTGCATTTTTTATTGGTGAGTATCCTGAAGGTGTTGCAGTTATGCTGTTTTATCAAGTTGGAGAACTGTTTCAAAGCTATGCAGTTGGCAAGTCGAGAAAGTCAATTGCAAGCCTTATGGATATTCGACCAGATTATGCAAATGTTAAAAAAGGTGATGAACTTGTCAAAGTTGACCCGGATGAAGTACAAATTGGAGATATTATTTTAATTAAAGCAGGAGAAAAAATTCCTCTTGATAGCAAGGTAATTGAGGGAAGTTCAATGATTGATACATCGGCGCTAACAGGCGAATCTGTTCCTCGTGAAGTAGAAGTTGGAAGTGATATCCTAAGTGGGTGCATCAACATTAATGGGGTTATTACAGCAGAGGTTACCAAGGAATTTGGAGAATCTACTGTAAGTAAAATTCTTGATTTAGTTGAAAATGCAAGTAGTAAAAAATCCAATTCAGAACAATTTATTACGAAGTTTGCGAGATATTATACACCGGTTGTGGTTATAATTGCAGTTTTTCTAGCTATTATACCACCTCTTGTTATAGACGGGGCGACTTTTAGTGATTGGATATATAGAGCACTAGCATTCCTTGTGGTATCCTGTCCGTGTGCTTTAGTTATTTCAATTCCTTTGAGTTTCTTCGGTGGAATAGGTGGAGCCTCAAAAAAAGGTGTTTTAGTCAAGGGTAGTAATTATTTAGAAGCATTAGCAGAAACTGAAATTGTTGTTTTTGATAAAACTGGAACACTAACGAAAGGTGTATTTAATGTACAGGAAATTCATCCAGAAGGAGTTTCCAAAGAAGAGCTATTAGAATTAACTGCACATGCGGAAAGCTATTCCAATCATCCGATTTCACTTTCACTGAAACGTGCATATAGCAAAGAAATAGACAATGGACGTATTTCAGATGTAGAAGAGATATCAGGTCATGGTGTTATTGCAACAGTAGATGGCAAAAAGGTTATGGTAGGAAACATCAAACTTATGAAAATGATGGATATCCCTTATTTCAAGGGAGAGCTGATCGGTACTATTGTACATGTTGCTGTTAATAACAAATATATAGGTTACATTGTAATTGCCGATGAGGTAAAGGAAGATTCAGCACAAGCAATCAAGGAACTTAAGGCAGCTAATATTAAACAAACAGTTATGTTGACAGGTGATAATAAAAGTATTGGTTCAAAAGTTGCTAAAGAGCTTGGTCTTGATAAGATTTATGCAGAACTGTTGCCAGCAGACAAAGTTGAAAAACTAGAAGAATTATTTTCGCAAAAATCTAAAAAAGGTAAACTTGCCTTTGTTGGTGACGGAATCAATGATGCACCTGTATTAGCTCGTGCAGACATTGGAATAGCAATGGGTGGTTTAGGTTCTGATGCGGCCATTGAAGCTGCTGATGTTGTAATTATGACTGATGAGCCATCGAAAATTGCTACTACAATGAAGATTTCTAAAAAGACACTAAAAATTGCACATCAAAACATAGTATTTGCAATTGGAATAAAAATAATTGTTCTTATTTTGAGTGCTTTTGGAATAACTACTATGTGGGCAGCTATATTTGCAGATGTAGGTGTAACTATCATCGCAGTATTAAATGCTTTTAGAGCTTTGAATGTAAAGAATCTATAAACTATTTTTCATATTCACCCCTTGAATGATACCGATAATTGACGATACAATCAAGGGGTATTTTTTAATTTAAAAACTATAAATGAAAATTGGTTGGGATTTACCTTGAATTAAATGGTTTTAAAGATATGGAGGTTATGTAATTGAAAGTTATTGATGAATGTTGCTGTGAATGTATCACACAAAATTTAAATAGAACAAAGGAGAGTTGCCCTGTCTGTAATAATGAAGGAGTAACAATTAGTAGGATAACAGTTGAACACTTGGTGACAGATGGTTATCGTAATGCCGTTGATGGAGATCAATATAAGATATGCATGAATGAGGACTGCGACGTTATTTACTATAACTTAGATAAAGAAATAAAATTCTTAAAAGACCAAGTTAGGGTTCCTATCTAGTTTAAGAAAGATGCAGATCCTAAGTATGCTTGTTATTGCAGCAAAGTCACAGAAGATCAGGTAATTGAAGCAGTTGTAAAGCATGGTGCGAAAACCGTTAAAGAAGTAAATGCCATAACTGGAGCAATGAAAAATTCGCTTTGTAAGGAAAACAATCCTTTGGGGGTATGTTGTCATAAGATTATTCAGGAAGCCATTGATAAGGGATTAACCATGAAATGATTTGAGTTGATATGTTCTCACGAACAGACAAAACCGTTGATATCTTCCCACAAACGAGAGCCAATGTTAGATATGTTTCCGGCTACAAGTATGGATATGTTCCCCTTAACCATAGGGGTTGAGAGGAGTAACACCAACAGGAAAAAATAGAATACCTAAAATGTCATTTTTGGTAGAGATACTTGAAAAAGTAGGACTAAAAAAAGTAAAGACTTATATTCAAAGTGGTAATGTTATTTTGGAAACAGAGTTGTCAAAAGGGGAAACAGCAAAGTTAATTCATGACACAATAGCTAAAGAAATAGGAGCAGATTTAAGTGTCATTATAAAAGAAAAAAATCAATTACAGATAGCTATTGAGGAAAATCCGTTTAATGAAAATTATGATTTTTCAAGAATACATTTAGTATTCACTAACGATAGTATGAGAGAAGATGAACTAAAAAACTGGAAAATAAAGACTTTGGAGATGAAAAGTTTATTATTGGTTCTGAATGTTTATATATGTATCTTTCAAGAGATGCAAGTCCCAAAAGATTGAATACTAATTATCTTGAAAAACAGCTTTCAATAACCATGACAATGAGGAAATTAAATGTTGTTGAACATTTAGTCGAATTATGTAAGAAATAAGAAATAGGAATAAACACCAGCTTATTGAAGTAACAATTAAACATAACTAATACAAGAACAGTAAATCAAAAAAGGTTTACTGTTTTTTCTGGGTCTATAATAAATACGGTTGATAATAAATATCAGCCGTATTATTATAGCAGTGTCAAGATTTTTGTGTAAACACAATCTGAGGTTTTAAATAAAGTTAACTATTTAAATTTTATTAGTTTTATGGCTTTTATTCCTTAGAGTTTAATAAGATTTTTCGAGAGATTTTGTCAAGAATTCAAAGAAGGCTTGCCCTTGTTCTTGACAAAATCATAGAAAAATCTAAACTCTAGAAGGGAATAAAAGCTAGTTTATATATATTTCTTCTATCATATTCTCTAATTCTTCTTTCGCTATACTAAAGCCGTAGTGCGATATACCTGCATATTTTACGTTATATTCACACGCGGATACACAAACATATCTGTTTAGGGATTGTTCATTGGGGAATTGCTCTTTTTTCTTTATCCCTTTTTTAAATGTTTATTATAATTTTCTATTATATTTGTTGTATAAATACTTCTTCTTATTGATTTTGGAAATAAATAATATGTAAATAGACAATCTCTAATATCTAATAGACTATTTGTTACTTTTGGGTATTTTTCTTTGTATTTATCTATAAATAATGCTAGATTCTTTTCTGCCTCGTCTTTTGCCGATGCTTGATATACTACTTTTAAATCTTCTGATATTTCCGCTTTATCTTTTGATCTTACTTTTAGTAAAATATTTCTTATTACATGCGTCCAACACGTTTGATACTTTGCTTTAGGAAATGCTTCTTCAAGCTTTTCTTTTATTCCTTTTAATCCATCTGTGACAAACAATAATACTCTATTTAAACCTCTTTTCTTAAAATCTTCTAACATATCTTTGTAGTTTTCTGGTGATTCTGTTGGAAATAATTCATATGATAGGATTTCTTTTTCTCCGCTTATTGTTATTCCTATTAATATATGTAGCGCTTCTTTTCCTACTGTTCCCCTTTTTACACTAATATATGTTGAATCTGCATATACTACCGCATAATCTTTTGTTATTTTTCTTGAATGATATTCTTTAACTTTTTCATCTAATTGTTTAGTTATAACGCTTATTGTTTGTGGTGAATAATAGTGTCCATACAATTGTTCTACAATTTTACCTATTTCTCTTGTAGTCATACCTCTTTTATACAGTAATATTATTGTTTCTTCTAAATTTTGTGTGTTTCTTTTATATGGTACTAGGGTTAGAGGTGTAAATTCACTATTTCTATCTCTTGGGACTTTTATTGACAGTTTCCCATACTCACTATATATTGTTTTTGAATAACTTCCATTCCTTGAATTTCCTGTATTATATCCTTCTACAGAATGTTTTTCATAATTTAGAAATCCCGTAAGTTCGGCTTCTAATACTGTGTTTATAGCTTTTTCTAATTCAGCTCTAAATATTTCTGAAATATCTTCTCCTTTTAGTAGTGCATTTACTAATTTTGTGTTATGAGAGATTCCTTTCGTAATGAGTTGTGGTTAACTTTATTTTACACCTAGGAGTCTCTTTTTTCTATGTCTTTTTTTTTCAACTTCTCTTGACTTTTCTGTTTACACAAAATATTATACACTATCAGTTATTCTTTTATTTTACATTGTATTATAATATTGACTTTAAAGTGGATATTTGATAAAATATGAATGAATAAAAATAAATATTCATTCGTTAAGCAGGAGGTGGTTATAATGGATAAAAAAAAGATTTTAAAAGAAGCGGCATATGAGGTATTTTCTAAAAAAGGGTACAAAGCAACGTCAATTTCAGAAATAACAAAACACGCAAAAATGGCAGTAGGTTCTTTCTATAACTTTTATGATAGTAAAGAAACAATTTTTTTAGATACCTATATAGAAGAAAATAATCGTATTCGACAACTGATGATAAACAATATCGATTGGGAAGGTGATGTAGTTAAGCTAACAGAACAACTTTTTTGTCAATCAAGAAGTTTAATATCAACTAATAAGATTTTATCAGAGTGGTACAATCCTGCTATTTCTACTGAATTACACAACTATTATTCATCAGAAGAAGGTAAGGCATCTAATCAATTCTATAAATTTTTAGTTGAAAATTTTACTAATCGATTGCAAACAGAAGGGTATTCTCAAGAAAAGATTCAAGAGATTTTGAAAATTTATACTCTTTTTAACTATATAGATATGAACGTTACGGAAAAAGATATTCCTAATGTTAGTGAAACAACAGAAAGATTAGCAATTTATTTTGTAAAAGGATTATTTAATGGGGAGCAACAAAAGTTCTAAATTCACATGAGAACACATAGATAGTGGCTTATTGATATTTATTTTCGCTTTATAAATGCTTTTAGATATCTAATAAACTAATGCGGCAAGTGACTCGACAAAATCGTGTTTCTTAAGAAATTTCGATATATGAGTCACTATCTTTTAAAACAAAAATGAATGAATTTTAGAAAATATTCATTATAAAAAATTGTATTTTAAATAGAGTTACAAATTTGGTTAATATTATTGTATCTTATGCTACATCATATTAACTATAGTTTTAAGAAAGAGGAAGAAAATGAAAAGAGGTAGAAAAATGTTAACTATTATTTTTATTATAGCGGCGATTCTGGTAGTAATAATGTCTGGAATATTCGTATTTCTTGGACGTAGTCAAACTATATCTGTGAAATCAATAGATAATGTAAGTGATAATCTTTATGTGTTTCGATTTGAAAAGCCACATAATATGAGTTGGAATGCAGGTTCATATATAAAAGTTACAGTTCCTAATATTGAAGATAAAAAGGAAAATAACCGTTGGCTTACTATTGCATCTAATCCAGATGAAAATGAGATTGTTCTCTTGACTCGAAATAGTGGAAGTAAGTTTAAACAAGAACTAACTAATTTAAAAATTGGTGAAAAAGTTGACGTTAGTTGGTTAGATAAAAACTTAGAGGTTGTAGATGGTCAAGAACCTATTGTGTGTTTTGCATCTGATGTTGGTATTGCAGCGATTAGACCAATTATTAAAGAATGGAGTTCTAAACGTTTGATTATACTAAATCATTTAGATAATGGGGTAAGGGTCTTTAATAAAGAGTTGACAGAGTTATCTAATAAAGGACAAGATTTTACTTATGAAACTAGTGGAAGTATAGAACAAAGTCAAGATAAACTTAAAAAGGTAGTAGATAAGTATGGAAATAGAGCAATATATCTTTTATCGGGCAAACCTGATGATGTTGAGACTATGAAAAATTTTCTAGAATCCGCTGGAATAAGTAAGGAAAAAATAAAAATGGATAGTTTTAAAGGATTAAAATAACGTTTTTGATATGAAGCTCTTTTATTGAACAAATCAGTAAAAGAGCTTCATATCTTTTGTATTATAAATTTAATATGTTTTGATATCTATTTATAAGATTAAAAGACTATTCCAAAATTTTTGTATTTTCATTGAAACTTTCTTTTTTAATATTCAATTACATTTATGTTATAATAAGGAGGTTAATGTAAAATTAAATGAGTCTAAAAAATAGGACACAAAATTGATTTTACAATGAATAATAAAATTTGATTGTATAGAATCATTTGAGGTAATTTATGCAAAAGAAAAATAAAATTGTAATACAAGGAGCAAGGGAAAATAACCTTAAAAATATAGATTTAGAAATCCCACGTGATCAGTTTGTTGTTATTACTGGGCTAAGTGGTAGTGGTAAAAGTTCACTGGCTTTTGATACTATCTATGCTGAAGGACAACGTCGTTATGTGGAAAGTTTAAGTGCATATGCTAGACAGTTCTTAGGTAATCTTGAAAAGCCAGATGTTGATCTTATCGAAGGATTATCGCCAGCAATATCAATAAATCAAAAAACGACATCAAAAAATCCTAGGTCAACTGTAGCAACAGTAACAGAAATTTACGATTATTTACGTCTACTTTATGCAAGAATCGGAGAAATCTATTGTCCAAATCATCATGAAAAAATTGAAAGTAGTTCAATAAGTCAAATTGTAGATGCTATTATGCTAATGCCAGAACGTAGTAGGATCCAAATAGTAGCACCTATAGTCAAAGATAAAAAAGGTACTCATAAAAAATTAATAGATAAACTAATAAAAGATGGATATATTCGATTCAAAATTGATGGTGAATTATACGAAGTTGGAGATATTCCAGAATTAGATAAAAATATAAAACATTCTATTAGTGTAATTATTGATAGGATAGTTATTAAAGAAGGAATTGAAACACGTTTAGCTGATTCATTAGAAACGTCACTAAACCTTTCTAATAATGATTTAGTAGAAATAGATGATGTTAAAGAAGAGACTACACAATTATTCTCAACTAAGTATAGTTGTAAACATTGTGATTTTACATTAGGAGATTTAGAGCCTCGTATCTTCTCTTTCAATAATCCACAAGGAGCTTGTCCTGAGTGTGATGGTTTAGGGATGCACGAAACAGTAGATGTTAACAAAATTATTCAAAAAGACTTAACGATAAATGAAGGTGCAATATTAGTTTATAATAATGCGACTTCGACATATTATCCAAGTTTAATTAAATGTGCATGTGAACACTTCGGAATTGATATGGATACGCCATTCAAAGACCTTAAAAATGAACAACAACAGATTATTTTATACGGTAATGATCAAGAAGAAATTACTCATAAATATATAAATGATGAAGGTGTGAAACGTTCACGTATTATATATTTTGAAGGTGTAGCGAATAATATTCTTAGACGTTATAAATCTGGAATGACTAGAGCAACTAGAGAAGCTATGGCTAAGTATATTAAAGAAGATTCATGCCGTAGTTGTAAAGGTCAAAGATTAAAACCAGAAATCTTATCAGTATATGTTGCAGATAAAAATATTGCGGAAGTTTGTGAAATGTCTATTAAAGACAGTTATGAATTTTTCAAAAATATAAAACTAAGTGAAAAAGACTATGCAATAGCTAAATTAGTACTTAAAGAAATTAAATCAAGATTACAGTTTTTAAATGATGTTGGTTTAGATTATTTAACACTAGATAGAGCATCTGGAACATTATCAGGAGGAGAAGCTCAGCGTATTCGATTAGCAACGCAAATTGGTTCGAAACTGATGGGGGTAACTTATATACTTGATGAACCTTCAATAGGTTTACACCAAAGAGATAATGAAAAACTTATAAATACTATGCTTTCTATGAGAGATTTAGGAAATACAGTATTAGTAGTAGAGCACGATGAGGATACGATGTTAGCTTGTGACTATATAGTTGATATAGGACCTAAAGCAGGTGAACACGGAGGACAAGTAGTTGCTGTTGGAACTCCTGATGAAATCATGGCGAATGAAAATTCTATTACAGGAGCGTATCTATCTGGTCGTAAAAAAATAGCCGTACCATCAGAAAGAAGAGAAGGTAACGGTGAAAATATCGTTATTAAGAAAGCGAGAAAAAATAATCTAAAGGACGTTAGTGTAAAATTTCCACTTGGAAAATTTATTGGAGTAACAGGCGTTTCAGGAAGTGGTAAATCAACACTTGTTAATGAAATCTTATTTAATTCAGTGAAAAATGTTCTAAATAAAGAAGAAATCGACACAACTGTAGTGAAATCGGTAGAGGGAATTGAAGGGAATATAGATAAGATTATCGATATAGACCAAAGCCCAATAGGAAGAACACCACGAAGCAACCCAGCTACCTATACAGGTGTGTTTGATGATATACGAGATTTATATGCAAGTACTAATGAAGCTAAATTACGTGGATACAAAAAAGGGCGCTTCAGCTTTAACGTAAAAGGTGGCCGTTGTGAAGCTTGTAGTGGGGATGGAATTCTAAAAATTGAAATGCACTTCTTACCTGACGTTTACGTACCTTGTGAAGTATGTAAAGGTAAACGATATAATAGAGAGACATTAGAAGTTAAATATAAAGGTAAGAGTATTAGTGATGTCTTAGACATGACGATTAAGGAAGCATATGAATTTTTTGAGAATATTCCTAAGATTAAAAACAAACTAGAGACACTTGTTCATGTGGGACTTGACTACATAAGACTAGGTCAAAGTGCAACTACACTTTCAGGAGGAGAAGCTCAAAGGGTTAAACTAGCGAGTGAACTTTATAAAAAATCTACAGGTAAGACACTGTATATTCTTGATGAACCTACGACAGGTTTACATATTGATGATATCAGTAGATTAATTAAAATTATCGATAAATTAGTTGATGGTGGAAATACTGTTGTTGTGATTGAACATAACTTAGATGTTATAAAATGCTGTGATCACTTGATAGATTTAGGTCCAGAAGGTGGAGTAGGTGGAGGAACAATTCTTGCAGAATGTACTCCAGAGAAGTTAACAGAAAATAATGAAAGTTACACAGGGAAGTTTCTGAAAAAACTTTTAAATTAGAATAAAATTAATAAATAAATAAGTATTAAAGAAGGGTATATTAAAAATATATTTTAAAAAATTTTTATTTTATGAAAACTATATATATTAAGCAATTTCACTAGATTAATATAAAAAAATAACATGATTATACAAATTTTGAGGTTGTTTTAGTAGTGTAAGTATGGTAAAATATAAATAACAACTAAAGCGCTTGTAAGACTTACCATATATTCGGGCCTAACACTTTTTAAAAGGGAACGAGAATCGCTTACTAGTATAAAATGCTTCCTAGAGAAGACTTTAGAACATAAGGCTATCGTACCCACCTGATATTATCAGGACCAATCTAGGTAAGGATCTACGGCGTTTTGGTTTTTTTTAGACTGGTTCAATAACTATCCAGTCTTTTTTAATTAAAATTATAGAATCAGAAATATGGAGATAAAAATGTTACATCAATTTTCGAGAAACGAATTATTAATAGGAACTGAAGGTTTAGAATTATTAAAAAATAAAAGAGTAGGTATTTTGGGAATCGGTGGAGTAGGATCATTTGCAGCTGAATCATTAGCTCGTTCAGGTGTTGGTTCACTAGTACTTATGGATAAAGATGATATAGATATTACTAATGTTAATAGACAAATTCATGCAACTACTAAAACTGTAGGATGTAGTAAAGTTCAAGAAATGAAAAAAAGAATTTTGGATATTAATCCAGAATGTGAAGTTATTGCTATTCAAGACTTTTACACTGAAGATACATATCCTATATTTTATGAGAAACCATTAGATTTTGTGATAGATGCTTGTGATACAGTGACATTTAAAATACATTTAATAAAATATTGTTTAGCAAACAACATTCCAGTAATTAGTGTAATGGGGGCTGCTAACAAGTTAGATCCAACAAAATTCCAAATAGCTGATATTAGCAAAACTACTGTTTGTCCGTTAGCAAAAGTAATCAGAACTAAATTTAAAAAAGAAAAAGTTCGAGGAAAAGTACCTGTAGTATTTTCTACAGAAAGTCCAACAATTGCTAATAAAGAATATTTAGAAAAAATTGGAAAACAAGACTCAGCTATACGAAAAGCGAAAATTCCACCAGCTTCAAACGCATTTTGTCCGTCAATAGCTGGCCTTATAGCAGCAAATTATGTTTATACAAATTTATTGAAAAATATAAAAATATTAACTGTTGAAAAACCTAATTAAAAAATGAAAACAACGCTAATTTAAGCGTTGTTTTATTTTTGCTCATGGTTGACATATCAAAGTTTATGGCAGTTTTTCTGTAAAAATTACACAGAATTTGAAAATAATATTCTATATTAGTATGAAAAAAAGGTTTAAAAATTTATAATTTAATTTGATTTTTTATAAAAAACAAGGTATAATGGTTATAGATGAGAAAGGAGGATTACTTTGAAGAATAAAGGAACATTACTGGCACAAAACTTGAAAAAACTTCGAAAAATGAACAATTACTCTATGTCAACTGTAGCAGATAAACTAGAGTTATCATCTCATGGTGTATATGCGAACTGGGAATACGGCCGCAACGAACCAAACGTTGCAACACTAGTATCAATAGCGAAACTATATAACGTATCTATTGATGAATTGGTCGGTTATAAAACTGAAAAAGGGGAACCAGAAGAGTTGGCGGATACTCACTTTGAAGTAATAGATATGATTAAATCGCTTGATAGTGAGGATTGTAAATTAGTAGAAGAAGTTTTGAGAAGATTTAGGGGATATTCTTTTTCTAGAAATATAAATCTATAACATACTCAAATACTTAGGCTATAGAGTTATAATGTAGTAAATTAAATTAATAGTTTTAAATATAGGCTAGGTAGTAATACTTAGCCTATATTTTCCTTTTCTTAAGGAATGGGGTGATAACTATTGATGTAAAAGATTTAATGAATAAAATTCTTAATGATGCAATAGAAAACAGAGCCAGTGATATCCATATATACCCACATACATCGGGTGAATCCTTTATAAAACTCAGAGTGAGAGGCCAACTGAGTGAATATGAAAAATTTTCAAATAGGGAGATAGAGGCGATAATCTCGTTATTAAAATTTAATTCTAACATTGATATTTCAAGGAATAAAGAACCACAAAGTGGGAGATTCGTTTATAAACATAATAACAAAGATTATTATTTACGAGTTTCTACCTTACCGCTTAGTGAGTTAAATGAAGGTTGTGTAGTTAGAATCTTCATAAATGAATTAGAAGATGTTGAATACAGTATCTTTGATGAAGACAGTCAGTATATAGATAATCTTTCTAAAAGAGCTTACGGACTAGTCTTATTTTCTGGGCCTACGGGTAGTGGGAAATCTACATCAATGTATAAGTTAGCAAGTATGCTTGCTAGTAAAAATAAACAGGTAATAACAGTCGAAGATCCAGTAGAAAAAAAGATTCCTAGTTTAATTCAAATGCAAGTAAATGAAAAGGCAGGAATTACTTATGATAATGCACTTAAATCAATTTTACGTTGTGATCCAGATGCGATGGTAATTGGAGAAATACGCGATTATAAAACAGCAAGTCAAGTAATTACATCATCGTTTTCAGGGCATTTAGTATTAAGTACAATTCATGCTGAAGATTCTATTGGAGTAATAAATCGATTAAGGGACCTGAACCTATCATTGGAAGATATCAAACAAACCATAATTTGCATAATTTCGCAAAGATTGGTAAATTTAACAAATGGAAAAAGGGGATTAGTAACTGAAATATTGAGAAGAGAAAATATCCACGAATATATAGATAACGATAAAATACACAATTACTCTTTAGAGAAAAAATTTGAATTAGCACATGAGAAAGGATTAATTTCTGCTGATGAAAAAGAAAAATGGGGATATTAAAAAAATCCTAGATAAAGAGAATAAAATATATTTTATAAAGCGTCTATATGAAT
Source organism: Gemella parahaemolysans (assembly GCF_053758945.1). Lineage (NCBI taxonomy): Bacteria > Bacillati > Bacillota > Bacilli > Caryophanales > Gemellaceae > Gemella > Gemella parahaemolysans. Next base: position 150,846 of record NZ_JBSMTP010000001.1, read on the forward strand.
TGATTAATCATGGATATATGTTGGAAGATTCATTAGAATTTCTTTTAATACAATATGATGTTACTGATGACGAAATTAAAAAGATAAAAGAAAAACTCTCTAACGGAAATAAATTATCCGATATATTGGCATATCTTGGTTATTCACAATTAATTATAAGCAAAATTAAATTTGCAGAAGATTACGGTAGGATAGAAGATATGTTGCTTGAAGTAGAAACATATCTTACGATACAAAAAATACAACAAGAAAAGGTAATTAAAACTTTAAGATATCCGCTATTTTTAACACTTACACTAATATGTCTCATTATGGTGTTTAATGCGCTAGTGATTCCACAATTTGAGAACATCTATACTTCATCTAATATTAAGATGGATCTCCAAACTATTATATTAATCAAATCATTATACTATATTCCAAAATTCATTTCTATTATTATTTTACTAACTATTTTATTTTTAAGTTACATTTTTTTTACAATTAAATATAAACAAAATCTATTTTTAAAATCACTTTTATATATTCCTAAAATTAGGAACTATTCAAAATTATATTTTTCTTACAGATTTTCTATGGAGTTAAGTTTATTTTTAATGAGTGGATTTTCACTGAAAACAGCCCTAGAAGTAATTGTTGAGGAAAACTATGATTATTACTTAACAGAATTTTCTACAGAAATATTACAAGAATTAGATAGAGGTATAAGTTTCGAAGATGCAATAGGGAAAATTAAATATTTTGACAAATCGATTAGAAAATTTGTAAGTCATGGGAAGAATAATGGTTTGATAGACAAAGAATTGAAATTATTTAGTGAATTGATGTTAGACACATTTTTAACATCATTAGATAGAAATTTGAAAAAATTGCAACCTATTTTATTCGGTATTTTAGCTATAGTAATAGTTGGATTGTATATGGTAATATTACTTCCAATTTTCAATATGGCTAGTTCGCTAAAATAAGGAGGAACATATGAAAAATATTATGAAAAAGTTTAAAAACAAAGACGGCTTCACTTTAATAGAGATGTTAATCGTTCTCTTTATAATCGCAATACTATTAATTCTTATAATCCCTAATATTACTAAGAATATAGACACTGCGAAAGATAAAAGTTCAGAAGCTTACGAAAAAACAGTACAGTCTCAAGTTACAGCTTATGAAATTAATGAAAAAGATAAAGATGTTACATTTGAAAAACTAGTTGAAAAACATTATTTAGATGGTCCAGCAGATAAAGCTAGTACAGCACCTAATGGTAAGAAAATAGTAATAGCAAATGGTAAGGCAACGCTTGAAAAATAGACGAGGATTCTCTTTGATTGAGCTAATAGCTGTGTTAATGATAGTTAGTATTATAGTAATAATCCTATCAAAAATCTCCATAAATACTTATGATAAATATCAAGAGAGATTAGCTGTTAACGAGCTAGTGTCAGAAATTTATACTATTCAAACTAAGAGTCTAGGTAAAGATAGATCCTATATTTGCTTTTTTTCAAGTGATAATGAATATGCTGTTTTATATGATGGACAGAAACATTGGAAAAAAATACGTAAAAATGGGCAGGCAAAGATTGGAGCAGCCTCTGTAAAATTCGAATATTGGAGAGGATATCTAACATCTAAGGCGAATACGGTTAATGTGCAATTTGCTAATAGTGCATATAAGATTATTATTCACCTTGATACTGGATATGTAACACTAGATGAAATACAATAAACAAGCTTTCACTTTTGTGGAATTGATAGGGGCTCTATTTATCTGCTCTCTATTATTCGTATTTTTAATTCCAAATATGGTTAGACAATATTCTAATCTATATAGGGTTGAAAAAGAGTTAGAAATGAGGGAAATATTGTATGAGGAGATTTGTAGTCACTATAAAGATAAAAGTTTTATTATAAGAAGAAATAATTATTACATAAGTGTAAATGAAAATTCAGCGAGGATTGAGGATGAAGAGACTGGTGAGAAAATTAGTTATAGCTAAATATAAACCAGGATTCACCTTGTTAGAATTGACAGTATCTTTATTTCTATTAGTAATTCTGACGCTACTACTTATGTTAATATTACAAACTACAATAAATACCTCTAAAAGATTTTTAGATTATTCTAATTATGAATATGCCTTAGCTCATAGAAAAATTTTGCAAACATATAACAATAGCGCAAAAGTCACTCAAGAAAAACATTATATTATAATGACAAGTAAAGATGGCTCAGAAGATATAAGAATAAATTTTAATGATAATCAGATTTATATGGATAAATTTAAAAATTCTAATGACTTTGCCGGCTATATTCTCCTACTTAAGCATATTAGTGGTTATTCATTATCAGTAGATGATGAAACTATTCATATTATTATTGTTGATAAAAATAATCATCATCGAGAAATGTTGCTAAAACTGAAAAATGAAAAAACTGAGAAAGAAAAAGCCGAAGAAGAAAAAGAAGAGAAAGCACGGAAAGAAAAAGAGAATCAAGATAATAAAAATGAAGAAATAGAAAAAATTAAACCAGTAGACGCTACCGAGGAGGGGAATTAGATTTATGAGAACTAAAAAGAAACATAAAAGTGCAAATGCTATAGTAGCCTCCTTACTGGTTACGTTACTAGTTATTACAGTTTTGTTTAGTATTGTAGGAATATATATAAATAAAATGTATACAATAAAAAACTTAAATGATTATTATGACAAACAAATAACACAGCAGTTAGAAGAAAATAATAAATCTAAATAATAATTAGGTCCATTCTATTTTCCATATTGGATTTTAGGATGGACTAAATTATTAAAAAAATAACTTATAATAAAAAAGAAATCATTATTAAAGTTTTAAAAGATATATTAATTGTTGCTTTGTTTTATTAAATGGTTTAAAATAGTATTATATTGACAAAAATTGAAACTAAATTAAAAGGAGATATTAATGGGTAAAAAATTATTATTAGGCCTTGTAGGAGTTGGAGCAATTGCAGCAGCTACTGTATTTCATAAAAAAGAAAATCTTAGTTCAGAAGAACGTACAAAAGTAGAAGAAGCAAAAAAATATTTAGAAGAAAAAGGGTATGTTGTTTCAGAAAAATCTAAGTTTCCTATAGGAGATTTAAATTTATTATCTGTTTCTTCATTACCGATGTACTATAAAGCAGCTAAAACAGTAGCTAAATTTATTTTATAGTTATGTTTATACCAGAAAAGAATTATTCATTTTATGAAGATAATCCAAAAGGTAAATTAACGATAAAGAAATTTGTTAAAGAAATGTATTATCGTCTTATGTATGATGAAATATCATTGCTCTCGGCAAATTTAAGTTATTATTTTATCTTATCTTTATTCCCAATGTTAATTGTAGCCTTGGCCTTGACGCCATATTTTAAAATTGATCAGCAATTTTTATTAGAGAAAATTCAAAGCTACGCACCAGGGGACCTAGGTGATTATCTTTTTGATATGATTTCAGAAGTATTAAATAATAAGAATAACACGATTATCACAGTGGGGATTGTATTCACACTGTGGTCAGCTTCTAGTGGTATTTATGGGATAATTATAGCATTTAACAATGCCTTCAGAGTTCGTGATGGAAGAATATGGATTGTTACTAAAATAATCAGTGTAATCTTAACAGCGTTATTCTTAGTAGGTATGTTTCTTGCATTGGCATTAATCGTATTTGGAAAACAACTTACATACATCCTTTTCCATAAATTTAATCTAGATGAAGGATTCTATAACTTATGGTCGGTAATAAATTACACACTGCCATTACTTTTTATATTCTTTGTTTTTGTGTTCTTATATACTATGGGACCCAACTTGAAACTAAAAGCTATTAGTATATTGCCAGGAGCGATATTCGCAACATTATCTTGGACAATAGTCAGTAAATTATTCGGATACTATATTGATCATTTTTCAAGTTATATTAAAACTTATGGAACAATCGGAGCATTTATGGCATTTATACTTTGGCTATATATTACAGGATATATACTAATTATCGGTGCGGAAATTAATGCTATCTTTCATAATTATAAAGTTGAACATAGGGTATTCGAAGAAACACATACAACAGAATAAAGGGTATATGAAATACGATACTTAGATAATAGATACTTTAAAATATTAATAGAATCAAATAAGAAACAAGTACAAAAATGTGCTTGTTTTTTTATTTTGCGTATGAAGAGAAAAAAGATGAATAATGATTATATAGCTTAATAATTTAAGCAGAATTATATAAAAAGAAAGTGTTTTATAGTATAATTGTAGGTACTTAATTAAGAAGATTGAATATAGATTGAGAGGTTAACACTATGGAAAAAGAAATTTATCTAGCAGGAGGATGTTTCTGGGGTGTGGAAGGTTATTTTGCACAACTTGATGGAGTAATTACTACAAAAGTTGGGTACAGTAATGGACAAACTGCAGAAACTACTTATCAACAAATTAAAGCAACAGACCATGCAGAGGTTATCTACTTAAAATATGATAATTCAGTACTCCCATTAAATGATGTACTACGTCACTACTTTAGAATCATCGATCCAGTAAGTATTAATAAACAAGGTGGAGATAGAGGTCGTCAATATAGAACGGGAATTTACTATGTCGACGAAGAAACAAGAGAAGAAGCAGTTAAATTTATAGAAGAACTTCAAAAAAATTACACTAAAAAAATTGCTGTAGAAGTAGAAGCGGTAAATAACTATATTGATGCAGAAGAATATCATCAAAAATACCTAGAGAAGAACCCTACGGGTTATTGCCATGTAGATTTAAGTCTAGCGAAAAAAAGCCTGTAATTTTCAAAATAAGTTTGAAATAATTACTAAAAAAAGGTAAAATAATAAGTAAGTATAAATAATCATAAGGAGTTAGAAAATGACAAACATTTTAATTTTCGGACACAAAAATCCAGATACTGATACAATTTGTTCAAGTATCGTATATAATAACTTAAAAAGAATTCAAGGAATGGATACAGAAGCTGTAAGACTTGGTGAAATCAATGATGAAACTAAATACGCTTTAGAGTACTTTAACGTAAGTTTACCACGTTTAGTAGAAGAAGTAGAAGAAGGACAACACGTAATCTTAGTTGACCACAATGAATTCCAACAATCAGCTAATGGAATCGAAAAAGCTGTTATTCGTGAAGTAATCGATCACCACCGTATTGCTAACTTTGAAACAGCAGCACCATTATACTACCGTGCTGAGCCACTAGGATGTACAGCTACAATCCTAAAAAAAATCTATGAAGAACAAAATGTTAATATTGATAAAAAAATAGCAGGATTAATGTTATCAGCAATTATCTCTGATTCATTATTATTTAAATCACCAACTTGCACTTTACAAGATAAAGTAGCAGCTGAAGAATTAGCTAAAATTGCTGAAGTTAACTTAGAAGAATATGGTCTTGCTATGCTTAAAGCTGGAGCATCAACAACTGATAAAACAGCTGAGACTCTAATTTCTTTAGATGCTAAAGAATTCGTTTTAGGAGCAGATAAACTTGTAGTTGCTCAAATTAACACAGTAGACGCTAATGAAGTAGCTGACAGAAAAGAAGAATTAGAAGCAGCAATCAATGCAGAACTTTCTTCAAAAGGATTAGCAGCATATGTATTTGTAATCACTAATATCTTAACTTCGGATTCAGAAGTACTAGTATTAGGTGAAAAACAAGATAAAGTAGCAGCGGCATTCGGAAAAACTCTAGAAAATGACTTTATGACACTAGAAGGTGTTGTATCTCGTAAAAAACAAGTAGTTCCTCAAATTACAGAAGAGTTTTCTAAATAATTACAAAAAATATGTTTTGAGAAAGTGAGGACAATTGTTTCTCACTTTCTAATTTATATAAAATAGCAATCGAAAGGAAATATATGAATACATTTAAAGCAATATATTGGCCCTTTTTGAAAAAGATTATTATAAATACCTTAGTCGTAATAGCATTTGCAGGATTGACACAAGGAAGATTAAAAATTGATCACCCAATATATGGTTTCTTTGGAGCTTTGCTTATTACAATATTATTCACACTAATTCGACCATTATTATTAGTAACTGTAATAATAACAATATTTAGTTTCGGACTATTTTCATTATTAGTAAGGGCGTTATTAGTATACTTAGTCTCATATTTATTATCACCACATTTTGAATTAGTCTCATTTTGGACAGCAATTGGTTTGGTGATAGCAATAAAACTTTTTAATTTTATATTTAATACTAATGAGAGAACAATAATAATTAAAACATTTAAAAATAAATAAAAGGAAAAATAAATATGCCAAAAATTACAACAAGAGAGCTTGCTGAAAAGTTAAACTTAGAAGTAGTAAGCGGAGAAAAAGGTCTAGATAGGATAATAACAACAGACGAATTATCTCGTCCAGCACTGCAACTTGCAGGGTACTTCTCTCACTATTCACCAAAAAGAATCCAAATTCTAGGGACAAGTGAATTATCGTTTTTTAAATTAATACCAGATATTGAGAAAAAGTCAAGAATGCGTATGTTATGTACACGTGTGACTCCTTGTGTCATAGTGTCTCGACATTTAGAAGTCCCAAAAGAATTGAAAGAGGCAGCAGATAAATATGATACACCTGTATTAAGATGTAATCAAGATACTACTAAACTTATGGGAAATATTTCTAACTATCTTCGAAAAGTATTCGCACCTACAACGTCAGTACATGGTGTGTTTATTGAGGTATATGGAATTGGTGTATTAATAACTGGAGAAAGTGGTATCGGTAAGAGTGAGATAGCGCTAGAATTAATAAAACGTGGGCACCGTCTTATAGCTGATGATAGGGTAGATATTAGAGAATTAGAAAAAGGCTTCTTAATTGGAAGCTGTGAATCTACTTTAATCAAACATTTATTAGAAATTCGTGGATTAGGAATTATTAATGTAATGACATTGTTTGGTACAGGAGCAGTACGTAGCGATAAAAGATTACAATTAAATATACATCTGGAAACATGGAATGAACAGAAACAATATGATCGAATTGGTCTTGGAAATGAAAGTAAAGAAATTTTAAATTCGAAGATTGAAAAGAAAACTATTCCTGTTAGACCTGGACGAAATGTTGCGATTATTATAGAATCAGCAGCAATGAATTATAGGTTAAATCAAATGGGAATAAACACAGCTAAGGAATTTACAACAAAATTAGCTGATGAAATTAAAAGAAAAAATATGAATAATGGGGTGGAGTAATATGATATTAGGTTACTTAGATCCAATTGCCTTTCATTTGTTTACAAAACCGGTATATTGGTATGGAATTATTATAGCAACTACTGTTTTTTGTGCTTATTACCTTGCTGATAAGGAGGCTACAAAACGTGGCTTAAAGAAAGACACTATGCTAGATTTATTACTTATTGCATTGCCAATCGCATTTATCTTTGCACGTGCATATTATGTAATATTTAGATGGGATTATTACAAAGGTGATTTTGCAAGCATGATAGCCATCTGGGATGGTGGAATAGCAATTTACGGTGGTTTAATCGGTGGATTTATAGTCTTATACTTCTTTGCTAGAAGAAGGGGAATAAAAATAATTAAACTATTAGATATAATTGCTCCGAGTTTACTAGTAGGACAAATGTTAGGGCGTTGGGGAAACTTTTTCAACCATGAAGCATACGGAGAAATAGTTACAAAACAATATTTACATGATAGATTCATTCCAGATTTTATTGTAGAAAATATGTATATTGATGGAGCGTATCGTCAACCTACATTCTTATATGAAAGTTTATGGTGTTTTATCGCACTAGTAATCCTGCTACTAATAAGAAATAAATTAGCACAAAGTGAAGTTTTTGCTGCATACTTAATCTTATACGGTGTAGAGAGATTCATCGTAGAAGGAATGAGAACAGATTCACTATATCTTGGAAGCTTAAGAGTTTCTCAAGTCCTTTCGCTAGTATTTGTTATAGGAAGTTTGATATACTTAGTAGTGCTTAATACAAAGTTCAAAAATAAAAAGATTTTGTATAGAGAATCATAAAAGAGAAGGTGGAAAATATGTCAGAAAAAATTTATGACTTAATTATCGTTGGAGCTGGTCCAGCAGGTATGACAGCTTCAATCTACGCATCACGTGCAAATATGTCAGTATTGATGTTAGAAAGAAAATATCCAGGTGGTCAAATGTTATCAACTGAAGAAATTGAAAACTATACTGGATACGAAATGGTTACAGGACCTGAACTATCAGAGAAAATGTTCGAACACTCTAAAAAATTCGGTACAGAATTCGGTTTTGGAAATATTACAGAAGTAGGAGTAAGAGATAATCTTAAATATGTAGTAGCGGGTGAAAAAGAATATTTAGCTAAATCAATTATTATCGCAACAGGTTCAGAACACAAAAACTTAGATGTTCCAGGAGAAGAACAATTTTCAGGAAAAGGTGTAAGTTACTGTGCAGTTTGTGACGGAGCATTCTTTAGAAATAAAGAAGTAGTAGTAATAGGTGGAGGAGATTCAGCTGTAGAAGAAGCTTTATACTTATCTAACTTAGCTGCTAAGGTAACTATCGTTCACAGACGTGATGAACTACGTGCCCAAAAAATTCTACAAGATAGAGCCTTTGCAAAAGAAAATATCGAATTTGTTTGGGATAGTGTTGCTTATGAAATTAAAGGTGAAAGAAAAGTTTCTTCAATAGAAATCAGAAATGTAAAAACTGGTGAAGAAAGTTCAATCCCTGCTGATGGGGTATTCATTTATGTAGGAATGTTACCACAAACACAAGATTTTAGAGATTTAGGAATTACCAATGAAGCAGGATATATTCCAACTAATGAAAAATTAGCAACATCAGTACCAGGTATTTTTGCTGCTGGAGATGTACGTGAAAAAGAAATCCGTCAAGTAATAACAGCGGCGTCTGATGGAGCTATAGCTGCGCAAAGTGCATATAGCTATGTAGAAGGCTTAGAATAACATAAGAGAAGAGAAACACAATAGAGAGTTTCTCTTCTTTATTTTATAGTATAAACTTGAGATTTTTATTTTAATAATTTAAATCAAAATATCAGATTAATATGGTACTAAGAACGTTTATTAGCAATAAGAAACCTACTGAGTATTTATAAAAAACTCAGTAGGAAAAGCTTATATAATTATTTGTTATATTTTTTAGCCAAGTAAGGCATGATTAATCCTAATGAAAGTAGAACAATTGGTGTAGCAATGTTCATAACTGTTTGGAAAGTACTTTCTGGAGTGTACATACCAGAAATACAAGCAAAGGCAGTTAAGAAGAAACACCAAGCTCCAAGTCCCATACCTACATATTTATTCTTAACAAATTTGTATTCAGATTGGAATTTTTCAGCCGATTTTTTCAAGAAGATATATGCAGCGAATACCCATAGATAACGTAATGGCATAGTAACAGCGTTAAGTTTAACTAACCATCTAAATAGCTCATTTACTTCTTTAATTCCAAACATTGGGATAATTAGTAAGATGGAAACGATAATACCAACAAGTTTTAATCCATTCACGTATACGTCGTTTTCGTTCTTAACTAATAATTTCTTAGGAATGTATTTTTCATCAGCACTACTTAATAACATACGTAGTGGAGCATCGATAGAAATAATAACAACTGAAACTTGTCCGATTAAATCAACGATTGCATAGATAACTAAGAATAAGTTACCAACACCGTAGTAATTACCTAAAGTTTGGAAAGCGTAGTAAGTTCCGTTTGTAAGTAAGTCTTTAGGAATATTGTTTGTATCGAACATTAATGCTAGAGCAAAAGTCCCAAGAATCGCAGTTGTACAAACCATAACTACTAGAGCAATCATTCCACGAGGAAAGTCTTTAGAAGGATTTTTCATCTTATTAACGTAAGGTGAAATTTTCTCGCAACCACCAACCGCAAATACCAAAATTGCGATTGATGTAATATACTTAACATCAAATGTAGGCATGAAAGTATCTAAAGACCAATTGATGTCGAAAGTTTTAGCACCAGTAATAGATGGCGCGGTAATAGCCATAACTACAAATAATAATGACATAATAAACATTGAAGATCCGGCTAACATCGCCATTTTCTTAATTAAGTTTACTCCACGAGTCGCTAAGAATAAAGCGACTAAGAAGATAACTAAAGAAGCGATTTGTAAGTATGTGATATCCATTTTGCTAATACGGTTATCACGAAATACAGTCCAACTAAATGCCGCGATAATACGTGATGGTTTTTGAGAAATATAAGGCATGTGAACTATCCACATTGTCCATCCAGTATAATAAGCAAGTAGTTTTCCATGTGTAGAACTAATCCAAGAACTCACACCCCCACCGGCATCTTTAAAAGTAGATCCTAGCTCACCAACGATTAATGAATACGGAATAAAGTAAATTACAAAAATTAGAATCCAAGAAACTATTGATTTTAATCCACCAAATTCAGAGTATCCATTAACAACATTCCCGAACGCCCAAACAGTTGAGAATGCCATGAAGGCTAGGGTGTACCAAAATATTTTTTTTGCATCCCTCTCCATTGAGAACCTCCTAAAATATAAAATATACTAATAACTGCAAAATTGCATTAATAAAATACTAGCATAGTCTACGTAAATATTCAAGTAAAAATAAAATAAATTAAGCTAAAATTTTTTTATTTAAAAATAAAATATTATATAATAAATTTAATAACGTATGGTAATAAATAATGTTAAGCTAATAACAAGCGTCAAACACACCTATGAAAAAACTAAATGTAAATTTACATTGTAAAATATATTCGTATAATATTGATATTTTAATGTGGTCGCAAAGAATTTATAAATTAGAATTGCTTGAAATACAAGATAATTTGCTATATAATGAACATTGGCAAGAAAAGTCTATTTAGATTTAGGAGTGATAAAAAATTGAGGAAAAAGCAGAGGACTTTAACTAGGTTAGTGTTAATAATGACAAGTCTAGTTGTAATTTGTTTATTAGTTACTTCCTTTTTTGTAAGAGAATATATAAAAAAACGAGAAGATGAGGTAATTCGTCAAAAAATATATTCGACTGCTAAGTTGATTTCTAATGATAAAGGTGTTATAGATGATGTAAAGCATCACCGAATGACAAAAGGAATCCAAGAATTTGCTAATAGAGTAATGGACGAAACAGGAACAGACTTTATTGTTATTATGGATGATACTTTTACGAGATATTCACATCCGCAAAATGAACTTATTGGAGAAAAATTTTCAAATATTGAAGATGTAAGCTCAACATTTACCGTAGGTGATCATTTTAGTAGACAGAGTGGTCATTTAGGAGAAGGTCTAAGATTTTTTACAGCAATAAAAAATGAAAATGGCGATGATATTGGGGTAGTGTGTGTTGGATATACTAAAGAGACCGTAAAAAAACAAATACAGCATTCACAAGAAAAAATATTGTTAGCTTTAATGATAGGGGTTATAGTTGCGATTACACTAGCAATACTATATAATAGACAATTAAAGAGAATCTTATTAAATTACGAACCAGAAGAAATTGCACATAATTACGTTGAAAAAAATCTAATTTCTGATCATGTTTCAGAAGGTATTATCGGTATTAATATCGATAAAAAGATTATTGTTAAAAATAGTAGTGCAAATCAGATTCTAGATAAAGCGGGATACTCTAAAATTACAAAAGGTGAGATTATTCCAGATGAAATGTATGAAATTTTCTTCAAGAGTGTATTAGAAGAGAATAAATGTAGTCGAGATGAATTAATAGTTTTAAACCATATTGAGGTATTAGTTAATAGGAATGCGATTTATCAAAATGATAAATTATATGGAGCTGTAATCACATTACGTGATCAAAGTGAAATGAAAAAATTAATTACGGAATTAAGTGGTACAGAAAAATACAATGATAGCCTTCGTGAACAAAGCCATCATTTTATGAACAAACTACATGTTCTACATGGACTTATTGAGATGAAAGCCCATGATGAAGTAACAAAATTTATTACATATCTAAAAGATGATTATCATGAAAAAATTGGACATATATCAGAAAATATAAAAGTGCCATCAATAGCAGGTTTTTTACTTGCCAAAGTAAGAGAAGCTAAACAAAAGAATATATCGTTATCAATAGATTCGGATTCAATGATTTTAAATAAAGAAGGTTTAGATGAACTCTTTAATGAGCTTTTGATTATACTCGGTGTACTAATTGATAACTCTATGGAATCTATAGGAAACAAAAAAGATGGAAAGATTACTGTTTATCTATACATGAACACTGAAGAAAACATACTTCTTTGTAAAGTATATGATAATGGTTCTGGGATTAGTAAGGAAATAGTGGAGAATATATTTGAAAGAGGATATTCAACTAAAGGAGAAAATAGAGGTTACGGACTAAATGCCGTTGATACAATAGTGAAGAAATATAACGGTTTAATAGACGTAGAAAGTGAAGTAGGGAAAACTCAATTTACAATAGAGATACCAATCGAGGAGGAATAATAATTGAGAGTACTAATAATAGAAGATGATCCAATGGTAGCAATGATACACAAAGAATATTTCAAAAGAAAAGAGTTATCATGTGATCTAAACCATGTTGCAACAATAGAAGATGCAAGAAAATTTTTAGAAGAATCTAAAGTGGATTTAATAGTTTTAGATAATTATCTAACAGATGGTCAAGGAGTAGGTTTCTTACCAGAGTTAAAAGGTTACCCTATAATAATGATAACTGCAGCAAATGACATTCAAACTGTTGAAGCTGCGCTATCAAATGGGGTAGTAGACTATCTAGTAAAACCATTTACGTACGAAAGGTTTTCACAAGCTATTGAGAAAGTTCAAGACTACGTGAAATTATTATCAAAAGAGAAAATTAATCAAGATTTAATAGATGACTACTTAAATTCAGGTAGAGTAGATGAAGAAGAAGATAGTTTACCAAAAGGGTTATCAAGAATAACTCTAAAAAAAGTATTAGAAACTATCTTACAACAGAAATCAGGATTCACTACACAGCAAATAGCAGATGAATTAGATATTTCTAGAATTACAATTAGAAAATATTTAAATCACTTAGTGAACATCGAGATCTTAAGTGAAGATGCTGAATACTATACATCAGGAAGACCGGTATCAGTATTTACAGTTGAATCTGAAAGTAGATTAGAAAAATTATTATAAAAAATAGCAAAGAAGAGTTTATGAATTTAAACTCTTCTTTGCTTTCATATAAAAAACCTCTAATTACAAATAGGAAACTATAAGTAATTAAGAGGTTTTCGTATTATTTAGTTACTACGAATGAGTACCATCCGTTATCAGAAGTTTCTTCAACAAGTTTGAAGCCACGTTCTAACATTTTTTCAAGAAGTTCATCTTTCTTCTCTTCGATAATACCAGAAGTGATATAGTAACCACCATCTTCTAATAAGTTATACGCATCATCAATCATAAGTTCGATGATGTGAGCAAGAATATTTGCTACAATAATGTTGTACTTTTTAGTTTCTTTTGTTAGAAGACTAGCTTGGTCGACTTCGATTCTTTTCTCAAGATTGTTTAACGCGAAGTTCTCATAAGAAACATCAACTGCAAGCTTATCTAAGTCAACAGCCTTAATATTACCATCAGTTAAATAACTAGCAGCAATACTTAAAATCCCACTACCACAACCAACGTCGATAACATTATCATTTCTTTTAACATATTTCTCAAGGTTTTTAATACATAAAGAAGTAGTCTCGTGACCACCAGTACCAAAAGCCATACCTGGGTCAATATTTATAATATATTTATCTTCAGTGTTTTCATATTCGCGCCATGTAGGTACAATAACGAATTTTTCACCGATATTAAGAATATCGAAATAATCTTTCCAAGAATTTTCCCAGTCACTATCTTGAATAATAGTAGTTTCAATCTTGAAGAAATCTCCAATGTTGATATTTTCACCTAAAGCAAGAAGCTCAGCTTCGAAACGCTTGAAAGTTTCTTCATCAAAATTAAGTTCATTAATGTATCCTTTAACGATAACCCCAACTTCAGGATAATCAGCAGGACTAAGTTCAACGATAGTACCGAAATCATCGTGTAAGTTCTCCTCAAGAGTAGTAGGATCTTCGATAGCAACCCCAGTTGAACCATAATCAAGAAGAATAGACTCAACTATTTCACTAGCTTCATTAGTAGTATGAATTGTAATTTCAACCCAATTTTCCATTTTATACCTCACAAATATTTTAGATTTTTACATTATACAATTGATCAAAAGACCAAAACAAAAGACTAACATAACAAGTTAATCTCTTTAACATACCTACACATATTATACTATTTTTAACATTTAAGCAAATAAAAAGTATGCGGTAGTCGTTTATATTTCAAGTGTAGAATACACGAAGAAATATTTACGAATAGCGTACGCAACAGAAACACTAATCTTAACGAACAGAGAGAGGAAAAGATTAGATGTTTCCACTGCGAACGTCCAAATAGGAATATTGAGAGCATCCAGAAATGGGTGCTTTTTTTATAAAGTATTAGTGTAGAAAATATTTGAAATATTGAGATATTATTTGAGATAATCAGTTTTCATACAAATAAAAAGGAGTTGATCCAAAAGATTTAAATTTTTACTAAGTGTATATGAAAACTCATAGACGCAGTGGTTTATTGATATCTAAATTCGCTTTGTAAAAGCTTTTTAGATATCTAATAAACTTTGCGGGGGTGACTCGACAAAATCGATTTCTTTGAAATCACGATTTTTGAGTCACTCCCAAATTATACAAAATCCTTGACAATAATGGTAGTTTAGTATAATATAGACTAAGTAAACCGTAATATAAAATATTAGTAAAGAGACTTTTATTTCATGTTTTTTTAGAAGAGAGTTTAATCCATAGGCTGAAAGATTAAATAATAATGATTGAAATAAGCAACACTCTTTATAAAACCGAATATAAATTGAAAGGTATCAGGAAGCTGATATGAATTCGGGTGGCACCACGAAACTAGTAATCGTCCCATGTAGTTAAGTAACTATATGGGGCGTTTTTTTATTTCAAATTATAAGAGGTTTGCTAATATTAGAAGTTAAAATTGATAAAAATATGGAGGCACTTATGACAACAATTACGAAAGAACAAGTAGCTCACATCGCTCATCTTTCTAGATTAGAAATCCAAGAAAGTGAAGTAGATGGGTACATCGAAAAATTAGAAAAAGTTGTAGATTTATTTGACACAATCAACAACGCACCAACTGAAAATGTAAAACCGACTTATCACGTTCTAGACTTAGTTAATGTATTTAGAGAAGACGTAGCTCATGACGGAATGGATAGAGAAGAAGTTCTTAAAAACTCTAAAGAAACTGAAGCAGGACAATTTAAAGTACCTACTATTATTGAATAAAATAAGGAGATAATTTAATGAGTTTATTACATGAATCAATTGAAAGTTTAGAACTTAAACTTAAAAATAAAGAAATTAAACCAAGTGATTTAGTAAAAGAATCACTAGACAGAATTAAAGCTACTGATGAAAAAGTAGGTTCATTCATTACAGTAACTGAAGAAGTAGCATTAAAACAAGCTGAAGCTTTAGACCGTGCTCAAGAAGAAGGACGTGCTGAAGGTAAATTATTCGGTATTCCAATGGGAATCAAGGATAACATTGTTACAAAAGATATTCAAACAACTTGTGCATCAAAAATCTTAGAAGGATTTAATCCAATTTATGATGCAACAGTAATGAACAAACTTAACAAAGAAAATCCAATCCTTTTAGGAAAATTAAACATGGACGAGTTCGCAATGGGTGGTTCTACTGAAACATCTTACTACAAACTTACTCGTAACCCTCATGACTTAGACGCAGTACCAGGAGGATCAAGTGGTGGTTCAGCTACAGCGGTAGCAGCAGGACAAGTTAGCTTCACTTTAGGAAGTGACACTGGTGGTTCTGTACGTCAACCAGCTTCTTACTGTGGTGTAGTTGGATTAAAACCAACTTATGGACGTGTATCTCGTTTTGGATTAGTAGCATTCGCTTCATCATTAGACCAAATCGGACCAATGACTCGTACAGTAAAAGATAACGCTCGTGTATTAGAAATCATCTCAGGATTAGATGCTAACGACATGACTAGTGCACCTGTAGAAGTACCAGAATTCAGCAAAATCATTACTGGAGACATCAAAGGTAAGAAAATCGCTCTTCCTAAAGAATACTTCGGTGCTGGAATTGATGAAGAAGTTAAACAAGCAGTACTTGAAGGTGTTAAATACTTAGAAAGCCAAGGAGCTATCGTAGAAGAAGTAAGTCTTCCAAACACAGACTACGCTATCTCAACTTACTACATTATCGCTTCTGCTGAAGCAAGTTCAAACCTTTCTCGTTTCGACGGTATTCGTTACGGATTTAGAAGTCCAAACGCAACAAACCTTGAAGAAATCTACAAAAAAACACGTGGAGAAGGATTTGGAGCCGAGGTTAAACGCCGTATCATGTTAGGAACATACGTATTATCTTCAGGATACTACGATGCATACTACAAAAAAGCACAACAAGTTCGTACATTAATTAAACAAGACTTTGATAAAGTATTCGAAGAATACGATGTAATCATTGGACCAACTGCTCCAACAGTAGCATTCAACATTGGAGAAGAAGTAGGAGATCCAATTAAAATCTACGCTAACGATATCTTAACAATCCCAGTAAACATGGCTGGATTACCAGGTATCAGTATTCCATGTGGATTCAAAGGTAACCGTCCAATCGGTATGCAAATTATTGCTAAACCATTCGCAGAATCTACACTATACGATGTAGCGTACAACTTCGAACAACACTACAACTTACACGATAAAAAAATAGAATTATAATAGGAGAAACAAGATGCATTTTGAAACAGTAATTGGACTAGAAGTCCATGTAGAATTAAAAACAGATTCAAAAATATTCTCACCATCTCCAGCTCACTTTGGTGCAGAACCAAACACTAACACAAACGTTATCGACTTAGGATACCCAGGGGTACTTCCAGTAGTAAACAAAAGAGCGGTAGAATGGGGAATGAAAGCAGCAATGGCGCTTAACATGACAGTAGCTCGTGAGTCAAAATTCGATAGAAAAAACTACTTCTATCCAGATAACCCGAAAGCATACCAAATCTCACAATTTGACCAACCAATCGGGGAAAATGGATGGATCGATATCGAAGTAAACGGAGAAACTAAACGTATCGGTATTACACGTGCTCACCTTGAAGAGGATGCTGGTAAATTAACTCACAAAAATGGTTACTCACTAGTTGACCTTAACCGCCAAGGTACACCACTTATCGAGATCGTATCTGAGCCAGATATCAGAACTCCAGAAGAAGCATATGCTTACTTAGAAAAATTACGTTCAATCATTCAATATATCGAAGTATCTGACGTTAAGATGGAAGAAGGATCAATGCGTTGTGACGCGAACATCTCTATCCGTCCTTACGGTCAAGATGAATTCGGTACAAAAACTGAGCTTAAAAACTTAAACTCATTCACTTTCGTTAAAAAAGGTTTAGAGTACGAAGAAAAACGTCAAGAACAAGTTATTCTTTCAGGTGGAGTAATCAACCAAGAAACTCGTCGTTTCGATGAAACTACAGGAACTACTAAACTTATGCGTGTTAAAGAAGGTTCAGACGATTACCGTTACTTCCCAGAACCAGATATCGTGCCTATGATTATCTCTGATGAATGGATGGAAGAAGTAAGAAAAACTATTCCAGAACTTCCAGATGCTCGTCAAAGAAGATACCAAGAAGAACTTGGATTACCAGCATACGATGCACACGTTCTTACATTAACTAAAGAAATGTCAGACATGTTCGAACAAACTGTAGCCTTAGGAGCAGATCCAAAATTAGCTTCTAACTACTTAATGGTAGATGTGAATGCATACTTAAACAAAGTTCAACAAGAACTTAAAGACACAGCATTAACTGCAGAAGGTTTAGCAGGAATGATTAAATTAATCACTGATGGAACAATCTCAAGTAAAATCGCTAAAAAAGTATTCGCAGAACTTATCGAACACGGTGGAGATGCTGCACAAATCGTTAAAGAAAAAGGTCTTGTACAAGTATCAGATAGTGGACAATTATTAGCTTGGGTAAACGAAGCATTAGATAACAATCCAAAATCTATCGAAGATTACAAAAATGGTCGTGACCGTGCTATTGGTTTCTTAGTAGGTCAAATCATGAAAGCCTCAAAAGGACAAGCCAACCCACAAATGATCAACAAAATGTTATTAGAAGAAATCGAAAAACGATAATAACGAAAATAAAAAATGAACTCGAAGCAAGGAGAAATCTTTGTTTCGAGTTTTTGTTGTATTTGGCAAGCGACTTAAATATAAATAGAGCAGGAATTAGTTGGAAAATTAGATTTTAATATAAAAAAAGAGCGAATGTCGGGAAATAAAACTGGACATTTCCCAAGAAAAGTGGACATTGAAGAGTAAGACTGGACATTCATAGTTAAAAAAGTGGACATTGGGGAACAAAATTGGACTTTAATGGTTAAAGGAGCGGACATTGGTTAGTGAGATTGGATTTTCGTGATTAAAAAAGTGGATATTAGGGAATGAAAATGGACATTCGTAGTTAAAAAAGTAGATATTATAGCTTAAGAGTAGACTTTAGTAGTTATAAGATTAGATAATTGAGAATATTAATTTAATACAGAATATATTTTGAGAAATGGAAGTAATATTATTGACATACGTATAAATACGTAGTATAGTTAAAATGTCAGGAGGTTTAATATAATGCCGATGACACAAGAAGATATGGTTAAACTGTTGAAAAAGTACGGTTTTACTTTATGTAAAGGCGGAAAGGGATCTCATATAAAAATGAAAAAACCTGGACAGAAGAGACCTATCATTATCCCAAAAGGTGAATTAAATAAATTCACAGAGAAGGGAATATTAAAGGATGCTGTATTATTATAATCCAGCTCCCAATTAATGAGGTGATATAATGTTAGTAAGTTATCCAGCAATTTTTTATTTTAATAAAGAAAGTGAAGAAAAAGAGATTTATAATGTTTATTTTCCGGATTTAAAAGGAAGTGGGACACAGGGGATAGGTATAGGAGAATCAATGAGTATGGCATCAGATTATTTAGGATTAGTACTTAGTGACTATTTGGAAGATGGAGAAAGATTACCTAAGTCGAGTAATATAAATGAGTTATCAATAGAAGATGATTTTCCTTTTAAAGATGATCCTGAGATGAAGGATTACTATGTTCTTAATAAATCCTTTGTTTCAATGGTTGTTGTAGATTTGAGAGAATATTTAGATAGTAGTACTTTAATAAAAAAGACATTGTCTATTCCTAAATGGGCAAATGATGTTGCAGTAAAATATAATATTAATTTTTCACAATTATTAACTAATGCAATTGCAGAGGAAACTATAAAGTATAAATAGAAAATATGTAGTGCTTATTTGTGAATAAAAATATTTTAGAAGTCAAACTTATAAAGGGCTTTGAAATATATATATAATTATTAAATAAAGATGTACCAAAAAATAGATTATCTAATCATAATTTTGAGTACATCTTTTTTATATTCAATATTAATTATTTACTCTTCACAAACTCAGCAATTTTAGAGATAGCCTCAGTTACTTCAGGGATTGGGAAAGCGGGGTATACATGGTTTAAGTTTTTGCCGATTTCGAATTCAGTTTTAACATTTGCTTCACGAAGTTTTTCAGCTAATAAAGCTATATCAGGATATAATAATTCACGCGTTCCTGAGAATAACAATACCTCAGGTAAACCTCTCATCTCACCGTATAATGGAGAAACTTTCCAATCAGCTAAATCTGTATCTCCAGCCCAAGATTTAGCATCAGCTAGTAAAGTATCTACATGTAGTAAAGGATCTTTTTTGATATATTTTTTAATATCAGGATTCGTCATAGTTAGATCAACCCAAGGACTTAGAAGAATCAATCCTTTAGGTAGTTTAATATTATTTTGAACAAAATCTTGAACTAATCCTAGAGCTAAGCCACCACCAGCACTATCTCCCATAATATAGACGTCTTTGTCCGGATTCTCAGCAACGTAGTCTGTATATAATTTTGTTAGTAGTTCATAGCTGTCTTTATAAGTATAGAATGGAGCTAGACCGTAATCAGGAATAATAATTTCAGCATCAGCTTCTTGAGCTATCTTATCAGCCATCTCCCATTGAATATCCACAAACTCATGAACGTAAGAACCACCGTGAATATAGAAAATAGTAGAGTTAGAACCATTAACACTATTTAAATGCCACACCTGTCTATCGGAAACGATTCTAGTATAGAATTTAGACTTAGTATCGAATTCATATACATTTACAGTTTCTTCGATCTTATCTTCTTTTTGTTTTTCTAATCTTTTAGTTTCATCTATATCTCTTAGTTTCTTATATTTATTACCAAGGTATAACTCGATTAGACCAGCTTTAGCACTACGGTTATAACGCAATTTTTGATACCCAGCATAGCTACCTATTAATGCAGGTAATGTTGCGGCTATTGAAGCTACTGAAACAACTTTTTTATTAAATTTTCCCATTTTAATCTCCTCTTATTTACATAAATGTAAATGTTTTATTTATTTAGAGTTATAGTTTATCAGAAAATAAAGTGATTGTAAAAATAAAAATCTGAAGAAATGGAGTAAAGAAAAAAGCCTAGTGCTGACGACACTAAGCGAAAATAAGATCATTGTTTAAGCGAGCATGTTCCCGCATGCTCCACCTTTTAAAATTATTATAACATAATTTTTTAAAAAAGAAAGTTTTTTTAAAATTGAGTGAAAGCGAAATGTTTAATCAATGGTTAAATGAAAACTTATATTGAAAATGTCAATACTTCTTAAAGAATACTTATATGATAAAATGAATTTCTCTTTAGATGATGAACCTATTAATATATCACCTTGAGTATTTTCATTTACTTTAATTGTAATTCCATAATTTTCCTCCTGATAATTTTATATTTCAAACCTGTTAAATCTTATTAATTTAAAAAGAAATATATATAGTATCAGAAAAATTTATATAAAGTATGTTATAATAATACTTAGTATAATAGTATTGAGAGGCTCTTTATGAAATTAGAATTATTACAAAAAGCGATAGAAGAAGAGAAAAATGTATTTTCAGAAGTTAATAATGCAGCATATAGTTTAGAACCTGTATCAGAAGAAAGATTGGTAGAAATCGCAAAAGAGGTAAATGAACAGTTAGGATATGAACTATACGATAAACTAGATAGAGAAAGTTTAGTAGCAAACTTTTCAACTACATCAAAAGAACTATATAAATACGCTTTAGAAAAGTCTAAATTTCTAAATGATAGACTAGAAAAAGCATTAGTCGAACATTGTGACGATATATTAGTAGATGTAGTAAAAGCACATGAAAACTTCGACTCGATGGAAACATATGAACTATACACACTAGCATTCGAAGTAAATGAAAAACTAGGATATAGATTATTCAGAGATATCTATTCATACAGCTTAAGACGTGACTTCGAAAGAGTAGCAAAAGCAGTAGAAACATACAAAAAAGAAGGAAAAATAACGAAGTTTATTAAGTAGGAAGTTTGGTAGGGATACCAAGCTTTTTTTATTTAATGGCTTTAGCCAGTTGAGGAGGCGAAGTCTCCGAAACAAAAAACCACCCGCTATGCGGGTGCGAGATAAAAGTTAAACAATTGAAAAATCATCCTTTCTTGATAAAATAAGAGTAGTTCAAGCTCTAAAATAAAGAAAGGATGATTTTAATTATGGCAAATAAACATAATAGTTTATCGCATACAAAGTGGTTGTGTAAATACCATATTGTATTTACACCTAAGTATAGACGAAAAATAGAATTTAATCAATACAAACGAGATATAGTAGATATAATAAAAAGGTTATGTAAGTATAAAGGAGTGGAAATAATAGAAGGACATATAATGCCAGATCATATACATTTGCTGTTATCAATACCACCAAAATATAGTGTATCAAGTTTTATGGGATATTTGAAAGGGAAAAGTTCACTGATGATATTTGATATGCATGCAAACTTGAAGTATAAGTATGGGAATAGAAAATTTTGGGCAGAAGGATACTATGTAAGTACTGTAGGTTTGAATGAAAGTACAATAAGAAAATATATCAGAGAACAAGAAACGCATGACATTTCAATAGATAAATTGACAACAAAAGAATATACAAATCCATTTGGAAATAAGAAAAAATAAATAAACCCGTTTGACGGGTAGCGGGCGTAAAAATACAATAGGGCTTGAACGAATGTGAAAGCCAGCGCCTTGAGGTGCGTGTTAGTAACAAAGGGTTATACCCGAAGAGAAAACCACCCCTTTTCAGGGGTGGTCATTATTTTAACCAATTGTACAAAATAATAGACAGTTGATATTATATTATTAACTTAACAAAAAACACTATGAAATGACTTTCAAAATTAGTATATGTGTACTTTCGAATAAGATAAAACTATGATAAAATGGTATTAATTATAAAAAAAGAAGAAATAGCAAATAATAACAGTATGGAAGGATACGTAATGAAAAAAGAATTAGAAAATTTACTATTTCAACAGGAAGAATTTCTTGTTGAAGGTGTTTTAAATAAAAATAAGCTTTCTGAATTAGCAAGAAAATATGATGCTAAGTTACTTAAAGTCTTGATGAAAGAAGAAAAAATAAAAAGTCATTTTTTCTCTGAACTTGAAGAAGGTATTCTAGTATTTAAGAAAGATATGTTCTTACAATTTTTAAATAATAAAGAGTTTTTACCTGATAGTTTTACAGCGTACAAAACCAAAATAGGTTTAGGAAATAAAAATGGAAGTCTATTAAGTGAAAATCATGAAGTGGTTTTGAACTTTCCATACAAGGATTGTATATTAGAAGGTGGACAGACAAAAGAAGATACTAAAAGAGACGAAGTATTCTTTAATGAAACTTTAGCACCAACAGAAATAACAAGACTATTGGATGATAAGGTGTTTACTAACTTTAAACGGTATGATAAAGATGGAGAGCATGAAGTAAAAGAATTAAAAGAGAATGATAACTTAATAATTAAGGGAAACAACCTAGTTGTTTTACATAGTTTAAAAAAGAAGTATGCAGGAAAAGTAAAATGTATATATATTGATCCACCGTATAATACCGGTAGCGATAGTTTCGGATACAATGATAGATTTAATCATTCTACATGGCTAACGTTTATGAAGAATCGTCTCGTTATTGCAAAGGATTTGTTAAGTGATGATGGTGTTATATTTGTGCAATGTGATGATAATGAACAAGCATATTTAAAAGTCTTAATGGATGAAGTTTTTGGTAATAATAATTTTTTAAATTGTATAGCGGTTAAGATGAGTGAGGCATCAGGCATAAAGATGTCTCACGTCGAAAAAAGATTACCGAAGTTAAAAGAATATATATTATTGTATAAAAAAAATAATATAAAACTAAATGAAATAAAAATTCCTAAAGAGAATTGGGATGATGAGTATAAGACAATTATTGTTAATTTGACAAAAGAAGAGTTAGATTTTTTAAAAAAAGTATGTAAAAACGAAAATAGAATTGAAGAAGAAATACAAAAAGTTAATCAATTGGTATCTAAAGCTGAATATAAATCGTTATCTGAAATATATATTGAGGAAAATATTAAGACAAAAAAAGATAAGAATAATTATAATTATAAAAATGCTTATAGAATATTTCGTGCAACATCAGTTAGTGAGAAATCAACAGAGCTTCTAGTTAAATTAAAAGAAAGATATAAAGGTAAAACTTTTTTCACTCAAATAACTCCACAAAATAAAATGTATATAATTAAGGGAGATTTTGATATTACTATGAAAAAGCCAAGAACACAGGTTATTTTTGCTGATGAATATCTGAGTTATAATCCAGGAGATTTTTGGAGTGATATAAAAACAACTGGACTTGATAATGAAGGTAATGTTAGTTTGAAAAATGGTAAGAAACCAGAAGTTTTAATACAAAGAATATTGCAATTAGTTACTAATGAAAAAGACTTGGTATTAGATTTTCACCTAGGATCAGGAACAACTGCTGCAGTAGCACATAAAATGAACAGGCAATATATAGGTATAGAACAAATGGATTACATTGAAAATGTATCTATTGAACGTATGAGAAAAGTAATTTCAGGTGAACAAGGAGGAATTTCTAAAAATGTGAATTGGAAAGGTGGAGGAGATTTTGTATATTGTGAATTAAAAAATGATGCACTTGATTTTAGGAATAATGTAATTAATGCAGTATCATCGGAAGAACTAATAAAATTATTAAACCTTGCCAAAAAGTCATCATTTCTATCTTATAGAATTGATTCTAAAAAATTAAAAGAAAAAGAATTTTTAGGACTTTCTTTTTCAGAACAGAAGTTATTACTTTTAGAAATTGTTGACAATAATAATTTATATGTTAATTATACAGATATAGATGATGATATATATGTAGTAAGTGAAAAAGATAAAAAATTAAATAATGACATTTATATGGAGAATTAATATGGAGAATGAATTAGTTTCGGATATAAAAAAATTAGTAATAAGAAAACAATTAAATTTTTTAATTGGTTCAGGTGCTTCATTACCAGCTATACCGTTAATGGGAATGATTAAAGAAAATTCAGAAAAAAAACGTAATAATGTATTGCAAAATATAGTAAAAGAGATAAGTAAAATAATAACAAATAACACATACTATAATAAAAATATTTTAGAGTCGCAAGCAATTAAAATATTAAAAACTTATAAAGCATACACAGAATTCATAAATGTAGTGATTGATTTATTAGCTTATTCGAATTCAAGAGAAACTTCTCGAAGTGTTAATATTTTTACTACTAATTATGATTTGTTTTTAGAAGCTGCTATAGATAATAACTTAAAAAATAAACGTTTTGTATTTAATGATGGTGCAGAAGGATACTTTAAAAGAATTCTAAATAGCTCAAATTATAATAGAGTTGTTGCTTATAAAGGAATAAATGATAATTATATAAATGAAATTCCTTCAATTAATTTGATAAAACCACATGGGTCTATGAATTGGGAGAAAAATTTTCCAAACGATGAAATAATTGTTAAAAATGAAGTTGTTAAAAAACCTTTTGTTGTTCTTCCAACAGGATTTGAAGAACGAGAGACTTTTTTAGATAACCATTTTTTTGAAATGTTAAGATTATTTCAGTTAGAACTAGATAAACCACAGAGTATTTTAGTAGTTTTAGGTTTTTCATTTCAGGATAAGCATATTTCTAAAATGGTAAGACGCGCCTTACAAAATCTAGAATTAATAGTATTTTGTTTTTGTTATGATGAAAATAGTAAAAATGTTATAGAAAAAAACATATTCGAAATGGAGGGGATACCAAATAATTTTAAATTTGTAACTCCAAAAGATATAGGCATTAATCAAATAACTTTAGAAACTATAACTAATCTACTGAGAACAAATAAGATAGGAAAAGAAAATGAGAAATAACAAAAAATTAGGAGTAGTTATTGCTGTTGATGGTTTAGAAGCTCAAATAGGTATGTACAACTTAACGAATGATGATGTAATATTATGGAATGGAGAGATGGTAGCAGGTCCGAAAATAGGTGCGTTTTTATCAATAAATCAAAATGGAATTAAGATAATTGTTTCAGTAACAGAAGAAAAAGTAATAGATCAGCAGAATACAGTAAGAAGTATTGAATTTGATAATAGATATAGTAAAAAATCTATTAATAGGATTGTAAAATTAAAAACTAAAGGAGTAATAGAAAATGATAGATTTTTTGTTACTAGCAAATATGTTCCGATGATAGGTAATGAAGTAACCACTATCTCAAGTAAAGAGATGAATATTATTTATAGTCAATATAATGAACATGATTCAATAAAAATTGGTGAATCAATATTAGAAAAATATCCTGTTAAAATTGATATTAATAAGTTTTTTGCATCACATATAGGGATTTTTGGTAATACTGGAAGCGGAAAATCTAATACTTTACATAAGGTATATTTAGAATTGTTTAGAACAAAATTTTATAATAAATTAAAAAATAATTCACAATTTTTTGTAATAGATTTTAATGGGGAGTATATATCAAAAAATTCGTTTGGAATTGAAATAGGGAAAGAGAAGAAAATATATAATATAAATACAAAAGACAATAAAGGTGACAAATTACCTATTTTAGAAAAATATTTATTTGATGCTGATATATTATCAATACTATTTGATGCAAGTCCAGCTACACAAGTCCCCTTTTTAAGAAAAGCAATAAGAAAATGGAATTCTAAAAAAAATGAAAATAATATGGGGGAATTTGTTGTAGGGACAATAAAAAAGATTTTGACAACAGGAAATTCTGTTAATTCTGATGCAAAGGACAATTGGATTAAAGTTGCCAAAAATTATGTTCAAAAAGAATTATTTATAGAATTAGAGTCGTTAGAGTATTTTTCAACAACTGATGCATATATGATAAATGGTAAATTTATAAATGATAAGAGTTACATTCCTGAAGAGAAAATAAAAATACTAAAATTAGATCAGATTACAAAAGAATTGAATAATAAATTTTATGAATTAGATAAGTTGGAACAACTAAAATTCTTTTTATCGTTTCAAAAAGTTCATCAATCATCATGGAAAACAACAAATATAGAACATATTAATCCTTTGTTTAATCGAATCGAGTCAGCATTCAATAGTTTATCAAAAGTTGTAAGTGTGATTGACGATAATGATAGAGCCACTTCTAAAAATTATAAAACTTTAAATATAATTTCTTTGGTTCATGCTAATCAGGAAATTCGAAGATTAATTCCAATGTTATTTTCTAAAATGGTATATGACGAACAGAAAAAAAATGTTGCAGGAAAAGAGATAAAGACAACAAAACATCTAATAATAGACGAAGCACATAATATATTAAATTCTACTTTTAGAAATATTGGTGATGATTGGCAAGATTATAGATTATCTGTGTTTGAAGAGATAATAAAAGAAGGAAGAAAATTCGGCTTTTATCTAACATTAGCGAGTCAAAGACCAGCAGACATATCCCCTACCATTTTATCACAGGTACATAATTATATAATCCATAGACTTGTAAATGAAAAAGATTTGCGTATGTTAGAAAATACCATGCCTACACTGGATAAAAACTCTTATAGAATGATACCTTGTTTGGGTCAAGGAGAAGCCATAATAACAGGTAATTCAATTAGTGTTCCAATTTTTGTAAAAATAGATAAAGAAGATAAATTACACCCAACAAGTGAGGATGTAGTATTAACAGATATTTGGAAATAAAGAAAGGATCAAATGATGAAAAAAGAATTAGAGAATTTACTATCTCAACATGAAGAATTTTTTGTTGAGGGTACGTTGAATAAAAATAAACTTTCAGAATTAGCAAGAAAATATGATGCTAAGTTACTTAATGTCTTAATGAAAGAAGATAAAATAAAAAATCATTTTTTCTCTAAATTAGATGAAGGGGTTTTAGTGTTCAAAAAAGACGTTTTTTTACAATTTTTAAATAATAAGGAATTTTTACCGGATAGCTTTACTGCATATAAAACTAAAATAGGTTTAGGAAATAATGATGGAAGTTTATTAAGTGAAAATCATGATATAGTTTTAAACTTTCCATACAAGGATTGTATATTAGAAGGGGGACAGACAAAAGAAGACGCGAAAAGAGATGAAATATTCTTTAATGAGACTTTAGCACCAACAGAAATAACCAGACTATTAGATGATAAGGTGTTTACTAACTTTAAACGTTATAATAAAGACGGAGAGCACGAAGTAGAAGAACTTAAAGAAGATGATAACTTAATTATCAAAGGAAATAACTTAGTAGCATTACATAGTCTAAAGAAAAGATACGCAGGGAAAGTTAAATGTATCTATATTGATCCACCTTACAATACAGGTAGTGATAGTTTTGGCTACAATGATAGATTTAACCATTCAACATGGTTGACTTTTATGGCTAATAGAATAGATGCTGCGAAAGAACTGTTGAGTAATGATGGAATAATGTTTGTTCATTGTGATGATAATGAGCAAGCGTATTTAAAAGTTTTAATGGATGAAAAGTTTCAAAAAAATAATTTTATTGGAAATATAGTATATAGAAAAAGAAAATCTCAGGCAAATTTAAGTAAAAATATTTCAAGTATTCATGAATATATATTAATTTATAGAAAAACTGATCAAGGAGAATTAAAAAAAGTTATACCTAAATTTGATATTACTAAATTTAAAAATCCTGATAATGACCCTAGGGGGCCTTACGATACTAATCCATGTACTAATAAGGGAGGCTCTGTTTATCCTATTACTACTCCTACAGGTAAAATAATAGTAGATGAATGGAGATTTACAGAAGAGACGTTTAATAAGCTATTAGACGATAATAGAATAGTGTTTCCCAATAAAGGTATGGGGAAACCTAGATATAAGAAATTTTTAGAAGAAAAAAAACAAGTAGGTATTATTCCTAATACGATGTGGGGAGATATAATTGAAGATAAAGAAACAGAAGAAGAGGAGATAGAAACTTGGTGGGATGATTTAGCAACAAACCAAGATGCAAATATTGATTTAAAAAAGTTGTTCAATGATACAGTGTTTGCATATCCAAAGGCAGAAGATTTAATTAAGCGTATTTTAGAAATTGCTACTGAAGAAAAAGATTTTGTACTAGATTTTCATTTAGGTTCGGGAACTACAGCAGCTGTAGCGCATAAAATGAATCGTCAATATATAGGAATAGAACAAATGGAATATATTGAAAATATAACTGTTGAGCGTCTGAAGAAAGTAATAGCAGGTGAACCAGGTGGAATCTCTAAAGATGTGAATTGGCATGGTGGAGGAGAGTTTGTATATTGTGAATTGAAAAATGATGCTGAAGATTTTAAAAATAGTGTAATAGAATCGCAATCAACTGAAAATTTAATTGAGTTGCTAAATTTTGCTAAAAAATCATCATTTTTATCTTATAGATTAGATCCTAGAAAGTTAAAAGAAAAAGAATTTTTAAAGCTATCTTTTGCTGAACAGAAACAATTACTTCTTGAAATCATAGATCAAAATAATCTATATGTTAATTTTTCTGATATAGATGATGATGCTTATGGAATATCAGAATACGAGAAAAAACTTAATAAAGAATTCTATGGAGGTGAATAATAGTGACATTTTTATATGAATTATATAATAATGCAAGTGAAGGTGGCTTTATAGATTTTAAACATGGGATACCTGAATATATCACAAATAATTTAAGGCATCCACTGCGTCCATATCAAAAAGAAGGAATTGGTAGATATCTTTATTACAAAAATGATGAAAAAAATAGAGTGTTTCCGGAACAAATCTTATATAATATGGCAACCGGTTCAGGTAAAACATTACTAATGGCTGCTATAATATTAGAAAAATTCAAACAAGGTGAACGCAATTTTATATTTTTTGTAAATAATTCTAATATATTAACAAAGACAAGAGATAATTTTTTAGGAGGAATAGGTTCTAGTAAATATCTATTTGCTGATAAAATAGTTATAGATAATCAAGTGGTAAATGTCCGAGAAGTTAGTGATTTTTCTGATAGTCAAAAAGATAGTATAAATATAGTGTTTACTACTATTCAAAAATTACATACGGATTTAAATACTATTAGAGAAAATAGATTATCATATGAGCAATTTGAGGATATTTCGATTGTACTTTTAGCTGATGAAGCTCACCATTTAAATGCCGGTCTTAACAAAAGTGAAAAGGATGATAATGATAGTTGGACGGCAACAATAGAAAACATACAAAGATTAGCAAAAAAATCTAGTATATTCGAATTTACAGCAACTATAGATTTAGAAAATAAAGATATTGCTAAAAAGTATGAGAAATCTTTAATATACAAGTATGATCTAAAAGAATTTAGGTTAGATAAGTATTCTAAAGATGTATTATTCCATCTAGTTGATAGTGATATTGAAACAAGAATGTTTCAAGCTATTATAATAAGTCAATTTAGAAAAAAAATTGCTCTTAAACATGGAATTAATTTAAAACCACTAGTTATGTTTAAATCACAAAAAACTGCTGAAAATAAAAATAATTTAACTACGTTTACTGAAATGCTAACTGCTCTTAATGAGGAAAATATAATTAAACAGAAACAGTTAATAAATATACAAAATGGAAAAAATAGTATATTACAGAAGGCTTTTAACTATTTTGAAAAAGAAAATATTTCAAATAATGATTTAATTGACGAATTGAAAGAAGAATTTAGAGCTGAGAGATTAATAATCATTGATGGAAAAACAAAAACTAGTGAAACTTTACAAAAACTAAATACACTGGAAAAATCAGAAAATGAAGTTCGTGCAATTTTTGCGGTAAATATGCTTGATGAAGGTTGGGATGTATTAAATCTATTCGATATTGTTAGATTATACGATACAAGGGACGGTAAAACAACGAAGAATGGATTCAAACCAGGAGCTACCACTAACTCTGAAAAACAACTTATAGGTCGTGGAGCTAGATACTATCCTTTTGTTATTGATAGTATTGACGAAAAATATATTAGAAAATTTGATAATAATGAAGCTAATGAACTACGAGTAATTGAGCAGTTACATTATCATTCAGCGAATAATCCAAAGTATATTTCTGAACTAAAACAAGTTCTAAGAGAATCGGGTATATATGATGATATGACATTAGTTGAAAGAGAATTGAAACTTAAAGAATCTTTCAAAAATACTAGGACATACACTCATGGAGTAGTCTGGATGAATAAACGATTATCTTATTCTGAATATGTTCAAAGACAACAACAAAGTCTACTAGACATGATTTATATTCAAAAGAGTTATGAAGTAATATTACCAACTCAAAGCATTGCGGACTTAGAAGTATTTTCAGATGAGGATGTAGTTAATATTAGTCCAAGAGAAAGAATTAACTTTAAATTTAAAGAGATTACTAGAAATGTTGTAAGGCATGCGATAAATAGAAATAAAAATTTCACATTTAATAACTTGCAAAAGTATTTTTATGGATTAGCCAGTACTGAAAAATTTATAGAAATGCTAAATGATATTGACGTAACAGTGGAAAGTCGTTATACAAACTTCAGAGAATTAACTCAAGATGACAAGCTGTATGTTGTAGAAGAAATTTTGAAAAAAATAGCTGATGGATTTATTGAAGTTGAAGATAGATATTATGGATCAGATAAGTTTGAACCATATCCAATTAAGAAGATGTTCTCTGATAAAATAATAAGAAAATATACTGTTAATTATGCTGGGGATAAAGAAGCAGGAATATCACAAAAAGATAAAATTGAAACAAAATATTATGAGAATTTGGATGCTATTGAATGGTATGCTTATGATGATAATTATGGAACCAGTGAAGAAAAATCACTTGTAAGAGCTTTAAAAGAAGTTATGGAAGATTTAAAAGAAAATTGGACAGATATTTACTTACTACGTAATGAGAAAGCAGTTCGTATTTATAGTTTTGATACAGGGCAAGCCTTTGAACCTGATTTTCTGATGTTTGCGAATGATAAAACACATGGAAATACTTCATGGCAAATTTTTATTGAGCCTAAAGGTGATCAATTTATGGTGGAAAGTAAAGAATCCTATGCCGGAAAAGAAGCTTGGAAAGAAAAATTCCTAAATGAGATTACTAGACGTGATGAAGCAAGAACCTTAGTAGATAATAGTAGATTTAGAATAGTTGGGCTACCATTCTTCAATGAGAAAATAAGTAAAGAAGTAGTAAAAGAAAAACTAAAAGAAATTAATAAAGATACAGTCTATAGAATCGATAATACATATGCTGAGAGACTAGTAGTAGAAGAGAATGCTAAGAAAGATTATGATATATAGAATACAGATGTTTATTTTAAAATTGAATATCTGATCTTAGATACAAGTTAATATGTTAAATATTATAAAGTAAAGAATTAATTAATAGTATTTCTACTAACACATGGTATTTTCCAAATTTTAATTTACAAAATTTAGTAAATATCGTATAATTTAAAAAATAAATAATACAATTATATAATAGGAGAAAACATGTGGAAACATTTTAATGTAAGTAAAGAAGATTCTAAAATTATAAAAGAAGAAGCACAAAAATATTCAGAACTTAGAACTAGATGTAAAAAATTTTTAGAGAAAAATAATATGAAGTTTGATAAATTTACAGTTGTTAATCATGATAGCCATTCAGGGTATATTTCTGAAAAATATGTATTAGATTATATACAAAAATTATCCGGTTTTAAAATAAGAAATTGGGGAGAAATGTTTAGTGCTGATGAAATAAATAGAATATTAGAATTAGATAAACCTAAATTGAAGGAGATTCGTTTGATAAAAGAGTTTTTTTATGATAAGTATGATATAGAAATGAGCTATGGATTAAAAAGATTATTTATTGATGTAAAATCAGCGAAAACTAAAAAGAAACCTCAAATAAAATGGAATTTTTTATATCCTAAAAGTCAAGCGAATAAAAATGAAAATAGTTGTGTGGTTCTCACTTATTTAGTTTATAACAAAGAAGAAGATTTAGAGAGTGTGTATATAATGGGAGCAGCAGATTATAAAGATATACTAAATTCTGAAATTCAAAAAGCGGGAAGTGTTACAAAATTTAATACAAAAAGTAGAGTAGATAATTATGTAACAGAATTAAGTATTTATAAAGAATTGAATAATTATATAGATACATTTTTTGAATAATTTTGATTTTTTATTTCGTATATTTTATGACAATTAGATATAAATTAATATTTAATTATTGTTCTTGATTGAATTTCACTTTTTAGTTGTATAATAAATTGGGGTCGAAGGAAAATGATTGTATAGCAAATCCGGGGCTGGAATTTCTCCATGCTCCGGATTTATTATACAACCCCTTTATTTGAAGTGATTCAAGTAGAGAGGGTATATTTTCTTGTTTTTTATAATAAATATATTCCCTTGTTATTTATGTTATAATAAAAAATAACAGATTAAATTAATTATCATAGTAAAGGAATTGTTAAATGGGAAATTATAATGAGTTACTAACTCTTAGGAATAATATAGAAAATACACTGAATTATCAACTTTCACTTAGTAATCTAGAATTATATCACAGCAATCTATTTGCTGTTGTACTGGAGAAGTCTCAATTTATTAATCATAAGTTTTTTAGTGATGTTATTGATATTAATAAAAAATATACAGATTTGAAAGTATACAGAGAAAAGAAATCGATTGATTTAACTATAGAGATAACTGACGCAGATGGTCAGACTCAGGTTATTTTTATAGAAAATAAAGTTAAGTCTTTACCTGATGAAAGTCAATTAATTCGTTATTCTGAAAAAGATCCTAATGCTAAAGGTATACTACTTAGTTTAGTTAAACCTGGATTTGAGCTTCCTGATAGTTGGTTTAGAAGAAGTTATGGTGAGTTGATTGAATATTATGGTGATTTACTTGATAAAGTAGATGAGACTTCTAGATTATTCTTATTAGATTATATTGAATATATGAAGAATGTAGAAGAGTTTATTGAAAAGATATGTTATGGTGAATCATACTTTTTAGAAGAATCTAGTAATAAGGTACTTGAAGGTATGAGATTAAGGTCGGTTATCGAGAAGATTCACTATGCGAATTTACAGAATAAGATTTCTGATTTAGGGTATAAAACATACTCTGGTATGATAAGGGGAGGACGTCATTTTGGGATTGATCTTCCTATCGAAGGTACTACTTCATCATTTGATATTCAGATACAAGGAAATCAGTATAGACATAAGGTTAATTTTTCTCTTGAAGATAAAGCAAAATTAGGTGATTTAGAAAGAATATGTGACATTATAAAAGCCAAAACTTGTTTGTATCATTTCAATTTAGAGGATAATCCAATTTTAGAAAAATCATCTTCAACAAAGAAATGGAAGATGTATGATAAAAAAGATGTTTATGATTATGCACATATCAAAAAACATGTATCTAGTAAAGAGTTGATAGATTATATAAGAACGGATGTTAAGAAAATTGAAGCACATCTGAAATTTGTTAAAGAGATTATATTGGAAAATATGGATTAAGAAGAAAATAAATTATTTTATTGTTGGTAAAATATGAGAACATAAAACAATAAGTATCATAGGAGAAATTAATGAAACATAGAAAAGAGAATTTTGTAATAGACAATAAATTGTGTATTGGATATATAACTGATGCCGTAAAATACTTATTGATTCAACCTGTTGACGAACATGATATTGAAGTATTGGATAATGAAGTAACAGAGATTCTAAAAAATACAGATAAACAATTCTCGCTTTTTGCGTTTAAAATAGAGGATTGGAATAATGAACTTTCTCCTTGGGAAGCACCTCCAGCATTTGGAAATAAATCTTTCGGTTCAGGTGCTACAGATACTTTAGAATTTATTGAAGGTAGATTAATACCTACGGTTAAAGAAAAATATAATCTAGATAATGATATTAAATTTATATTAGGTGGTTATTCTTTGGCAGGGTTGTTCAGTCTTTGGAGTGCTTATAAGTCAAATACATTTTCAGGTATTGCTGCAGCTTCTCCTTCTGTTTGGTTTAATGGCTGGGAAGAATTTATGAATAATAATACCCCATTAAGCAACACTATTTACCTAAGTTTAGGTGATACTGAAGAGAAAACAAAAAATAAAGTAATGTCTAAAGTAGGCGATAACATTAGAAAACAGGAACAGCTATTAAAAAATGATAATATAAAAACAATATTAGAATGGAATAAAGGTGGTCATTTCAGCGATTCAGATTTACGTGTAACTAAAGCATTCGCCTGGTGTATTGAAAATGTTTAATTAGAAATTTAGTCAACCATATTTTTATTCCAGCGCATTGAAAATGTTTTAGAGATATTGTATCATTTATAAATAAAGCTACTTTACTATACAACCAAAATATAAATAATCCCTTTGAAAATATAGTTATTCAAAGGGATTTTTTGATATTTCAAAAATTAATCATCTAAGTTTTCAAGAATATCACTTAATTTTTTGTTTATGGAAGCTAGTACTTTTTCTAAACCTATAAGGATAATGTTTAATGATATTAACACAATAATTGTTTGGATACTTATATTTATCTTAGTGATTAAAATAGAAATTAGAATTGATATAAGAAATAGCATAGTAGAAATAGGTCTTGGTATTCTATCTATTTTATCGATTTTAAATAACAATCTATATAGTTTAGCTATAATGAATTCTATAATAATTGTAGCCATCATCAGTGTTAATATCTCTATAGCAGAAATATTGTTTAGTATTAGTATTGGTAAATAGAAGATATTAAAAAATAATAGAGATAGTACAATTTTTAAAAATACTTCTATAAATTTTTGAATGTTCATAAGAAACCTTTCTTTTTATAATAATGTTAAATTAAATTTTGTATAAAGAACTTATAATTTAATTGTAATGTCTATAAAGCTGAAAATCAATATTCTATTGACGCATATGCGTAAATTAGTGTTTTAATAATAAGTTCTCTTTTTATATTAATGTAAAATCAAATTATAAATTTTAAATTTTGTATAAAGAACTTATAGTTTAATTGTAGTGGCTATAAAGCTGAAAATCAATATTCTATTGACGTTGGACGTAAATTGGTATTTTAATAATAAGTTCTCTTTTTATATTAATATCGAATCAAACTATAATTTTTAATTTTTTAAATTAACTAACAACTTAATTGTAATCGCTATGTATCTGAAAATCAATATTTTATTGACGTTGAAACGTCAAAAAGTAGTTTAAGAAAATGATGGGGTACTTTAATTTATTTATACAGTTAC
This sequence comes from Gemella parahaemolysans, assembly GCF_053758945.1. Taxonomy (NCBI): domain Bacteria; kingdom Bacillati; phylum Bacillota; class Bacilli; order Caryophanales; family Gemellaceae; genus Gemella; species Gemella parahaemolysans. Next base: position 186,963 of record NZ_JBSMTP010000001.1, read on the forward strand.
TCTAAAATTATGTTGAAATATAGGGAGAATAACCTTGTTTTTGAATTAGTAGATTGTCAATATATAAAAGTTATATTAAAAAAGATAAAAATATAGTGGGTTATCAGCCTATTTCCTTTCATTCTATTCTTTTTCACGTTATAATTAAGTTACTATTACTAGAAAATTTCGGAGGTAACATATGAACGAAGTAATTAAAACGATGTTAGATCATCGTACGACTCGTAGTTTTGTAAAAGGAAAAGAACTACCTAAAGAACATCTTGAGCAAATCATCGCTAGTTCTAAACAAGGAGCTAGCTGGATGAATGGTCAACACTATAGTATTATTGTAACAACAGGTGAAACTAAACAACAAATCGCAGATTTAATTCGTGATAAAGCACCTGGTAATGCGGCTCATATTGAAAATTCTGCTGCGTTCTTACTATATTGTTTAGATTATACCAACATGAAATTAGCGTTTGATATTGAAGGTGGAGAGTTTGATATTTCTAATCAATACGAGCCATTACTTATTGGTACTTTAGATGTAGGTATTGCGATGCAGAATGCTGCATTAGCTGCTGAGTCTTTAGGATACGGAATTGTTTATTGTGGTGGTGTAAGAGGTTTTGGAGATAAGATTTCTGAATTACTAAATATTCCGGAAAATGCTCTGTTCCTATGTGGACTAAGTATCGGTGTTAAAGATGAAGAGTTATCAACGGAAAAAGTTAAACCTAGATTACCAGACGCGGCTAATGTAGGATACAATGAATTCCCTAAATCAAATGTAGAAGTATTAAAAGCATACCGTCAAACTATGGTAGACTTCGCAGAAGCACGTGAGACAAAAACATGGACTAAGAAATTCGCTGACTTCTATGCACAACCTTCAGGAATAGAAAAAGTAACTAAAGAACTATTAGAAAAAAATGGTTTTGTGAGTGAGAGAGAAAAATAATCTTAAGTAAAATTACTTAAAAATAGATATATTAAAAATATAGAAGAGTTAATTTAATTCTTTGAAAATAGTGCCGCTTGCTGATGGTACGGGACAAAAATAATTCGGTTCAAAAATTATGTTTAGACATATAGGCGTATAAATAATCACTTGGAGTGGCCCGATAAAATTGATTTCTTTGAAATCAAGATTTTGAGCCATTCTTTTCTATAAATCTAATTGACAAATCTCGATACATGTATTATATTTAGAGTAAGCATAAGAAAGGAGAGTGCAAAGTGGTAAAATAATGGTATATATTAATTAACTGTTTATTCTTGCTAAGTGTAATTATAATTTTGAATATATAATAAAGAGAGTATCACTCTTATTTTACCATTGAGCTAATCATTTATGAAAAAAGAATATAGATTAGGTAAAAGAAAATTGGAAATAGAAATTCGTAGAAGTACAAAAAAAGAATTTTTACAAAGTGTTTTTGGAATTTTTATTATAGGAATATTGATTTATTATTTTTTCTTTAATAACTAGTAAAAGTATAATAGTGGAGGGGAATAGAATGACAGAATCAAAAACTTCTGAAGCACAAAAGAAAGCGAGTAAAGCTTATTATGAGAAAAATAAAGAACGTGCTTTAATGAATAATAGAAGAACTGCGGCTAGAACATTCGTGAGACACTATGCAACAAAAGAGGATATGGAAAACTTAATAGAAATATTTAATAATGAAAATCCTAATGCAAAATTGTAGTTAATGTTTTAGGTTTGTTAGTAAAATAATATATAATCTATGCGTGATTTATTTCACGCTTCTTTAATGAAAAAAAAAAACACCTATGAAATCTCATAAGTGTCTTGCAGAGCAGAAATTAATCTCTCTGAGAAAGTTACCAGTAGAGCATATATTTTTATATCTCTAAGATAATATTAAGTATAAAATATAGTTTAAAGCTTGTCAACATAAGGTTTGTGAGCTTTTTTTCTTTTTTAAATTTTTTTCAAAAAAACTATTGTCAAAAAAGGTCAAACATGCTATAATTTATTTAAGGTCAAAGAAGGTCAAAAAAGATAAAACTTAATAATACTCTATAAAGCCTTTTAGTTTATTGAGTATTTAGGCGTATCTTTTAAAGACAGTATCTCATGTTTCTATACATTGGAGATACTGTTCTACTAATTATATTACCTTTTGATCTAATAATTTAATCAAAGGAGATTTACAATGGATATTAATAGTTTTACTAATAGTGTGAAAGAAATCTTAGCGAAATCTTCCGAATTTGCAACTGAGAAAAAAAGTCAAAGTATTACGAGTGAGATGTTCTTAAAAGCAGCTCTTACTGGTAGTAATTTATATAGTGATATATTGGGAAGAGTAAATGTTGATAAGGTTAATTTAACTCATGAGTTAGATAGCGAGATTGAGAAGGTAAATAGTGTAGAAGGTGATAATATCAATTACGCTAGTTACTTAAGTAATGATTTGAATGCTTTATTAATAGAAGCTAATAAATATAAAGAGAAATATGAAGACAAGTTTATTTCGTGCGAACATATCGTTCTAGCGAGTTATTTGAAAAATAGTATAGTAAAAAAATATATCGATAAGGTGACTACGTTAAAAGATTTAGTAGCGGTTATCGATAATATCAGAGGAGGTAAAAAAGTTATGAACGAAAATCCAGAAAACAACTACGAAGTTCTAGAGAAATATGGTCGTGATCTTGTAGAAGCTGCACGTAGTGGTAAAATTGATCCTGTGATAGGACGTGATGAAGAAATAAGAAATGTAATTAGAATTTTATCAAGAAAAACAAAAAATAATCCAGTGTTGATAGGGGAACCTGGGGTAGGTAAAACTGCGATTGTTGAAGCACTGGCTCAACGTATTGTGCGCGGTGATGTACCTGAAAGTCTTAAAGACAAAACTGTATTCGAACTTGATCTTACTAGTTTAGTCGCAGGAGCTAAATATCGTGGTGAGTTCGAAGAACGACTAAAAGCTGTATTAAAAGAAGTTAAAGAACAAGAAGGAAAAATCATTCTATTCATCGATGAAATTCATATGCTAGTTGGTGCTGGTAAAACAGATGGAGCTATGGATGCTGGTAATATCTTAAAACCAATGCTTGCTCGTGGTGAACTACACTGTATCGGTGCTACAACTCTTAATGAATATCGTCAATATATTGAAAAAGACTCTGCATTAGAACGTCGTTTCCAAAAAGTTCTTGTTAAAGAACCTACTGTAGAAGATACAATTTCAATTTTACGTGGGCTTAAAGAAAGATTCGAAGTTTACCACGGTGTGAAAATTTCTGACCGTGCTATTGTAGAAGCTGCTGAATTATCTAACAGATATATTACTGATAGATTCTTACCGGATAAAGCTATCGATTTAATCGACCAAGCTTGTGCTACTATTAAAACTGAAAACTCTTCTAACCCAGCTGAATTAGATACAATTAATCGTAAAGTTATGCAACTTGAGATAGAAGAAAAAGCCCTAAGTGGTGAAAATGATGATGTGTCTAAAAGACGTTTAGAAAACTTAAAAGAAGAGTTAGCTAATCTAAAAGAAGAACAAAATAAACTTCAATTACAAGTTGATAGTGAAAAAGATAAATTATCAGCTGTTAAAAATCTTCGTGAAAAAATCGATAGAGTTAAAGTTGAGTTAGAACAAGCTCAAAATAGCTATGACTTAGAAAAAGCTTCTGAGTTACAATATTCTACTTTACCAAAATTAACACAAGAGTTAGAAGAATTAGAAGAAAAATCTAAACACGAAGAGTACAAACTTCTAAAACAAGAAGTTACAGAAGATGAGATTGGATTCATCGTAAGTCAAATGACTGGTATTCCTGTAACTCGTCTAGTAGAAACTGAAAAAGAAAAATTATTACACTTAGCTGATACTATTCATGAAAAAGTAATAGGTCAAGATGAAGCTGTAGAGAGTGTAACTAATGCAATCTTACGTTCTCGTGCGGGTATCGCTGATCCTAATAGACCAATCGGTAGCTTCCTATTCTTAGGTCCTACTGGGGTAGGTAAAACTGAGCTTGCTAAAGCATTAGCTCTTAACTTATTCGATGATGAACGTAATATCGTGCGTATCGACATGAGTGAATATATGGAAAAACACTCAGTTAGCCGTTTAATTGGTGCCCCTCCAGGATACATCGGTTATGAAGAAGGTGGTCAACTTACTGAAAGTGTAAGACGTAATCCTTACAGCATTATCTTAATGGACGAAATCGAAAAAGCTCACCCAGATGTGTTCAATATCTTACTTCAACTTCTTGATGAAGGTACACTTACTGACTCTAAAGGAGTAGTAGTAGATTTCAAAAACACAATAATTATCATGACTTCTAACATTGGTTCATTAGAACTATTAGAAGAAGTTAAAGACGGTGTGATTTCTGAAGAAACTCGTAAAAATGTTACTAACCAACTTTACGGATACTTCAAACCAGAAATTCTAAACCGTATGGATGATATAATTATCTTCAAACCATTAACACAAGATAATATTAAAGGAATCGCTAATAAACTTCTTAACGAACTTGTTGCGCGTATCTCTAATAGAAATATTACTTTAACATATACTGATAATATTTCTAGCTGGGTTGCGACTGCTGGATTCGATATGAAATTTGGTGCTCGTCCACTTAAACGATTCATCCAAAGTCAAATCGAAAACAAACTTTCAGTTGAATTAATCCGTCATGGTATCGAAGATGGAATGGAAATTCACCTAGACTATGTAGATGATGAATTGAAAATTGATATAAAATAATATATTGATTTAGCCCCATACAGAGAATGATTTGATAAATTCGATTTATCTTAAATCGTAAGTTTTGAGTCACTCTCAAATAACTATAGACCTCAGGAGAAATCTTGGGGTCTTTTTTGTATTAAATTATAAGTGATTATTGTTGATTACTGTAAGTTTTAGGTGTATAATTGTATTACAAAAGTAACACATTAAGAGGGTGGAAAGAATGACTACTTTAACATTAAGACTAAATAAAGAGGAAGAACAGATTTTTAATTCTATTTCTGGCTTATACGGTGGTAAACTATCTACTACTATTAAGCAACTTGCACTTGAGAAGATTGAGGATGAGTATGATCTTCAACTTATAAAAGATTTTGAAAGTCGTGAGGAGAAAGGTGAAGTAACTCTAATAGAGTTTGATGATTTAAAGAAAGAGTTTGATTTATAATGTACAAAATTGTTTTTGATGAAGCGATAAAAAAAGATTTAAAGAAATTAGATAAACAAACTTTAAAGATTTTATTTAATTGGATTGAAAAAAATTTGAGTAATACGGATGATCCACGCAGTAAGGGAAAAGCTCTAGTAGGCAATAAGAAAGGTTATTGGAGATATAGAATAGGGGATTATCGGTTAATAACAAGAATAGAAGATGATAGACTTATTATAATCGCTATTAATTATAAACATCGAAGAGAAGTTTATAATTAAGTGTGATTTTGTAAAAAAATGGATAAGTTGTAGGAGGAATTTTAATGAAAATAGCGGTTATGGCTGGAACACCAATTGATTCGAAATTAGGTGCGGAGTTATTGAATTCATATGGTTATGATGATGTAGTATTAGTACCGATTTCTAATAATCCAGTAGAGCAAACTATGTTCCAAGCATTGGAAGATGAAGAACGTGAAAATATTATTGTAAAAATTATTGAAGAACTAAAAGAGAAAAATTATGAGGCGATTTTTGTGTATTGTAACTCACTTAGTTCGGTAGTCGATTTTGATAGATTGGCAGAAAAAATGAATATTTCTATTATAACTCCTATGCAGATGTATAGAAATCTAGGTCTTGAGTATAAGTATCTAGCTGTTATGGCAGCGAACTCTCATGGTCTTACAGGTGTTGAGAATAATCTTTATGTCTCGAATCCGCGTCTATGTGTACTTGGATTATCGATGTTAGAGCTTGTTAAGGCGATTGAAGAAGGTAATAAACCTGAACAAATAGTGGAAGATTTCAACTTCAAGACACTGTTTAATTATTTCGAACAAACTAAAGTAGAAGCTGTTGTACTAGGATGTACACATTTTCCGTATATAAAAAAAGAGCTAGAAAAAATTACAAAACTCCCAATTATAGATGTTGGAGTATTTATGATTAATAGTATGGAGAAAAGATAAAATAAAAAAATGAAGTAATTCTATATAATTAATTAGAATTACTTCATTTTAATATTAAAATTTACTTTCTGCTTTTTCATATGCATTATAAAATATTGGTGCATTTATATTGTATTGTTTTCCAGTATCGTATAGGCATTTACAGACGAATAATAAATCTTTTGTATTGTTATGCAGTGTCATAATCTTTCTAGTAAGAATATTAGTCGCAAACATTCGTTTCATTATTGGTGCAGAAACAAATATTGGAAGTTTATACCCCCAAAGTTCATTTCTATAGTGTTTTAAGTTCACACCACGTGCTTTTATAATCTTAGAAGTTTCTCGTATTGCACAAACTGCTTCAGCTAAAAGTTTAGATGAAGACATAAGATTTTCCGCAGCCGCAGTAGGAACATCCATATCTGCATATTTTGCAGCGATAGATACTACACCAGCATTAATAGCCATATGTAACCAAATCCACTCAAGCATATCATATGGTGTTTCTAACTTAATGTTACAACTTTCAAATAGCGATACTAGCTTATCATAATTATTTATTTTAGAATTTTCTTTTTTCTCTAGTAGAAAATGATCAAAAATACAACATGTAAGAGTAGTATCTACAATATTACCACCAGCTACAGGATAACCAAGAATATATTCTCTACCTTGCATTACTTTTTCAAGATACTTTTTATCTTCCCAAATACCACAACATAGTATAATAGTTCCTTTGATATTGTTAGAGTTTAAAGTTTCGATAACACTTTCAATATTTCCTGCTGGCATACTAATAAAAATAAAATCATAGTTATCTTTTGTGTGAGTATTTACTTTATAAGTATCAGTATAGTGATCCCCTTTTTTATTATTTCTACCATCTAGCATATCAACATTTAATTTTGTTATATTAATTTTTTTACTGCTTTTTCTAATATAATGTTCTATATTATGACCAGCTTTACTAAATAAATAGCTATATGTAGTTCCAATAGTTCCAAGTCCAATAGTTAGTATATCCATAAACCCACCTCACAAAATAATTATAATTATTATACTATAGATAAATTATTTTATCTATAACTGAAAAAGTATTGTAAGAAAATAAACTACATGTTAGAATAAGTTTACGTATTTTTTGAGTAGAGGAGAGATATTATGCCGATTGGGGTTATAATTAATACCATCTCAATATTTCTAGGTGGTATAGCAGGAGCAGTGTTGGGAGATAAATTACCTGAAAAGTATAAAGAACAGTTGAATATGATATTCGGGCTTTGTTCGATGGGGATGGGAATAGCGTCGATTGGGCTAATGAAATATATGCCAGCGGTAATATTCGCGATTATTATAGGGACATTGATAGGATTGTTTTTTAACCTTGGCGATCTAGTTTATAGAGCTTGTCAAAAAATGCAAAAATTAATGGTAAAAGTCGTACCGAAACCTAATACTTCTATGTCGGAAACGGAATTTTTAGCTACATTAATTACTGTGATAGTGCTGTTTTGTTCTAGTGGAATGGGAATATACGGAAGTCTTAGTGAAGGAATAACAGGAGATCCTAGTTTACTTATTACGAAGTCTATTCTAGATTTCTTTACGGCTGCCATTTTTGCTTGTAATCTTGGCTATATCGTTTCACTAATAGCGGTACCTCAATTTATTATTTTTACGTTTTTATTTTTATCAGCAGGATTGATAGTTCCGCTTACGACGCCTGATATGATTAATGACTTTAAAGCTTGTGGTGGTTTCTTAATGGTTGCTGCAGGATTTAGAATATTGAAACTTAAGATGTTTCCAGTAGTAGATATGGTACCTGCAATGATACTAGTTATGCCATTTAGTTGGCTTTGGGTCAATGTAATTTTACATTTATTATAGAATTTTATAAAAAATAAAGCTAGTTAGAAAGTTTTCTGACTAGCTTTTTGTGTATTTTTTATTTTCCCTCTAAATATCTTTCATTTCTTTCTTTTGCTTGTTCGAGGATACTATTGTATTCTTCTACCATATCTTCTGTGTATTCTCCAGTAGAAAGATCGCAATCTAGAGAATATAGGACTTTTTCCACTCTCTCAAAAACATCTTCAAGTGTAAATTTTTTATTAAGAAGATTTTCTAGAGTTTCCATACAATCTGGATTGATTTTAGGGTATTTGTATCTTACTTCTTGATTATCAATTCCAATTTCATAGAAGTCTTTCATGATGTTTGCTCGTTTTTGTTGGTCCCCGAAAATACTCATGTAGATTGATACTACTACCGCTTCTTTAATCTTTCTTTGAGCAATTCCTGCAAATTTCTTTCCGTTTATGCTTAGGTCGTAATCCCCTGGACAGTATGAATTTGCAATTTCTACCGCTTCTATTTTATCAGCACCTTCAGGAAAGATTGCTTTTATAAATTCTGTCATTAATTCATAGCCTTCATTAATAGAAAAGTTTTCTTTAGGTTTATTCATCACGATTGATAAGTTTAGAATTCCTTTATCAGAAATTATTCCAAGGCCTCCGATATTTCTCACGGCTGGAATTATATTATTTCTATAGAATGCAAATAGTGCTTGTTCAAAGAATGGTACGCGTGTATCTGGTGCACCGATTATTGCAGAGTTTGGTAATGTATATAAATGTAATATACAATCATCGCTATTAGATACTGTGCGTAAGAACATTTCATCAGTAGCAATAGGGATTAAGGGATTTACAATATTTAAAGTTTTATAAACATTGAATTTTCTATTTCGAATAAGATCTAGCATAGCTACTCCTTTAACATGTCGATAATATTTTATATTTTAAAAATTAATACTTTATAATTATAAGTTATGCGATTAATTTATGCAAGGTCTTAATTATTTATACGATTTAAAAAAGTACAACTCAAAAATTTCTTTTCGAGTTGTACTATAAATATTATAAGTTAAGTTTGTAATCTTCTGGTTTAATAATTGGTATAATCTTTGTAAATAATTTTACGAAGAAGAAACCAGAAACTACTGGAATTACTACGAAGACAATCGCAGCTTTTAGTATTTCTAATGCACTACCATCTGTAGTGGAAAGGTGTGCTAATGGTCCTACTAATCCACTGAATCCAAATCCTGCACTCATTGGAGTTCCTTGGATGTTTAGAATAGCAGCGAACACCCCTGAGACAGCTGCGCTACAAAGAACTGGTAACATGATTTTTGGTTTAGCAAAAATATTTGCCATAGATATCTTCGGTGAACCGATAAAGTGTGCGAAACAAACTCCTTTAGAGTTAACAGCCCAACCTGCGATTGCTAGAGTAAATCCACATGCACAGATTCCAAGGTTCGCAGCACCTGAGGCAATACCTTCTATATTAATCGCTAGAGCAACTCCAACTGACGTAATAGGTGAAACTACAAGACAAGCGAAGATTATAGCAATTAGAATAGTAAGGATAATAGGTTGTAAAGTTAGTAGATGTTTAATTCCATCTCCTAGAATTTTTGTTACTCCTGAGAAGAATGGAAGAGTATACCTACCGATTCCACCGATAATAACTAATGTAAGTGGTGGTAGTATAATTACTGCATAGTTTTTAGCTTTATCTCCAATTAGTAGTATAAAAGCTGTAGCTAGTGCAGCTGTGAAAATCATCGTTACGATATCTCCAGAACCTTTCAGCATTAAACCTGCTTTATCCGGAGTAGGTATTATAGAACCACCAGCAAATAATGTAGCTAATCCGATTGAAACACTCTGTACAGGTGTGAATTTAAAGAATAATCCGATTATTATTCCAGAGGCTAATCCTATCATGGCATTGGAAATTGTTATTGATAATGATAAAAACGCAAGTGATGGGTATAGCTTTCCTATATATTTTAGTAATTCACCAAGTAAGGCACCAGGTACCAAACAAAGGACAGTTCCTAAGGCGATACCGTTAAGTACGTTCATGGTGAAATTTTTTGTTGTAATTTTTTCTTTCATAAACATTATCTCCTTATATGTAATCGTAACCTAAAAAGGTTACTAATTATTATAGCGTAAATATTTAATTTTGTATATTAATGTAAACTGATTTTCAAAGAGAGATTATAAAAAAACGGGCTTAAAAAATAAGCCAGTTTAAATATTTTTATAATGCTGTAAAAGCAGCAGTAAATCCAAAAATAATTCCTGGTGAATTGGCGATAATTATTGGCCAATCACGCTTTTCTCCTAATAGGCCATAAAGTACCCAAAGTGTGCAGTTTATTCCTGCAACGAATGGTTGTAAAAAATCACCTTTATGTCCGTGTATATTTCCTGTAATTTGTGGTATATATGATACATACATTAACATTGCTGTGAAAGTTGCTACCCAACTAAGTATTTTAAAAAATTTTTTGTTCATACTTGTTTTTCTCCTTTCAAAGTATTTTAGTATACTAACATAATATAAAAAATATTTCAAGCTAATTACTGTATTAATAATATTGAGAAGGATACATTTACTTTGTTAAATAATAATTAATTTTAACTAGTATTAAGTGCTTTTTAAGTATAGATTGTATAGTTAGATGAATTAGTGTATAATCTAAATAAAAAAGGAGTTTGATTTACGTGAAAGTATTAAGAAAACTATTAGCTCTGTTAATAGTATTAGCTCTTTTTGGTGGTGGGATAACGTATGCCTTAACGCCAGGAGAAAGTATAAAAAATTCAGAAAAACTAGTAAATGTGAAAGCTTCAACTACATTAGAAGATTTGAATGGGGACTTCCTTTCTAATATTAGTTTTGCCAATTCAAAAGTATCTACGTCATTAAAAATTGATAATGATACATTTTTATCAATCTTTAAAAATGCAGTTGAGAAAGATTCAGAATTACTAAATGGAAGTTATAAATTAGTTGGAAATCATATTGAAGCGAAGTTACCGGTTAAACTAGGACTTTGGGATACGATGATTAACACGAAAGTTAAAGTAGTAGGTGCGAATAACACTGTAGATTTAGTATTAGAAGATGCTAAGATTGGTAAAGTACCTATTCCTGATTTTGCTTTGGAAAAATATTTAAAAGAAGCACTAACAGGCACTGGGGTTGGAGTAAGTGGAAATACAATTAAGATTAAATCACTAGATGTTCCAGTCATGATAGATAATGTGGAAGTTTCAGGAGGAAATGTTAATGTGACTGCATCTCTAACACAGAAACAAATCTTACAATATGGTTCTGAAGCAATTAAGAATTATTTTAGAGGATAAAAAATATATTAAGACTTTGGAAAAACGATTTGTATGTATGAGAAGATTATAATATATTGTTATTAATTTAAATGTATGCTATACTAAGAATAACTCAGAATAGTAATCGCATTCCCACTGGAGAGCGAGTGCTATTCTTTTTTTATTGAATATTGTTTACTAAATTTAAAGTAATCTACTTTAATATAACTTTTTAAATAAATTAAAATGAAAGTTGATTATAGGTGTAAAAACATATTTAAACCTAAAAAAAGTAATAAAGTAAATTATTAGGGAAATGTTTTCAGAAAATTTTAAATTAAATTCACATAAAATGCTTGAAAGTTTATTCTTAATGTAATATAATAAACATATCGTAAATAAAGACAAGACGACTGTGTGGAGTTTTAGAGAGAAACTGGTTGGTGAAAAGTTTTATAGAAACATAGGAGTTATCACTTTATTGTGTAATAATTTTAATAGAACAAACAAGCGCTCTTGGTAAGAGTTAAAAGAGGTGGTACCGTGGATACATTTCGCCCTCTATAACTTTTACTAAGAGTTTTTTATTTTGAAAGGAGATAAAATGGTAGAATTAAAAGATACATTATTAATGCCAAATACGAAGTTTCCAATGCGTGGGAATCTTCCAAATAAAGAGCCTCAATTCCTACAACGCTGGGAAGAAATGGACTTATACAACAAAATTTTAGAAAAAAATGCTGGGAAACCTTCATATGTACTTCACGATGGACCTCCATATGCGAATGGTAACATCCACATTGGACACGCGTTAAACAAAATCTTAAAAGACTTTATCGTTAAATATAAAAACATGAATGGTTTTGTTTCACCATACGTTCCAGGTTGGGATACTCACGGTCTTCCAATCGAGCAAGTATTAGTAAACAATGGTGTTGATAGAAAATCTATGCCTGCTAACAAATTCAGAAATAAATGTAAAGATTATGCTTTAAAACAAGTTGATAAACAACGCGCTGACTTCAAAAAACTTGGAGTACTAGGAGATTGGGATAACCCATACTTAACTCTTGATCCAAAATTCGAGGCTGAACAAATCCGTGTATTTGGTAAAATGGTAGACAAAGGATATATCTACAAAGGATTAAAACCTATTTACTGGTCACCATCTTCAGAGTCTGCTTTAGCTGAAGCTGAAATCGAGTACCACGACCACACTTCACCATCTATCTATGTTGCATTCGACTTAGTTAGTGAAAATGGTGCAGTTGAAAAAGGAACTAAGTTTGTTATTTGGACAACTACTCCTTGGACATTACCTGCGAACTTAGGTATCGCTGTTCACCCAGACTTCGAATACCAAGTTGTCAAATACAATGGAGAAAGCTACTTAGTAGCTAAAGAAAGAGTGGCGTTCTTAGCTGAAAAATTTGGTTGGGAAAACTACGAAACAGGTGAAGTATTAGTAGGTAAAGATTTAGAATACTTACTATGTCAACACCCATTCTTAGATAGAACATCTACATTAATCTTAGCTGATTATGTAACACTTGATTCAGGGACTGGTTTAGTTCATACAGCTCCTGGACACGGGGTTGATGACTATCTTGTTGGTCAATTACAATACAAACTTGGAGTATTATCACCAGTTGATAACCAAGGTGTTCTTACAGAAGAAGCTGGGCAATTCGCTGGTAAATTCGTATTCGATGCGAACAAAGACATTATTGCTCACTTAGATGAAACTGGAGCATTATTAAAACAAGAAGACATTACTCACTCATACCCACATGACTGGAGAAGTAAAAAACCAATTATCTTCAGAGCTACACCTCAATGGTTCTGTTCTGTTGATGCATTCCGTTCTGAATTATTAGAAGCTGTAGACAACACTAAATTCTACAGTGAATGGGGTAAACCAAGATTATATAACATGATCCGTGACCGTGGTGACTGGGTAATTAGTCGTCAACGTGTATGGGGTGTGCCAATTCCAGTATTCTACGCTGAAAACGGAGAAGCAATCCTTGATATCGAGTTAATCGAACACGTAGCGAAAATCTTCGAAGAAGAAGGATCTAACGTTTGGTTCTACAAAGATGCTAAAGAATTATTACCAGAAGGATATACTCACCCAGGAAGTCCAAACGGTGAATTCACTAAAGAAATGGACATCATGGACGTATGGTTCGACTCTGGAACATCTCACCAAGGATGCTGTGCAATCCGTGAAGACTTAACTTACCCAGCTGACTTATACCTAGAAGGAAGTGACCAATACCGTGGATGGTTTAACTCTTCACTTATCACTTCTGTAGCGGTATCTGGAGTAGCTCCATATAAAGAGTTAGTATCTGCTGGATTCGTTATGGATGGTAATGGTAACAAAATGAGTAAATCATTAGGAAACGTTATTTCTCCTAACGATGTAGGTAAAGAACTAGGTGCTGAAATTATCCGTCTATGGTCTGCAAGTGTTGACTACACTCAAGACGTTCGTATCTCTAAAGATATCTTAAAACAAGTATCTGAAACATACAGAAAAATCAGAAATACTTTCCGTTTCTTATTAGGTAACTTATACAACGGAAGCTTCAATAACAAAACTGATTTAGTTGCGTATGAAAACCTTGAAGAACTAGATAAATACATGGTTCTTAAATTCGAAAAAGTTGTAGCAAAAGTATTAGATTACTATGAAAACTACCAATTCAACAGTATTACTACTGAACTAATCAACTTCTTTAACGTTGAATTATCTTCATTCTACCTTGACTACGGTAAAGATATCCTTTACATCGAAGGTGAAGATTCTCACAAACGTCAAAGTATGTTAACAGTTCTTTACACAGTATTAAGTAAATCTGTTAGATTACTTGCTCCAATTCTTTCATTCACAGCTGAAGAAGTATACGACAATATGCCATACGAAGATGCTGAGTCTGTTCACTTAACTGACTTCCCAGCTAGAAATGTAATCGAAGACGCTGCTTTAGAAGCTAAATGGGATAAACTTCTAGAAGTTCGTGATGATGTGAATAAAGCATTAGAAGAAAGCCGTAATGAAAAAGTTATCGGTAAATCACTAGAAGCTGCTGTTGAAGTATACAGTAACGATGCAGAAGTAGTGGAGTTATTAAACTCTGTTGCTAACTTAAACCAATTCTTCATCGTAAGTAAAGTAGCTGTTAAAGATAACGATGGTGTAGCTTATGATCTTGCTACTGTTAAAGTAACTAAAGCTGAAGGACACCGTTGTGAACGTTGTTGGAACATCGTTGATGAAGTAAACGAAGAAGGTTTATGCCCACGTTGTGCTAGCATTTTAAACAAATAATAAGAATAACTTACAAATAGAACTTAGGTTAAATTTAATCTAAGTTCTATTTTTTTATTATAAGTCCAAAAAAATGGACAGATAGCTTGTTATAATTAAATCACAAAACGAAGAGGAGATTTAAAATGGAAAAAGATTATATTACAATAACAGGGATGCAACATTATTTTGGAACAACAGTTTTTAAAGTAGGGGATGTTATAAGTTGTGAGAAAGAGTTTGACAATGATTATGACGAAGAAGCTATAAAAGTTATGATGAAAACTTTTGGCAAAGTTGGTTATGTAGGAAATTCTTGCAGAACTGTAGCAAAAGGTACGAAAAGTGCAGGTAGAATCTATGATAAAGTAGGAGATAAATTCTTTGTTAAAGTATGTTTTGTTACTAGTGGTTCTGTAATTGCCGAAGTACTAAAAAGAGATGAAAATAATCATAAAAATGATAGAAAAATTCGTAAATAGTTGTTATTATATACATAAGTGTATATAAGGAGCAAAATTTATGGAAAAAGGAAGATATCAAAAATTAAAGCTATTGTACTTATTAGAAATATTGAGAGACTTTAGCGATGAAAATACTTATTTAAGTGTAAAAGAATTAACTTCTTTACTCTTGAAAAAAGAAATAGTTGTTGAGAGAAAAACTCTATATAAGGATATAGAATTACTACAAGATTATGGATTTAATATCGTAGTTGAAAAGAGTGGCCGTGAAAATACCTATGCATTAGTAGAGAGAGAATTTGAGCTTGCTGAGGTGAAAATGTTAATCGATGTTATACAGGCTAGTAAGTTTCTAACAGCGAAAAAATCTCGCGATCTAATTTTAAAACTTAAGAAATTAGCTAGTAAAAAACAAGCACAAAAAATACAAAGACAGGTATATTCTTTCGAAGAGAATAAATATATCAATGAAAATATTTATTATAATGTTGATGCGATTCACAATGCGATTGCAGAAAATAAGCAAATTGATTTTAATTATTGGCAGTGGAATCATAAGAAGCAGATGATAGATAGAAAAGATGGTGAAGTTTATAATGTAAGTCCATTTGCTCTAGTCTGGAATGATGAGAATTATTATATGGTTGCTTATGATGCTAAGATAGATTTAATTAAAAATTATCGTGTTGATAAGATGAGAAATGTTGTGATTGCTGAAAGTGATAGAGTAGGTCATGACAAGTTCCAAAAAGAAGATATTTCTAGCTATTCAAAGAAGATCTTCGGTATGTATGGTGGAACGTTAGAAAAGGTGACTTTAGAGTTTAAAGAATCGTTAATTGGAGCAATCGTCGATAGATTCGGTAAAGATATTATTATTCATAAAAAGGATGATGTTTATCAAACTTCTGTAGAAGTTATGTGTAGTAGTCATTTCTTAGGTTGGATTTTCTCTTTAGGTAGTGATATTGAAATATTAGCACCTCAAAATGTACGAGAATTGTATGTGGAGAAAGTGGAGGTGTTATTAAAGAAATACAGATAAACGAGAAGGATGAATGAGAATGGATAAAAATATTGTTTTGTTAGATATCGTAGAAACAGACGTAACGAAAGTTGTTTCTGTTTCATTAAAAAGAATAAATTTAACTGATAGATTCGAAGTCATAGAAGATAAAAATTTTCATCGAAAGATGGAATCTAGGGAATATTTGTTCGATTTAGAGGATACTCTAGAAAGTTATTTTAAGAATATACCATCAGAAATAGATGTTAAAGTTTTTGTTTGGTATAAGGAGAAGAAAGAATTAATAGATAAATATTTTTCTTTTCTTAGTGATTATAAATTTGAATTTATTCAATCTAAACTTATAAAAGTAGGATTAACAAATGGTAATAATCCTGTTAAATATTCTATGAAAAAAGTATTGAAGCTATTTGAAATTGAGTATGATAAAAATAACTTGGGCGTTCCTAGATATGCAGTAGATATATTTTATCAAATTTTCGAAAGACTTGTAGTTTATTTTGAACGTAGAAGTGAAGTTAGTGCTTTTTGTAAGATGGAGAGCGGTTTGATACATGAAGTATCCTGTAGAACATTGAAAAAATCTACTAATAAACCTTCTTTAGATTGGGTGGACTTTATTTGGGGAGATTATCGTTTTTGTAAACATTGTTGTAGTTTTGAAATTAAGGGACCTTTTTATAAAAATATGACCAACAATCAATTGAAAAATGAAGGTATATTTTTAAAGAATATTAAAATTATTAATGATGGTGGCGACTCTTGTAACGAGGATAAACTATCTCGAGAATTGTTATTGGACGAGGATAGTACAAATAAAGATTATGTAATAGATGATACTTTGAAAGAGATAAACGATATTATAAGTAGTAAAAAAACAGAATATGTTGCTTTACCTAATGGTGAAAGAATAGAAATTTTTAGAGCGAATGATATGTTGAACTATAGTGTTAGAAAACTAATGGAGAAGCAAAAAACAGAGACTTCACCCTTAAAAAACAATGCTATTAACTATCAAATTTTACTATATAAAATAGGTGAAATTGGTGAAAATAAAGTACTAGATGAGCTGAAGTATAGTTTTTATCCTATGCACATTTTTAAAGATATCTCTATTAATATTGGTGAATTTCAGTGCCAGATTGACTTTGTTATATTAACTAAGAAAGCTATGTATTTAATTGAATGTAAAAATACTAAGTTTAATGTTAAAATTGATAAAACAGGGAGTTTTTATCTTATAAACGAAGGTAAGAAGAATAGAACTTTTAGTGTTTTAAATCAAATTGAACGACAAAAAATGATTTTAGAACAACTAGATTTGGGAGTAGAAATTAAAGAGATGCATCCTATAGTAGTTTATGCGAATGAGGAAACTGGAATAGAAATAGAAGACAAGGATGCATTAAGAGGTATTGATGTAATTAATCTAGATCGTTTAAATAGTCTCATTAGAGAAAAAGAAAAAGATTTAAAAGAAATATATACTGAGGAAGAAATTGAGAAGATAAAGAATAGTTTAATTAATCCTGATATAAAAAATAATGATTATATAGAAGAGGATACAGTGAAATGGGAAGAGTACGAACTTAGATTATTATTAGAAAAAAATATCAATGAGAAAAAAGCATTAGAAAAAATTGCTGAGAAAAATGTATTAAAGAATGTAAAAAGTGAATTCAATGGTTCAAAAATATCGATATCTGAATTCAAAGATGTATTGAAAAAGTATCTGGAGAGAAAATCTGAAAAATTAGGAGTTACTTCATCTTCTCTAATGACTGAGGTTATGAGAGATGAGATATTAGAGAAAATGCCAACGACGGTTAACCAATTATCTAAATTGTTGGTCAGCAATAGCATTTATTTCCATAAAATTTCGAATGATTTATTGGCGATGATTAATAATGTTAAAACTGTAATGATTTAAATAATAATAATAATAATAATAATATGCGGATAGAATGGCTTTAAAATGAGATTATTATATAATCAAATTTTAGAGTCTATTCTATTATTTTTTACTTTAAAATCAAAAAATATATAAATTCATTTAGCTTTATTAGTTGAATAAATAACGTAGTTAATATCAACTTAAAATCGTGTTATTGTGGTTGCTTTAAAGATAAATGAATGTTATAATTAAGAGATGAATTATAATATGATTATAAAATCATTTAATAGAAAAATATGTCGGAAGGAAAATATTAATGGCTATTTTAGGAAAAATATTTGATGCTAACAGAAGAGAAGTAAAAAGCTTATCAAAATTAGCTGATAAAGTATTAGCTAAAGATGAAGAATATTCTAGTCTTAGCGATGAACAATTAATAAATAAAACTGAAGAATTTAAAGCTCATATCCAAGAACAAAAAGAAAAAGGAAAAGCTACACCTGAGATATTAGATAAAATTTTAGTAGATGCATTTGCTGCAGCTCGTGAAGGAGCATTTCGTTCACTAGGAATGAAACCATATAAGGTTCAAATCATGGGTGGTATCGCACTTCACCGTGGGGATATCGCAGAGATGAGAACAGGGGAAGGTAAAACTCTTACTGCGACAATGCCAGTATATTTAAACGCATTAGCAGGTGAAGGTGTACACGTTGTTACAGTTAACGAATACTTATCTCAACGTGACGCGCAAGAGATGGGAGTTTTCTATAACTACATGGGACTTTCTGTAGGTCTAAACTTAAACTCTTTAAACTCTGAAGAGAAAAGAGCAGCATATAATGCTGATATTACATACTCAACTAACAATGAGTTAGGGTTTGACTATTTAAGAGACAACATGGTTAAAACAGTTGAAGCACGTGTTCAACGTCCATTAAACTATGCTGTAATCGATGAGGTTGACTCAGTTCTTATCGATGAAGCTCGTACACCACTTATTATCTCTGGAGAAGGTCAAGAATCAACTTCATTATACCAAGTTGCGAATGCTTTCGTTAAAACATTGAAAAAAGCAGAAAAAGAAGATGGTAGTGATGGAGATTATACATTAGATATTAAAACTAAATCTATTCAACTTTCTGAAAATGGTATTGATAAAGCAGAAAGTTACTTTGGTTTAAAAAATCTATATGATCTAAAAAATGTTGATTTGACGCACCATATTAATCAAGCATTAAAAGCTAACTATACAATGGCACTAGATGTTGACTACGTAGTTGCTGAAGATGGAGAAATCTTAATCGTTGACCAATTTACAGGTCGTACAATGCCTGGTCGTCGTTTCTCTGAAGGTTTACACCAAGCTATTGAAGCTAAAGAAGGTGTTCCAATCCAAAAAGAAAGTAAAACAATGGCGACTATTACATTCCAAAACTTCTTCAGAATGTATAAAAAACTTAGTGGTATGACAGGTACTGGTAAAACAGAGGAAGAAGAATTTAGAAATATTTATAACATGTTTGTAACTACAATTCCTACGAACAGACCAATCCAAAGGATTGATGAACCAGACTTCATTTACTCAAATATGGAAGCTAAATTTAATGCAGTAGCGCAAGAAGTTAAAGAACGTTATGATAAAGGACAACCAGTTCTTTTAGGTACAGTTTCTATTGAAACTAGTGAATTAGTATCTAAATTACTATATAAATATGGTGTTCCTCATAAAGTACTTAATGCTAAGCAAAATGAAAGTGAAGCTGAAATTATTAAACAAGCTGGACAACGAGGTTCAGTAACTATCGCGACTAACATGGCTGGTCGTGGTACGGATATCAAACTTGGAGAAGGTGTTCGTGAATTAGGTGGTCTTGCCGTTATCGGTACAGAACGTCACGAATCACGTCGTATAGATAATCAGCTACGTGGTCGTTCAGGACGTCAAGGGGATCCAGGTTACAGTAGATTCTATCTATCTTTAGAAGATGAACTTATGGTTCGTTTTGGAGCTGATAGATTACAAAAAATCATGGGGAAAGATGTAGATACACCACTTGAAAGTAGGATGGTAAGTAGATCGGTCGAAAGTGCTCAAAAACGTGTTGAAGGTAATAACTATGATTCACGTAAACAAGTACTTCAATATGATGATGTATTACGTAAACAACGTGAAATCATGTATGCTGAAAGAAATGAAGTATTAGAGAACGAAGTTGTTACTGATATTATCCAAGATATGATTGGTGATGCAGTAGATAAGACTATGGCTTACATTATAGAAAATATGGAAGCTCATAGTGAAAAAGAAGAAACGGAAGAAATCATTAAATCACTTAATGAGAAATTCTTAGGGCAAAAACCTATTACAGAGAGTGAATATTCAGAAGTTATGTCTGATGATGAAATTCGCGAACTTGTATTACATAGAATTAACTTAGAATTAGCTGAAAAACGTGAATTACTTGGTGATGAAACAATGAATTCATTTGAGAGATATATTCTTCTTAACGCTATTGATGATAGATGGACTGATCACATTGACCAAATGGATCAACTTAGAAAAGGGATTTTCCTTCGTTCTTATGGACAAATTGATCCACTTCGTGAATATAAAAATGAAGGGCATGAAATGTTCGAATACATGATAGATGATATTCAAGTTGAGGTTGTGACTAACTTAATGCGTATCAGAGTGGAACGCCACGAAGAAATCGAAATGAAACAAGAGCCAACAAACCTTGTTACTAACGATAGTAAAGAGCATATTGCTCGTGGCCCAATTAAGAGTACGTCTCGTGAAGAGAAAAAAGCTCGTATCGAAGAACGTAAACAACGTATTAAAGAGTTAAAAGCTCAAAAAGAAAAAGAAGCTAATTAGTAGTTAATTGAAAGAAGGAGACTTAAAAGCAAGTTTCCTTCTTTTAATGGCTTTTATAATATATTATAAGGAGGTAAGTATTATGAATGACATAGAGAAACTAAAAGAAATAATAGAGTTGAATGATAATATTGTCTTTTTTGGTGGAGCGGGTGTTTCAACTGAATCTGATATTCCAGATTTTCGAAGTGCGAATGGAGTGTTTAATGTTAAATTGAATCGTCACTTTACACCTGAACAACTCGTTTCTAGAACTATGTTTGTAAAATATCCTGTAGATTTCTTTGATTTTTACAAAAAACATTTAGTTTATCCTGAGGCTAAACCGAATAGAGCTCATTTTTATTTAGCAGACTTGGAAAAGCAAGGGAAACTTAAAGCAGTAATTACACAAAATATTGATACTTTACATGAACAAGCGGGTAGTAAAAATGTTCTTAAACTTCATGGAAGTGTAGATGCAAATTATTGTACTAAGTGTAAAAGTTTTTACAACTTAGAAGATTTCTTAGCTAAAAATGAAAAAATACCGAGCTGTGATAAATGTGATGGAGTAATAAAACCATATGTTACTTTATATGAAGAGGAATTAGATATGACGGTATTTAATGCTGCAATTAGCTTTATAGAAAGAGCTGATGTACTGATTATCGGTGGTACTTCATTAAGTGTTTATCCAGCAGCTAACCTACTACATTATTTTAGAGGAAAGTATTTGGTTGTTATTAACAAAACGTCTACTCCTCAGGATAATATGGCGGATCTAGTAATTAATGGCAAAATCGGAGAAGTATTTTCAAAATTAGAAGAAGGGTTAGGTGATGTGTAGATGTATTTATTTAGAAAATTAGCTTGGTTCATGAAGCTAGAAAAAAGGCGTTACATTATTGGGATAATTGCCCTTGTCTTGGTAAGTATTTTCAACTTAATTCCACCCAAAGTTATTGGGACTGTTATTGATAAAATTGAGGCTGGAAATTTAACTAATGGTGAGTTATTCTTAAATGTCGGTTATCTTGTATTAGCTGCACTTGCAATGTACGCACTTCGCTATGTTTGGCGTGTTTATATTTTTGGAGCGGCATATAACTTAGGAAGAATCTTAAGGTCAAGATTATTTGAACACTTTACTAAGATGTCTCCATCGTTCTTCCAAAAATATCGTACGGGTGACTTAATGGCGCATGCAACGAATGATATAAACTCAGTAGCAATGGTTGCTGGTGGAGGAGTAATGTCGGCTGTTGATGCGAGTATTACAGCTTTAGTGACATTATTTACGATGATATTTTTAATTGATTTCAAGTTAACTCTAATAGCTATTATTCCTTTACCATTTTTAGCGTATGCTACTAATTATATTGGTGATAAAAACTATGAGAGTTTTGAAGCGGCACAAGAGTCGTTTTCTGATTTGAATAATAAGGTTCAAGAAAGTGCCTCTGGGATAAAGGTTACTAAATCATTCGGTTATGGTAGTGATGAAATTAAGAGTTTTAGAGAAGTAAATAACAAAGTATTTGGTAAGAATGTTATAGCTGCTAAGTATAACTCATTATTTGATCCAATGGTATTAATCTTCGTTGGATTATCTTACACACTTACTCTTGTCTTCGGTGGTATTTTTATCTCAAATGGTGATTTATCGGTTGGGGAATTAGTTACTTTCGTGACTTATCTTGATATGTTAGTATGGCCGCTTCAAGCCATTGGTTGGTTATACAATATATCACAACGTGGGGAAGTATCTTATAAACGTATTGAGAGTTTATTAGCGGAAGCTAATGAGGTAAATACTAACTTAGATAGTAATATCAAAGCTGAAAATGGTAGACTTGAATATAATATCAACAACTTTGAATTTGAAGAAGGTAAGAGTATTCTAAGAGATATTAAGTTCGCTATTGAAAAAGGTCAAACACTTGGTATCGTAGGTGTTACTGGAACAGGTAAAACTACATTATTAAGGCTATTATTAAGAGAATTTAATATTAAATCTGGTAATATCATGCTTAACAATAAAGACATTGCTGAATATAGTATTAGTGAGCTTAGAAAACTTATCGGATATGTACCACAAGATCAAGTACTATTTGCTATGTCTATTAAAGAGAATATCCGTTTTGCTAATCCCTTAATTGATGATAAACAAGTAGAAGAAATTACGAAAATTTGCGGTTTGTATGATGATATTATGGGTATGCCGGAGAAGTTTGATACGATTGTTGGTGAGAAAGGTGTTAGTCTTTCTGGTGGTCAAAAACAACGTTTAGCAATGAGTCGTGCTTTGATTATTAATCCTGAGATTTTAATCCTTGATGATTCATTATCTGCAGTTGATGCTAAGACTGAACATGTGATTTTAGAGAACTTAAAAGAACAACGTAGTGGTCAAACTAATATTATTACTGCACATAGACTATCTGCGGTGGTGGAAGCTGATTTAATAATTGTTTTAGGTGATAACACGATTATTGAAAAAGGAACTCATGATGAACTTATTGCTAATAACGGTTGGTATAAAGAGACTTATGAGAGTCAACAGATGGAAGAAAGCTTGAAAGGAGGAAATGAAGATGTCAAAAAGTAAGGCGTTTTTTAGATTAATGCGCTATATGTTGCGTTATAAAGGCTTATCGATTTTAGCACTATTATTTATATTAATGACTTCGATAGTTGCAACAGCAATTCCTCTATTAGCTCAATATTATATTGATAATTTTATTACAAAAAATATTGCTAAAGCTGGATTATATATATTAATAATTTATTTTGGATTGTTTATCCTAAGAGTTGTGTTTACATTTTTAGGAGAGTATTACTTTGCAAAAGTAGCACACAGTATAGTTAGAGATTTACGAAATGATAGTTTTGCTAACTTGCAAAAGTTAGGAATGTCTTACTTCGATAAGACTCCTGTCGGTTCTGTAGTATCGAGATTAACTAATGATACACAGGCTGTTGCGGATATGTTTGGAACAATTTTCTCAAGTTTCCTAAATACTATACTTATGTTTGTAGTAACACTTTCTGCGATGATTGCTCTAAGCTGGCAATTAACGATATACATGATACTATTTATTCCTATAATGGTCGGTTCGGTATATTTATACCAGAAGCTTTCTAGTAGATTAGTAGAAATTTCTCGTGCGAAAATTAGTGAAATGAATACTAAGTTATCTGAATCAATTGAAGGTATGAAGATTATCCAAGCATTTAATCAGGAACAACGTCTAATTGATGAATTTGGAGAGGTTAATAATGAACATCTTCATTATTACACTAAATCATTAAAAGTTGATAGTTTATTATTAAGACCAGCTATGGCATTATTTAAAGTATTAGCATATGGTGTTATCGTAATGTATTTTGGACTAAGTTTTGAAAGTGCTGGGTTTACAGCTGGGATAATCTATGCGTTTATTCAATATACGAATCAGCTGTTCAATCCATTAATTGAACTAATGCAAAATTTCTCAATTCTTCAAACCTCTATAATTTCTGCAGGTCGTGTTTTCACACTTATAGACAATGAAGAATATGAGCCAGAGCAAAAAGAAAGTGACTATAAAATATCACGAGGTGATATCGAATTCAAAAATGTTAGTTTCTCTTACGATGGTAAACGAGATGTTCTTAAAAATATTTCGTTTAGCGTCAAAAATGGAGAAAGTATAGCATTTGTTGGAGCTACTGGTTCTGGTAAATCTTCTATTATGAATTTATTCTTACGATTCTATGATTATGATAGAGGAGAAATTCTAATTGATGGTGTTAATATTAAAGACTATAGTTCTAAAGAATTAAGAAATAGTGTAGGACTGGTACTTCAAGACCCATTCTTATATCACGGAACGATAGAGTCTAATATTAAGATGTATAATGAAAGTTTAACAAGAGAAGATGTTATTGAAGCGGCGAAATTTGTTGATGCGCATAATTTTATCGATAAATTAGAAGATAAGTATGATAGTGTAGTTACAGAAAGAGGTTCAACATTCTCATCTGGAGAAAGACAACTGTTAACATTTGCTAGAACTATAGCAAGTAAGCCGAAGATACTTATTCTTGATGAAGCTACTGCAAATATCGACTCTGAAACAGAAGAGTTGATTCAAAATTCTCTTGAGAAAATGAGAAAAGGTAGAACTACAATAGCGATTGCTCATAGATTATCTACGATTCAAGATTCTAACTGTATCTATGTACTAGATAAAGGTGAAATTATTGAATCTGGAACGCATGATGAGTTAATAGCATTACAAGGTAATTATTACAAAATGTACCAACTTCAAGCAGGTATGTTAAATAAATAGATTTTAAACTGGAAGTAAATAAAATAACTTCCAGTTTTTTTTTATGGAGTAATGAATTTATATACTGTATTAGTTAACGTAAATTTAAAGTGTTAACTATATTTAAATATTAATTAATTTTAAGATGTAATATTGTTAATTATAGTAAGGCTATAATATCTGTTTTCTTGCATTTTTCTTAGAAAAAGCTTATAATTAATGTATTAATCATAAAATAATAATTAATAGAATAGATGAAAGAAGGACAAAAAATTGAGAAAATTTTTAGGAGAAAAATATAATAAGTTTTCATTGAGAAAGTTGACTATCGGTGTCTGTTCAATGACTATAGGTTCTTTCTTCTTAGTGTCGACTGTTCAACCTGAAGACTATATAGTGAAGGCTGCAGATAATGCAATTGTTCATTATAAATACATAGGAGAAGATAATCTTACTGATAAGGAAAAGGAATTAATAAAAAAAGAAGTACCAAGTGTGGTTAATAGTACAGAGGAAACATATTATCTTGTATTTAAGCCGACTAAAACAGCACAACTAAATAAACTTCCTAATACAGGTTTGAATTATGGAGTTGGGAGTGTGTTTTTAGGAGGTATGCTAGGTTTACTAGTAGTTGTTGTAGCAAAAGGTAAAAATAAAACTCAAAAAATACTATCAATACTGTTAGTAACGAGTATGGGAGCAACTACCCTAGAGTTACCAGTTCGTGCTATGGAGGACTTACAATTATCAGTATACAACATGGATTATAACTTAAAAGTAGGGGATAAATTACCTAATATTTCGTCAATACCTGGGTATAGTTTTGTTGGATTTATTAAAAATGAAACTAAACAATTAAAAGAAGAAGTGAAGACAAATATTAATTTCCAACAAAATAATAAAAACCAACAACAATTAAAAGAAATTATAGATACAAATGTAATTGATAAAAAACAGAAAAATAAAACAACACTAAAAGTTACTGATAAAAAAGAAGATAAAAAAGTATTAGGAGTTAATACTGTGAATCCTCAAGATGAGGTGTTAGTTGGGAAACTGACTAAACCTGAATTACTATATTCAGATAAAATAATAGAAACATCATTACAATATAGTCAAATCATAGAAAGCAATAGTCAGTTGCCGGAAGGAATAACAAGAATAAAACAAAAAGGGAAAGTAGGTAAAAAAACTGATATTATAAGAGTATTTACTGTTGAAGGAAAAGAAGTATCAAGAGAATCAATTTCAAGTAATACTGAAGCTCCGATTTCTGAAATAATTGAAAAAGGGACAAAGAAGGTAGAAAAAACAAAGGTTACTAAAGGTGAAAAATTAGTAAAACCTGCAGTAGAAGTTAAATCAGAATACAAAGGAGTGCAAGCTGGAGCGATAGTTGAGCCAGCAAAAGCAGAAGCACCGAAAGAGTACAAAGGAGTGCAAGCTGGGGCGATAGTTGAGCCAGCAAAAGCAGAAGCACCAAAAGAGTATAAAGGGATACAAGCCGGAGCAATAGTAGAACCGGCAAAAGCAGAAGTACCGAAAGAGTACACAGGAGTGCAAGCTGGAGCAATAGTTGAGCCAGCAAAAGCGGAAGCACCAAAAGAGTACAAAGGAGTACAAGCTGGGGCAATAGTAGAACCAGCAAAAGCAGAAGCACCAAAAGAGTACAAAGGAATACAAGCTGGAGCGATAGTCGAGCCGGAAAAAGTAGAACCACAATATGGTGGAGTTACTTCTGGTGCTTTGGTGGAACCAGCAAAAGCAGAAGCACCAAAAGAGTACACAGGAATACAAGCTGGAGCAATAGTAGAACCAGAAAAAGTGGAAGCGCCGAAGGAATATACAGGAGTACAAGCTGGAGCGCTAGTGGAACCAGAAAAAGTAGAACCACCGAAGGAATACACAGGAGTGCAAGCTGGAGCGATAGTCGAACCAGAAAAAGTTTCTCCACCTAAGGAATACACAGGAGTACAAGCTGGAGCGATAGTCGAACCAGAAAAAGTAGAACCACCGAAGGAATACACAGGAGTGCAAGCTGGAGCGATAGTCGAACCAGAAAAAGTTTCTCCACCTAAGGAATACACAGGAGTACAAGCTGGAGCGCTAGTGGAACCAGAAAAAGTAGAACCACCGAAGGAATACACAGGAATGCAAGCTGGAGCGATAGTCGAACCAGAAAAAGTGGAGCCACCTAAGGAATACACGGGAGTACAAGCTGGAGCGATAGTCGAACCAGAAAAAGTAGAAGCGCTGAAGGAGTATACAGGAGTACAAGCTGGAGCGATAGTCGAGCCAGAGAAGATAGAAGCACCGAGAGAATATACAGGTAAAATTGAACAACCTAGTGCAGAAAAAGAAAGAACAGTAGATAAGAAACTAGAACTTAGAAATATTTCAAATGTGGAATTGTTTACAGTAGAAAATAATAAATATCGACATGTAACTTCATTTGATACGGTTCCGAATAATCCTAGTAACTACTTTATGAAAGTAAAATCAGAGAAGTTTAAAGATGTGATGTTACCTGTTTCAAGTATTACAAGTGTCAGAAGAGATAATCAAGAAGTATATAAAATTGTTGGTCGAGCAACTGATTTAATTCAACATGAAAATGATAGTACTTTAGAAAATTATACTTATTATTTACCAAAAACTGTTAATAGTGAAAACGAAGTTTATACATCATTCAAAAATCTAGTGGAAGCAATGAATAGAAATTTACATGGTACGTTTCGTTTGGGAGCAACTATGGATGCTCGTGAAGTAGAACTTCAAGAAGGTCAAGAAAGCTATGTTAGTAATGAGTTTACAGGTACATTAATAGGTAAAAATAATGATAAGCAATATGCTATATATAATCTGAAAAAACCATTATTTAGCACTTTAAACCGTGCTACAGTAAAAGATATTTCAATAAAAGATGTAAATATTTCTGCAAAAGATCACTCTGCTACAATAGCGAAAGAAGCAAAAAATAATACTACTCTTAGTAATGTACACTCTAATGGTATAATCGCAGGAGAAAGGGGAATAGGTGGTTTAGTTTCACAAGTTGA
Source organism: Gemella parahaemolysans (assembly GCF_053758945.1). Classification (NCBI taxonomy): domain Bacteria; kingdom Bacillati; phylum Bacillota; class Bacilli; order Caryophanales; family Gemellaceae; genus Gemella; species Gemella parahaemolysans. The sequence goes on from NZ_JBSMTP010000001.1 coordinate 215,218, forward strand.
AAATTCTAGAATTTATAACAGTAGTTTTACTGGTAGAATAACTAATACTTATGATACAAAATCAACTTACCAAATTGGAGGATTAGTAGGGAAACTTTCAGGTGATAATGCTTCAATAGATAAATCGGTTTCATCTATCGATATGGCGACAAACGCTAATCAAGGGGACCAAACAGTTGGTGGTATAGCTGGGGTTGTTGATAGAAGCGCTAGAATCAGTAATAGTTACGTTGAAGGAAATCTTAACAATGTGCAACATTTTGGTAAAGTAGGAGGAGTTGTAGGTAATCTTTGGGATGCTATATCAGGTGAAGAGAAATCTGGACAACTATCTAATGTTTTAAGTGATGTTAATGTTACAAACGGTAATGCTATAGCTGGTTATGATTTTAGAGGTATTAAAGAAACTAATGTCTATAGCAATAAAAATAATAAGGTAGTAAAAGTAGTCCAAGTAGATGATGAAGTGCTAAGTAAAGATTCTGAAGAGCAAAGAGGAACTGTGCTAGAAGCGGATGAGATTAATGTGAAAAAAGCTCAGCTTGTTCCTAAAAATAATATTAAAACTGAGGACTTTAATTTCTCTTCTAAATATGTAACGGATTATAGTAAATTAAAAGATGTTGATGTTTCTAGGTTAAGAGTGTATAAAAATATAGAAAAACTACTGCCATTTTATAACAGAGAGACTATTGTTAAGTATGGTAATTTGGTAAGTACCAATGATGATTTATATACTAAAGATCTTTTATCTGTAGTTCCTATGAGGGACAAGGAAGTAATTACTGATATTAGTAAAAATAAAGAGAGAATTAATAAATTATTATTACATTATGCGGATAATTCGTCACAAATATTGAATATTACTTATAAAGGTGACTTTTCAAAAGTTGCAGAATATGAAATTGAACAAACAAAACTATTGTATACGCCTAATGCATTATTACATGATTATAGTAGTATAATTAATAATGTTATATCTGATTTAAAATCTGTACAATATAATTCAACTTCAGTTAAAAAAATATTGGATATTTCTGGAGATATAAAATTAACGGAATTATATTTAGATGAACAATTTGATAAAACAAAAGAAGCTATAGGTGATAGTTTAGCGAAACTTCTGTCAGCGGATGCAGCAATCGCTGAGAACAGTAATTCGATAATTGATAATTATGTTATTCAGAAAATTAAACAGAATAAAGAAGCTTTATTGTTAGGTTTAACGTATTTAGAACGCTGGTATAATTTTAATTATGGGGAAACAAATGCTAAAGATTTAATAATGTATCATTTGAATTTCTTTGGTAAATCAAATAGTTCGGCTCTAGATAATGTTATTGAATTAGGTAAATCTGGATTTAATAATTTATTAGCTAAGAATAATGTTATTACTTATAATGTATTGTTAGCGAAAAATTATGGAACAGAAACTTTATTTAAAGCATTAGAAGGATATAGAAAAGTATTTTTACCAAAAACTTCTAACAATGAGTGGTTTAAAAAACAAACAAAAGCATATATAGTTGAAGAAAAATCCACTATTGAAGAGGTAAGAGAAAAACAAGGGAAAGAGGGAACTAAATATTCTATTGGAGTATATGATAGATTAACTAGTCCATCTTGGAAATATCAAAGTATGGTATTGCCGTTACTAACACTTCCAGAAAAATCGGTGTTTATGATAGCGAATATTTCAACTATAGGATTTGGAGCTTACGATAGATATAGAAGTTCTGAATATCCTAAGGGAGAAAGATTAAATAATTATGTAGAAGAGAAAGTTAAAGAAGCGGCTAAACGATTTAGAGACCATTATGATTATTGGTATAAGATTCTAGATAACGAAAATAGAGAAAAATTATATAGAAGTATATTAGTATACGATGCTTTTAAATTTGGTAATGATGATAATAAAGTAGTTAGCCAAGCAGATTTTTCAACAAATCACCCTGCGATAAAATATTTCTTTGGGCCAGCAGGAAACAATGTAGTCCATAATCAACATGGTGCTTATGCTACGGGAGATGCATTCTACTATATGGCTTACCGTATGCTGGATAAAGACGGTGCGGTTACATATACTCATGAGATGACGCATAACTCAGATAGAGAGATTTATCTTGGAGGATATGGTAGAAGAATTGGTCTTGGACCAGAGTTTTATGCTAAAGGATTGTTACAGGCGCCTGACCATTCGTATGACCCAACGATAACGATCAACTCTGTATTGAAATATGAGGATTCAGAAAATTCAACAAGACTTCAAGTAGCTGATCCAACTCAACGATTTAATAGTGCAGAAGATTTACATAATTATATGCATAATATGTTTGATGTAATTTATATGTTAGAATATTTAGAAGGAAAAGCTGTAGCTAATTTAGAAGCAAATCAAAAATATGAGTTATTAAGAAAAGTTGAAAATAAATTTGATCTTGATCAAGACGGTAATAATGTATACGCGACAAATGTTGTTCGAAGATTAACTATGGATGAAGTTAATAAATTAAATTCTTTTGATAGTTTAATTGAAAATGATATTATTACTAGCAGAGGATACAAAGACCAAGAGTATAAGAGAAATGGTTATTATACAATTGATTTATTTTCACCGATTTATTCGGCTCTTAGTGGAGAGAAAGGGACTCCTGGTGATTTAATGGGACGTCGTATGGCATTCGAATTATTAGCTGCAAAAGGATATAAAGAGGGTATGGTCCCTTATATCTCAAATCAATATGAAAAAGATGCAAAAGCGGCGGGAAGTAAGATTAAATCTTATGGTAAAGAAGTAGGTTTAGTTACAGATAAATTAGTACTTGAAAAAGTCTTTAATAATAGATATAGAACTTGGGTAGAATTCAAGAAGGATATGTATAAGGAAAGAGAAAATAAATTTAGTAAACTAAATAGAGTTAACTTTATTAATCCTAATACTCCATTGAGTCGTCAACGAAATGTATCGGTTACGGATATAAATGTACTAGATAGAATGATTGCCGAAGCGGTAAGAGGCGATGCAGAAGATGAAGTAGCAAAATTATATCCAGAAACAAATAGTAGGGTTCTTAAACTGAAAAAAGCAATATTTAAAGCGTATTTAGATCAAACTAAAGATTTTAGAACGTCTATATTTGAAAATAAATAATATATTCTTAGTGTAATATAGAAAAGGTATGGGAATTATTTTTCTCATACCTTTTCTTAGGAAGGAAACTTTGTGTAGTTGAATTTAGAAGTAATAGATTTAAATATAATAAATTATAGATTTTAAACAAAGTATAAGATAATATGATATAATATAGCTGAAGAGATTAAAGGAGAATAGGGATATGATAAAAATTGAAGTATGTGCTAATAGTGTTCAGGATTGTTTGGTAGCTCAAAGTGAAGGTGTGGATAGAATAGAATTGATTAGTGCTAGCTACTTAGGGGGATTAACGCCTACTACCACAGTTTTAGATATGGTGTTAGAAAGTGGAGTAGAAATACCGATTATGGCAATGGTAAGGCCAAGAGGTGGAGGTTTTTGTTATTCTAGAATAGAAAAAGAGCAGATGTTCAGAGAGGCAAGAGAACTTTTAAAACATGGTGCTAATGGAATAGTTTTTGGATTTCTAACTGAAGACAGAAAGATAGATTGGATAGAAACAGAAAAGATGATAGAGCTTTGTGATAGTTTTGGAGCTGAGAGTGTTTTTCATAGGGCGTTTGATTGTTCTAATGAACCTGAATATAATCTTCAGCGTTTAATAGGATTAGGTTGTACTAGGGTCCTAACAAGTGGATTAGGAGCTAATGTTAATAGAGGTACAAAACTTTTGAAATTTCTTCAGGCGAAATATGGGCAACATATAGAGATTCTCGCAGGAGCAGGGATATCAACGGATAATCTTGAAAAAATTATTAAGAAAACTGGTGTCACACAAATTCATGGAACTTTTAAGAAATATGGGATAGATGTTACGACAAATGTGGAAGATGTATCATATAGATATACAGAAAAAGGTGATTTTGAAGAAGTTGATCCTGTAGAATTGTCGAAGGCTATCGAAATAGTTAGAAATATAAGCAGAGAGGAAATAAATGTTTAGTAATATACATCATATAGCAATAATCGGAACTAATTATCAGAAAACAAAGGAGTTTTATGTAGATAAACTAGGGTTTAGAATTATAAGTGAGTATCATCGTCCAGAGAAGAATGATATTATTATAAATGTAAAACAAGGGAATCTAGTATTAGAAATTTTTATTAAAGCGGATGCTCCGTTGAGACCTGAGATGCCAAATCCAGAACATAGTGGATTAAGACACTTGGCTTTTAAAGTAAATGATATAGAAGCGGCTCTAAAAAAAATTGATGAATTAGATATTCCTCATGAAGAGTTGAGATATGATGACTTCGATAATAAGAAAATGGCATTTTTCTTTGATCCAGATGGATTACCATTAGAAATACATGAATAAAGAAAAAGAAAAAACTTAGGAAACTAGGTTTTTTCTTTTTCTTTTAATAATTAAACAGAAAAATCTATTGATTTTACAGACAATATATGTTTAAATAGAGAAATGTAATTAAAATAAACTTAAAAAAAAGGAGAGGAATAATGCAATTTAGAAAAAAAACTGCTGTATCATTTGTAACAGCTACATTACTACTGACTAATCTACATGTAATGGATTTTAATAATTTACAGAAAAATTGGGTATATGCTGAAGAGAATGGAAAGGCTGATTCGGTATCTAATACTTCCGCACATACTTTTAAAGATGAGGACAAAGTTAAAATTATTGTTTCTTTAAAAGAGGACAAAGTAGATCCTAATTCGTTGAAAACTGAAGAAGGAAGAAAAGAACGTGAGAAAAGTACTAAAGAACCACGTGAAAAAGCACTAAAAGAAATTAAGGATAAAGGTGTTGATTATAAAGTTCTATTTGAATATGATACGCTTTTAAACGGATTTTCTCTAGAAACTTCATATGCTGATGCTAAAAAAATTCAAGCAATGGATTTTGTAAACAGTGTTGAAGTGAGTGTCGACTATGAGGTTCCTGAAACTACGACTAAAAATGATGAAGATGATACTGCTTTAAAAAACACTGTTATCGATAGTAATAGAATTATCGGTGTTCAAGGTCTTTGGGATAAAGGCTATAAAGGTCAAGGAAGAGTCGTAGCGGTTATTGACTCAGGTCTAGATCCTAATCATGATATTTTACATTTAACTGATGCTAGTAAAGCTAAATATAAAAATAAAGCGGAACTAGAAGCTGTAAAGGAAAAAGCTGGAATCGATTATGGTAAATGGTATAGTGATAAACTGATTTATGCATTTAACTACTACGATTGGGATAATAACTTAAAAGAGAAAAAAGATAAATCTCACGGTATGCATGTTGTTGGTACTTCAGTAGGTAATCCAACGAAAAAAGCTCCGAACAATGAGTATGTAGCAGGTGTCGCTCCAGAATCGCAATTAATCTTTATGAGAGTTTTTTCTGATAAACAAGGTGGAGCAAAAACTAGTACATTTTTATATGTTAAAGCTATAGAAGATGCTGTTAAATTGGGAGCTGATTCTATTAATATGAGTCTAGGGGCTACTGCAGGAGCAGTAACAGAAGTTGGACAAGGTACTATTGATGCAATTGCACTTGCTAAAAAAGCGGGAGTCAATGTTGTAGTTGCAGCTGGTAATGATAATGTATTTGGAAATGGTCAGAGTAAACCAAGTGCGTCGAACCCAGATTATGGATTAATCGGAACACCATCTGTAACTCCTGATTCAATAGCTGTAGCAGCTATAAACAACAGTGTTATGAATACTGAAGTAATGACTGTTGTTGGATTAGAAGGAAATGAAGAATGGGATAATGGTGAAGCTACAATAAGACCATTTGCTAAAAGATTTGATCCGAAAACTGAGTACTCATACTTTAATGCTGGATATGGTTTAGAAAATGATTTTAAAAATCAAGATGTAAAAGGAAAGATTGCAGTGATGATGCGTGGAGGTGGAAATACCTTTGCGGATAAAGTAGCAGCTGCTAAAAAAGCAGGAGCTGCCGGAGCTATTTTGTACAATACTAAAGAAGGTGGAGAAGAGTTACTTAACGTTGCATTAAATAATTACGATAGTGATTTCCCTGTAGTGTTCGTTGGATATAAATTCGGTAATTTATTAGCGACATATCCGGATTATTACAAATTAAAATTCACTGGGCATTTTAGTAAGAGGCCTCATCCACAAGCAAATCAACTTGCTGATTTTACAAGTTGGGGAGTAACTGGAGATGGGCTGTTCAAGCCAGATGTTACGGCACCTGGTGGTGACGTTTATTCATCATTTAATAACGGAACATACGGATTAGATAGTGGTACAAGTATGGCTTCACCTCACGTAGCTGGTGCTGTATCTTTAATGAGACAAGTATTCCAAGAAAGATATCCAGACCTACAAGGTGAAGAATTACAAAAATTAATTAAACACCTACTAATGAGTACTGCGATTCCAAATTATAATAATGAAACAAAAGCATTTACATCACCTAGACAACAAGGTGCTGGGGTTATTGATGTATCTAAAGCAGCTTTTGGTGATTTATATGTAACTGGAGACAATGACTATGGAAGTATTTCTCTTGGTAATGTACAAGATACATTTAAGTTTAATGTAGTACTACATAACTTATCAGATAAACCCAAAGAACTTGTTTATAAGTCTTATTTAAATACTGATGGAGTGGAAAATGGACAAATTACGCTTAAACCAAGACAGTTATCAGAAAGTAGTGGAGGAGAAACTGTAGTTGTTCCTGCAAAAGGGGAAAAAACAGTTACTATCACAGTTGATGCTACGCAATTTAGAAATGAGTTAGAAGGTCAAATGCCAAATGGTTATTATCTTGAAGGATTTGTAAGATTCTTTGATCCAAAAGATACGAATACAGCAGTTGCTGGAATCCCATATGTTGGTTTTAAAGGAGAGTTCCAAAATCTGCCTGTAGTAGAAAAACCTATATATGAATTTAAAGGAAATGAAAAACCATTCTATTACTATAAACCTAATACAACAGAACGTGATGATAAAAATAACTTTACTTCATTAGTTACTGTTGATGTAAATGGTGAAGAAAAGAGTATAAAAGTTTTAGGTGAGTACAATAATCCTAAGACTAAGTCTAATTATTTTGGTAAATTAGCATTTTCTCCAAATGGTGATAGACAACATGATGAGATTGGATTTAAAGCAACATTCTTAAGAAACTATGAGAATCTTAAATTATCAGTTTATGCTAAAGATGATGTTGAACGCAAAAATCCATTATATGAAAATGGTAATGTATCTGGTAAAAAGAACTTCTTCCACAATAAGGCTACAAATAAAAAAGCTGTATTAGTTACTGAAACAAATTGGAAAGGGCAAGATAAGGATGGAAATCCATTACCAGATGGTGAATATCAGTATGTTATTAGCTATAGTCCTGTTGCAACAGGTGCGAAAATGCAAGAAACAGCGTTTAACGTTACACTAGATAGAGTTGCACCGCAAATTGTTGGTACAGGTGGAGTTTATGACGAAAAAACTAGAACATTTAAACCATATGCTGTAAAAGAAAACGGAAGTGGAGTACTTTATAAGAAATTAAGCTATAAAGTGACTAAAAAAGGTAAAGATGGTAAAACTGTTGAAAAAGAAGTGGAAGTAGAACCAAATATAGATGGTACATTCACTCTTCCAGAAAAAGTATCTCTAGATAAATTTACTTATGAAGTGGGTGACTTTGCAGGGAACAAAGATAGTGTTGGAATTTCAAAAGTTCAAAATACTGAAAAAGGTACTGTAGAAGTTAAAACTACAGCTAAAGATGGAACAGGGGATTATTCTACTAACGTAAGATATGCTATAAAAAATGAAAAAGGTGAGTTAGTTGGAGAAGACTTTACAAAGAATGGTAAGAACCTAACAGCTCTGCCATATGGTAAATATACTGTACAAGTAGTTTTAACTGATGAAGCTCTTAAATTAACTAGTCCTAAAGAAGTTGCTTTTGAAATTACTAAAGATGATTCAACTAAAACGGTAGAATTCACATTCGAAGAACAAAAGAGAAATACGACAATAATTAAGTTTGATAAAGTTATACCTGCTGGAGCAAAAGTATTTGTCACAAATGAACAAGGTGAAAAAACAGAATTATCGAGAAGTCTATACAGTGAAAAAGAATTCCAAAAACGATTAAATAATGGTAAGTATACTGTTGAAGTAGTATTACCTGAGGGATATAGAGCTTCTGAAAATAATTTTGAACTTGTAGTAGGAAACGGTCGTAATACAAAAGAGTTACAATTAAGTGTTGCTCAAAAAGTAGCTAGCGTAATAACTGTTGAAGGCGCAACTACACCAGCAACAGTTGAGTTTGATGAAGCTAAACTTTATAATGATTATAAACTTGTAGTTGGAGATGTAGAAAAAGCTAGTAAGGAAAAAATACTTAAACAGTTAACTGATAGTAAGATTGATTTATCTAAATATGATGTAGTATTTTATGATATTCATTTAGAAGATAGAAATAATAAAGTTGTTGAAGTTGATGGAACTAGAAAAGTTACTTTATCATTAGATAAAATGCCAGCGAAATTTGGTCATGAGAAAAAAGATGGAACAATTGAACCGGTTAATGGTGAAGTAGTTGATGGTAAATTCGTATTTACAGTAGATGGATTTAGTAATTTTGTGGCTCTTGTAGAGAAAAATGCACCTAAAGAAGAGGTTAAAGTAGATAAGAGTCAATTGAAACTAGCTTCTGATAATTTCAAAGCTACAACAGATAGTGATAAGTATGAGTATGCTTCATTAGATGCTAAAGAGGCATATAATAAAGCAATTAATAAAGCTAAACAACTATTGGAAGATGAACATGCAACACAAGAAGAAGTAAATAAAGCTGTTGAAGAGTTAAATGCAGCTATCTCTAAACTTACTGGTGTTAAACCTCAAGAGGCAAAAGGTGAACCGGTGAAAGTAGAAGCGCCAAAAGAATATACAGGAGTGCAAGCAGGAGCGATAGTAGAACCAGAGAAGGTAGAAGCACCAAAAGAATACACAGGAGTGCAAGCAGGAGCGATAGTAGAACCAGAGAAGGTAGAAGCGCCAAAAGAATATACAGGAGTGCAAGCAGGAGCGATAGTAGAATCAGAGAAGGTAGAAGCGCCAAAAGAATATACAGGAGTGCAAGCAGGAGCGATAGTAGAATCAGAGAAGGTAGAAGCACCAAAAGAATACACAGGAGTGCAAGCAGGAGCGATAGTAGGACCAGAGAAGGTAGAAGCACCAAGAGAATACACAGGAGTGCAAGCAGGAGCGATAGTAGAACCAGAGAAGGTAGAAGTACCAAAAGAATATACTGGTAAAGTTGAACAACCAAAAGCAGAAGTACCAAGTGTAGATAAAAAAGAGCTTGCGGCTGAGGTTGAGAAAAATGGAGACCTTACATCACAAGACAGCTTTAAAGAAGCAGATGAAGAAGTTAAGAAAGAATATAGAGAAGCGCTTAAAACAGCTATCTTAGTTCTATCTAATGCGAATGCAAAACAAGATGAAGTAAATAATGCATTAGAAACTCTTAAAAAAGTATCAGAAAAAGTAAATAAAGAAAAATCTAAATTATCAACATTACTTGGCGATGTATTTAAGAAAGACAAGGATAAAGATAAAGTAAGTGTTGGTTTAGCAGATGTAGCTAAAAATCAAGGAATGGTAGCAAATAATTCTCAAGTAAATCTTGGAACTGTTGGTAAATCTGATTCTCTATTAGCTAAAACAGGAACATTAGCTTTACCTACAACTTTTGTAGGACTTGCATTAATTTGTTTAGTATACGTACTAAGAAGAAAAAATACTAAATAATAAATTACTAAATAATTCTCTTTAACGATTGAGTTAAAGGGAATTATTTCTTTATTTGAAAATTATTAAAAAAGTTCTTGACATAATTTGATGAAAAATGTATAATAAATATTGTTGTTAAATATGGCGGCTGTGGCGAAGTGGTTAACGCATCGGATTGTGGTTCCGACATTCGGGGGTTCGATTCCCCTCAGCCGCCCCATTAAAATTTAATATCTTAAGGCGGCTTAGCCAAGTGGTAAGGCACGGGTCTGCAAAACCTTGATCACCGGTTCAAATCCGGTAGCCGCCTCCAATTTTTAATCATCTTTTTATAAGGTGTTTTTTTTATGCCTAAATTACGGTTTGTATTATATATCTTTCTCATATTATTAAAATATTCGAAAATTTATAGGTAATTACCGAACATTATTTTAATAATGTGTAAATTTTACATTGAAAATTATTATTATTTCTTTTTAAAAGCTAGATATATTGTTTTTTTTATGTTAAAATTATATCAAATTTATTTTTTAATACCGAGGAGGAAATAATATGAGGAAAATATTATTGGCGTTATTTAGTTTTATTTTTGTCTTCTCTATTGTAGGATGTACTGCGAAGACTGAAACGAAAAAAGAAGAAAAAGTTATTAAAATGGGATTTGTTCCTTTGAAAAATAGTGAGAAACTTGTTGAAGATCTTAAACCAATCTCTGATTACCTTTCTGAAAGATTAGGAGTAAAAGTAGAAGCTTTCACAGCTAGTAACTATATTGGTGTGGTTGAAGGTTTAGGTAGTGGAAGTGTTGATTTTGGTATTATTCCTCCATTTTCATCTTTACTTGCTCAAAAACAAAGTAGTGCAAAACCTATACTAACATCTAAAGGTAAAACAGGAAAACCTGGATATACTGCTGAGTTATATGTAAGAAAAGATTCTGGTATTAAATCACTACAAGATGTCAAAGGTAAAAAAGTAGCATTCGTAGATCCTTCATCTTCATCAGGATATATTTATCCAGGTGCTATGTTGGTTGAAGCAGGTCTTAACTTAGATAAAGATATTAGTTATCAATTTAGTGGTGGACACGATAAGAGTTTACAACTACTGCTTAACAAAGATGTTGATGTAATTGCTACATTTGATGGAGTGGAAGATAGATATGCAAAAGATTTTCCGCAAGCAAAAACTGATATTCAAAAATTAGCAACTAGTGATATGATTCCTGGTGTTATGGTTACAGCTTCTAGTAAGATGGATAAAGAGTTGCAAGAGAAATTAGAAAAAGCTCTTCGTGATGTTGAAAATGATCCAAAAATGAAAGAATTATTCACAAAAATGTTCAGTATTACTGGATTTACTGATGTGGATCAAGATGCATATAAAAAAGTAGAAGCAACTGCAAAAGTTATGAATGTTGATTTAGATAAAGTAAAATAGAAATTATGAACTTGGTACATTATGTGCCAAGTTTTTTTCTGTTTATTATGTAAGTAATTATTTTGATTAAATAAAACACTTGAGATTTTTTACGTTTAATTTTATAATTAAATAATCAATCAGGAGTGTGAATGTAATGTACGCATATATTAAAGGAAAAATTTCAGAAATAAACCCGACCAATATCGTTGTAGATAATAATGGAATAGGCTATGAGGTAGTTGTTGCTAATCCATATGAATATCAATTGAATGAAGAAAAAATTGTTTTTATAAGTCAACAGGTAAGAGAAGATTCTAATATACTTTATGGATTTTCTAATAAAGATCAGAAAAAAGTATTTTTACTATTATTGAAGGTAAAAGGCGTAGGACCTAAGAGTGCTTTAGCTATATTAGCTGGAGGAACTAGTGAAGAAATTATTGGAGCTATCGAGAATCAAGATGTAAAATATTTAACGAAGTTTCCGGGGATTGGGAAAAAATCGGCTCAGCAAATTATTCTTGATCTACAAGGTAAGGTTGATTTTAGTATGACTAATATCAGTAGTGCGCCAACTGCAGTTAATAATTATCTAAGTGATGCAATGTTAGCGTTGGAAGCCCTAGGATATAGTAAAAAAGAATTAGCAAAAATCGAGAAAAAATTATCGGCATTCGATTTTTCTGGGGTTGATGAATATGTAAAACAAGGATTAAAATTATTAATGAATGCATAATTGATGAAAGGAGGAAATTATGGAAGATAGAATGGTATCTGCAAGCCAAAATTTTGGTGAAGAGCGTGAGGAACAGTCTTTAAGACCGAAGTTTCTTAGTCAGTATATAGGACAAGAACAGATAAAAAGTAATTTGAAAATATTTATAGAAGCTGCAAAACTTCGTGGTGAAGTTCTAGATCATTGCTTACTATACGGACCTCCTGGATTAGGGAAGACTACACTTGCGACAATTATTGCTAACGAGATGGAAGTGGGGATTAAATATACTTCAGGGCCTGCAATAGAGAAATCTGGAGATTTAGCTGCTATATTAACTAGTCTTGAACCGGGTGATGTTCTTTTTATCGATGAGATTCATAGAATAAGTAGATCTATTGAAGAGATATTATATTCTGCCATGGAAGACTTTTATCTTGATATTGTTATAGGGAAAGGTGAAGAGTCACGTAGCATTAGAATTGAACTTCCTCCATTTACATTAGTAGGAGCAACGACAAGAGCAGGAGCATTAACAGCACCTTTGCGAGATAGATTCGGTGTACATTGTCGTTTGGAATTTTATACTATTTCTGAACTGCAAAATATTATAGAAAGAACATCTGATATTTTTGAATGTGATATTGATGAAGAGAGTTCCTATGAAATTGCTATGAGATCTCGTGGGACACCTCGTATTGCAAACAGGTTGTTAAAACGTGTTAGAGACTTTGCACAAGTTAAAAATGATGGTGTAATAGCTAAAGATTTAGCAACTGAATCTTTAGATTTACTTCAAGTTGATGCTAAAGGACTTGATAATATAGACTATAAAATCTTAGAGTGTTTAATAAAACGTTATGATGGTAGAGCTGTTGGATTAGAAACGATCGCTGTTACTATAGGAGAAGAGAGTATAACTATTGAGGATGTATATGAACCGTACTTAGTGAAAGAAGGATTTATTGAGCGAACTCCTAGAGGACGTCGCGCAACTCCTAAAGCATACCAACATCTAGGAATCAGTTATAAAGGTGAATAAAAAGAAACATGAGTTTTACGAAAGCAGATTGTATTAAGTTATGAATCATAAAACTCGTGTTTTTTATTGATAATCTTTTTTAATTAGTAATTATTTTAATTGTAAAATATTAAAAAGTGTATTAAACTTGTTTAGTAAATTATTAGAAATTTTAGAAGGATTGAATTCGTATGATTGATAGTAAACAATTTATAAACACAAGGCATAAAAATCAAAAGATTAATTATGATAATGTCTTAAAAGAACTTATAAAAGAATGGGAAAAGACTAATTTTCGTCCTAAAATCTTAATACACTCTTGTTGTGCTCCTTGTAGTACATATGTACTAGAGTATTTATCTGAGATTAGTGACATTACTATATTCTTTTCTAATTCAAATATTCATCCAAAAGAAGAATATATAAAACGTATGTTAGTACAAAAAGATTTCGTTGAAGAATTTAATAAGAGGAATGATAAGAAAATTAAATTTTTAGCGGATGAATATGCACCGAGTAAATTTATTAGTGCGGTAAAAGGACATGAGGAGGATAGAGAAGGAGGAGATAGATGTCATATTTGTTATGAAATGCGTTTAGACTCTTCTGCACAAAAGGCTGAGGAGTTAGGGTATGATTATTTCGCTTCTGCTTTGACTCTAAGTCCGAAGAAAAATGCTACTGTAATAAATGAAGCCGGATATGTTCTTCAGGAACAAGTTTCAATATATTATCTACCGTCAGATTTTAAAAAGAATAACGGTTATAGAAGATCTGTAGAAATGTGTAATGACTATAATATATATAGACAATGTTACTGTGGATGTGTATTTGCCGCTAAAGACCAAGGTATTGATTTTAAAGAAGTAAATAAAAACGCTCGTGACTTCAATAGAAATCATGAGGATTATGAGAAATTTAAATCTATAATTAAGCTTGGTGGAGAATTGGTTTAATTTTAATAAATAGGTTTACAGTATATAAATAAAAACATAATAATTTTAAATTTAATTAAAATGAATAATATAAAAAAAGTATCGTTACTTCCCATGTGACAGATACTTTTTTATGATTTTCAGGTTGAAAAGCTAGTTAACACTGAAAAAAATGTTTTCACGTTATTTTCAATAGAAGAGTAGTAAATGCTTACTACATAGATAAGAAACTGTTTTCTTTGTTATAGAATAAGCACTAATCTTAGTATAGAATAAGTATAAAATACTTGTAAATATTGCTTTCATGTGTTATTATTTGAATGTAAATATTTTTTTAAATAAAAGGAGACATGACTATGTTACAAAAAGAATTTAAAGTTATCGATGAAACAGGAATCCACGCTAGACCAGCTACTTTATTAGTACAAGCTGCATCTAAATTCCAATCAAACATTGAATTAGAATTCAACGGACGTAAAGTTAACTTAAAATCAATTATGGGTGTTATGAGTCTTGGAGTTGGAAAAGACGCTGATATCGTAATTTACGCTGACGGAGCTGACGAAGCAGAAGCATTAGCAGCATTAGAAGAAACAATGAAGAAAGAAGGATTAGCATAAAATGTTACAACTAAAAGGTATTGCAGCCTCTCAAGGGATATCTTTTGCTAAAGCATACATTTTTGTTGAGCCAAACTTAACAGTTAAAGAAGTTAAAGTTCAAGATGTTGTTGCTGAGGTTAAACGTTTTGAAGATGCGATTGAAATTTCTAAAAAAGAATTAACAATCATTAAAGATAAAGCTCACGAAAACTTAGGTGCTGATAAAGCAGCTATTTTCGAAGCTCACTTATTAATTTTAGAAGACCCAGAATTTATGGGGACTGTTAAAACTGATATTCAATCAAAAGAAATTAACGCTGAATATGCATTAAAAGAAACTTCAGATATGTTTGTTTCAATGTTTGAATCAATGGACAATGACTACATGAAAGAACGTGCTGCTGATATTCGTGACGTTTCTAAACGTATTTTAGCACACTTACTAGGTGTAGACTTACCAAACCCAAGCTTAATCGATGAAGAAGTTATCGTTATTGCAGAAGACTTAACTCCATCTGATACTGCGCAACTTAACAAACAATATGTTAAAGGTTTTGCTACAAACATTGGAGGACGTACTTCTCACTCAGCTATCATGGCTAGATCTTTAGAAATTCCTGCAGTAGTAGGAACTAGTACAATTACTGAAGAAGTTAAGAATGGAGATGTACTTATTCTTGATGGATTAGATGGTGTTGTATATGTAAATCCAGATGAAGCTACTGCAGCTGAATTAAAAGAAAAACACGTTAAATTTGAAGAACAAAAAGCTGAATGGGCTAAATTAGTTTCAGAAAAATCTGTTACTAAAGATGGTCACGAAGTACTTTTAGCTGCTAACATTGGTACGCCGGCTGACTTAGAAGGTGTTAATAACAATGGTGGAGAAGCTGTAGGTTTATACCGTACAGAATTCCTATACATGGGACGTGATCAACTACCAACTGAAGAAGAACAGTTCGAAGCTTACAAAGCTGTATTAGAAGGAATGGGTGACAGACCTGTTGTAGTTCGTACTTTAGATATCGGTGGAGATAAAGAATTACCATACTTAGATTTACCAAAAGAAATGAATCCATTCTTAGGATTTAGAGCAATTCGTCTTTGCCTAGAAGAAAAAGACTTATTCAGAACTCAACTTAGAGCATTATTACGTGCATCTGTTTATGGTAAACTTTGTGTAATGTTCCCAATGATCGCTACAGTTCAAGAATTTAGAGCTGCTAAAGCATTATTCTTAGAAGAAAAAGAAAAACTTGTAGCAGAAGGTGTTGCAGTAAGTAACGATATCGAATTAGGTATCATGGTTGAAATTCCATCAACTGCTGTTATCGCTGATATCTTTGCTAAAGAAGTAGACTTCTTCTCAATCGGTACTAATGACTTAGTTCAATACACTATGGCAGCAGACCGTATGAGTGAAAAAGTATCATACTTATACCAACCATACAACCCAGCAATCTTACGTCTTGTGAAAAATGTTATTGAAGCATCTCACAAAGAAGGTAAATGGACTGGAATGTGTGGAGAAATGGCTGGAGACAGTTTAGCTATTCCATTACTATTAGGTATGGGATTAGATGAGTTCTCTATGTCAGCTACTTCAATTCTTCAAGCACGTAGTCAAATCAAAAACTTATCACTAGATAAGATGAAAGAATTAGTTGATAAAGCTATTATGTGTTCAACAACTGAAGAAGTATTAGCATTAGTTGCAGAATATACTAAATAATTATTATAAGACTTCTGATGAAAATCGGAAGTCTTATTTTACGCTAAGTAAAGTTTTTGCGAATAAGATAATTATAATTTTGTAGGGTTGAAAATACAAAAACAGGAAGAAATTTATTATTCGAATAGCCATATCTGTTGACATTCGGGAATATTTGTATTATCATTTTAAGTATAAATTTTTCAAAAAACGATGATTAAGACGGTATATTGGATGTTTTTAACAGGGAGCAACTTCGTGACTGAAAGAGTTGTATGAACTGAGAATATATTTTCAGCTTATGAGTAATTGTATAAGTAGACTATGAGTACAATCGGGTGGTACCCGTTATCAACTTTTATTAAGGAAGCGATTATGCTTTAAAATATGGGTGGTACCGCGATATATTCGTCCCTTGAGACTAAGTCTTGAGGGGCTTTTTATTTTGGATAAATAATAGAACTCATAGCAATGTCTTTATATTAAATTTTTAAGGAGGAACTTATGACTTTAGAGAATATAAGAAAAGAATATTTAGAATTAGTTAAAACAATTAAAGATGAAAAAGAACTTTATGACCTAAGAGTTAAATTTTTAGGGAAAAAAGGTGCATTAACAGAAGTTATGAAGGGTGCACGTGATTTATCACCAGAAGAAAGACCTACATTTGGGAAACTTGTTAATGAGGTTAAAACTTTCATTAATGATAGTTTAGAAGAGAAAAAAGCTGAATTAGCTAAAGCTGCATTAGAGTTAAAATTAGCTAGTGAGGATATTGATGTTACTCTACCTAGCAAAAAAGTTGAATTAGGTGGAATTAATCCATTAAATAAAATTATTGAAGAGATTGAAGAAATCTTTATTTCTATGGGGTATTCAGTTGCAGAAGGACCTGAGGTAGAAACGGATAAGTTTAACTTTGAAATGTTAAACTTACCTAAAGATCACCCAGCTCGTGATATGCAAGACTCATTCTATATTACAAATGAATTATTAATGAGAACACAAACTTCACCTGTTCAAGCTCGTGAAATGTTGAAAGCTAATGGAGAAGGACCTATCAAGATTATTTGTCCTGGTAAAGTATTCCGTCGTGATAATGATGATGCTACTCACTCTCACCAATTTACTCAAATTGAAGGATTAGTGGTAGATAAAAATATTACATTTAGTGATTTAAAAGGTACTTTAGAACACTTTATTAAAGCTGTATTCGGAGAAAATAAAAAAATTCGTTTACGTCCAAGTTTCTTCCCGTTCACTGAACCTTCAGTAGAAGTTGATGTATCTTGGGGTAATGAAGATGATGAGGAAAACATTAAATGGCTTGAAATTTTAGGAGCTGGGATGGTTCACCCTAACGTTCTTAAAATGGCTGGTTTTGACCCAGAAGTATACTCTGGATTCGCGTTTGGTATGGGGCCAGAACGTGTTGCAATGTTAAAATATGGTATTAGCGATATTAGAAGTTTCTACACAAACGACGTAAGATTCTTACAACAATTCAATAGTGATAGAAACGATTAATAGGAGGTAGTAATGTTAGTAAGTTATAATTGGTTAAAACAATATACGAATGTTGAAGATAATGCAAATGCATTAGCTGAAAAAATCACACGTGGTGGTATTGAAGTTGAAGGTGTTGAATATTTAGCAGAAGGAATTTCTAACGTTGTAGTTGGTTATGTAGTTTCTAAAGAAAAACACCCAGATGCTGAAAAATTAAATGTATGTCAAGTAAACGTTGGCGAAGAAGAAAACCTACAAATCGTTTGTGGTGCACCGAATGTGGATGCTGGACAATATGTAATTGTTGCTAAAGTAGGAGCAAAATTACCAGGAGTTAAAATTAAAAAAGCTAAACTTCGTGGTGTAGAATCACAAGGTATGATTTGTTCATTAGCTGAATTAGGGTTAAGTAAGAGTGTAGTACCTAAGAACTATCAAGAAGGTATCTACGTATTTGAAATTGAACAAGAGTTAGGCTCTGATGTTGTTGAAGTATTGGGATTAAATGATTACATCTTAGATCTTTCAATTACACCTAACAGAGCGGATGCACTAAGTATGCGTGGGCTTACTTATGAATTAGGTGCTTTATACAATAACAAAGTTGATTTTAAAGATGTCGAGAAAGAAGAAAATTATGAAGCGACTACATTGCAAGTTGCTATCGAAAGTGATTCTTGTAGAAACTATGTAGGTCAAGTTGTGAAAAATGTTGAAGTAAAATCTTCACCATTATGGTTACAAACAAGACTTATGAATTCTGGTATTCGTCCAATCAATAATATCGTAGATATTACAAACTACGTACTTTTAGAATTTGGACAACCAATGCATGCATTCGATAAAGATCTGGTTGGAGATAAAATCGTAGTTCGTGATGCTAAAGAAGGCGAAGTTCTTGAAACTCTTGATGGAGAAGAGAGAAAATTACAAACAACAGACTTAGTTATTACTGATGGAACACGAGCTATTGCTCTTGGAGGAGTAATGGGTGGTAAAAACACAGAGGTTAGTGAAGAAACCAAAAATATTATTTTAGAATCTGCATATTTCAACCCAACATCAGTACGTCGTACTTCAGCTGCTCATGGATTAAGAAGTGATTCTTCTGCAAGATTTGAAAAAGGAATCGATCCTAATATGCAAAAAGCAGCTCTAGCTCGTGCAGTAGAATTAATTTTAGAATTATGTCCAAATGCTGTGGTTGAAAGTTCAGTTGGAATAGTAAACAAAGAAGAAGAAAAAGTTGTAGAGATTACTACTTCATACATTAACAATTACCTTGGAATTACATTATCTACTGAAGAAATCGTAGCTATTTTAGAAGGGTTAAGTTTCACAGTAGAAGTAACAGGAGAAGACTTAGTAGTTAAAGTACCTACAAGAAGACCTGATATTTCAATTAAACAAGACTTAGTTGAAGAAGTTATTAGAATTTATGGATATGATAATCTAGCCTCAACATTACCAAAATTCTCTAAAACTACTAAAGGTGGTTTAACTTATTCACAAAGAATGGTACGTGACCTTCGTGCAGTGTATGCTAGTTTAGGATTTAACGATACTATCAATTATTCATTAGTATCTGAAGAAGAAGCTACGGGGTATACATTAGAAGATCATCACAAAGTAAGATTATTAATGCCTATGACTGAAACTCACTCGACATTACGTCAAAGTTTAGTTCCAGGATTATTAAATACTGTTCAATACAACGTAGCTAGAAAACAAAAAGACTTAAAACTTCTTGAAATTGGACGTGTGTTCTTCGGTAGTGGAGACGACAACATCCAACCTACAGAAACATTATACTTAAGTGCTGCGCTAACTGGAGAAGAAAGAGCAACTAAATGGCTTAAAGAAAGTAGTTCATTAGATTTCTTCGCCGCTAAAGGATACTTGGAAGTTGTATTCGAACGTTTAGGTTTAGATGAAAAAGTTACGTATAAAAAATCTACACTTGAAGGTATGCACCCAGGACGTTTTGCTGAGGTATATCTAGGTGAAAAACGTATTGGATTTATCGGTGAAGTTCATCCACAAATCGCTGACAAACTTGGATTAAATACTACATATGTATTCGAAATTAACTTAGATGAAGTGATTTCAGAAAGTAAAGTTAAACCTAAGTATGAAGAGGTAACTAAATATCCTGAGATTACAAGAGATGTCGCTATGTTAGTTGATGTTAAAGATGAATATCAAAATATCTATAATGTAATTGAATCAGTAAATAGTAAACTAATTACTAAAGTGGAATTATTCGACTTGTATGCTGGTGCTGAGTTATTAGTTGGTAAGAAATCACTTGCGTTGACTATTACATATAGTGATAAACAAAAAACTTTAACGGATGAAGAAGTAACAGCGGTACATGAAAAAGTACTTTCTGCACTTACAGAGTACGGAGCTATTATTAGGTAGGTAGTCTATGATTACACAAGTAATATTATTTTGCGTTTTAGCATATGTAATTGGTTCTATACCTTTTGCATTAATTGTAGGGAAAGTATTTTATAATACTGATATTAGAACACTAGGAAGTGGGAATTTAGGTACAACAAATACTTTTAGATGTCTTGGAAAAAAGGCAGGAGTTACAGTATTTATATGTGATGTATCTAAAGGAATAATTGCTACATTTATTCCAACATTAATGTTAGGAAGAGTAGATTTTTTATCGATATTTGGAGCTTTTGCAATGATAGGACATGTTTTTCCTATCTTTGCAAACTTCAAAGGAGGAAAGGCTGTTGCGACAGGCTCAGGGGTATTTATCTTCCTATATCCTATGTTAAGTTTATTACTTCTAGCTATATTCTTTTCGACGCTATTTTTAACGGGGTATGTTTCATTAAGTAGCATACTTATTAGTTTAACTGCCATTGGATATCTTAGCTTGTTTGAAGCTGGTGTAGATAAGTGGATTATGATAGTGATGTGCGTGTTTGTTATTTATATGCATAAAAAGAACATACAGAGGTTAATAAATGGTACAGAAAATCAATCAAAATTAAAAATTGGAAAAGGAAAAAAGAATGACAAAAATCATTAGTGGAACACAACTTGCAAAAGAGTTGAGAGAAGAAATTAAAAATGAAGCAACTGCTTTAAGAGAAAAAGGTGTTGAGCCTACGCTTGCAGTTGTTTTAGTTGGAGATAATAAAGCATCAAGAAGTTATGTCAATTCTAAACATAAAGCTTGTATAGAAAATAATATAAATTCTATAAAAGTAGAATTGCCGGAAGAAATTTCTACTGATGATTTATTAAACGAAATTGAAAAATTGAATAGTGATGACAAGGTTCATGGGATTTTGGTGCAATTACCATTACCAAAACACATAGATGCTGAAAGAATTCTAAATGCTGTGTCTCCATCAAAAGACGTAGATGGATTCCATCCTATAAATGTTGGGAAGTTAGTAATTGGAGAAGCTAAACTTATTCCTTGTACACCACTAGGGATTCTAGAAATGATTAAATCAACTGGAGAGGAAATTTCTGGAAAACTTGCTCTAGTAATTGGAAGAAGTAATATTGTAGGTAAACCTATTTCGACTTTATTACTTCAAAATAATGCAACTGTAATTACTGCTCATTCTAGAACTAAAGATTTAGCAGTGTTAATAGAACAAGCTGATATTATCGTTAGCTGTGTAGGAGTTGCACATTTCTTAAGCGGAAAAGAAAAAGTAAAATCAACTTGTACTATTATTGATGTAGGAAATAACTACAAAGATGGTAAGTTAGTTGGAGATGTAAATCTAGACGAGTTTATGGAGAAAGTTGCTTATATTTCTCCAGTACCTGGAGGAGTAGGACCTTTAACAATCACAATGTTAATGAGAAATACATTAACGGCTACTTATGATTTACTAGAAAAATAATTTCAAGAAAATATACATGTTCTTTGAGACTTTATTTAATTGAAATGTTTTTGATTTAATGATACAATATAATATTGTATAAAGGTGCATTGTCTTTAAAGATGTGGACTTATAAATTATACTATGTTATAATTTATAAAATAAAGAGAGTAAAGAAATATACGTGGGAGGATTGTTAATAAATGATTAGATTCTTAAAAAATGTTGCCACAGAAATGCGTAAGGTAAGTTGGCCAACTTTTAATGAACTTGTTAGAAAAACACTGATTGTTATAGTTGTAGTTGGAATATTAATGTTATTCAGCTATGTAGTTGATTTAGGAATAACTGCTGGAATTAGACATTTTAGTAGATAAGAGAGGTTATAATGAGTGATACAATAAGTAAAGAGTGGTATGTAATACATACTTATTCTGGATATGAAAATAAAGTAAAAGATAATATTGAAAAGAGAGTTGAGTCTCTTGGAATGGAAGATAAAATTTTTAGAATCGTTGTTCCAGAGGAAAAAGAGACAATCTTAACTCCAACAGGAAAGAAAAAAGAAGTAAATAGAAAAACATTCCCTGGTTATGTACTTGTTGAATTAGTTATGACAGATGATTCATGGTTTGTAGTTAGAAATACACCTGGTGTAACAGGATTTGTAGGTTCTCATGGTGGAGGATCTAAACCTAGTCCATTATTACCAGAAGAAATTAACTTTATTTTGCAACAAATGGGTCTATCAAATGTGGTAGATATCGATATCGAAGTTGGAGATTATGTTCGTGTTATCTCTGGTCCATTCGTTGATATGGAAGGTAAAGTTGTAAACCTTGATTTACATAACTATAAAGCAGATGTTATGATTGAGCTTATGGGTAGAGAAACTAAAGTGGAGCTTGAACTTTATAATATCGAAAAATTCTAAGAAAGGAAAAGCTATCTATATGATAGTCGGATAGAATGTGGAAAAGATTGCAATAATTATGGATTCAACTGCATATTTATCAGAAGATTTAAAGAAAGAATTAGATATTCGTACTGTTTATTTAAATCTAATTATTGATAATAATTCTTATAAAGAAGTTATTGATATGCCGCTTGATAAATATCATGAATACTTAAGAAATCCAAACAATTCCTTCCCTACAACTTCTCAACCTGCTATAGGTGAGGTTGTATCTTGCTTAGAAAAACTAAAAGAAGAAGGGTATACTGATGTAATTGCTATTGCACTTTCGAGTGGAATTAGTGGTACATTTACATCATACTCTGTGGCTGGTCTTATGGTTGATGGGCTGAATGTCCATCCATTTGACTCTGAAGTTTCTTGTAGACCTGAGGGGTATTATGCTATAAAAGCAGCTAAATTAATAAAAGAAGGAAAAACTTCTAAAGAAATTATCTCAGCATTAAATGAGATGAAAAAAGTATCAAATGCATATTTCATGGCGGATGACTTATCACATTTGCAACGTAGTGGACGTTTAAGTGGTGCGCAAGCTGTAGTAGGAAGTTTACTTCAAGTGAAACCGTTACTACATTTTGATAACAAAGTTATAGTGCCCTTTCAAAAGATACGTACGTATAAAAAAGTTGTGGCTAGAATTTATGAATTATTTGATAAGTTTTATAAACAGCATGAAGGTGAACATATTACTGTTTGTGTAATTCATGTTGATGCATTGGATAAGGCGGAAGAAATTAAAAATTATGTTGAAGAAAATTATTCAAATGTAACTGTTGAGATTGATGGAATTAGTCCTGTTATATCTACACACTTAGGAATAGGTGCGGTTGGATTTGGGTGGACAATATTATAAAAAATATAAGAGGTAAAGATTATGGTACAAACAATGGCACACACATGCTACCGTGTAGCAGATTTAAAAGAATCAGTTAAATTTTATACTGAAGCATTCGACTTTGTAGTAAGTCGTGAAAGAGACTTTCCGGAGTACAAGTTTACATTAGTATACTTAACTTTGCCAGGTTCAAACTATGAGTTAGAATTAACTTATAATTATGATCATGGTGCATATGATTTAGGAGATGGATATGGTCATATAGCCATTTCTGTAGAAGATTTAGAAGCACTATATGAAAAACACAAAGCGGCAGGATATGACGTGACAGATCTTAAAGGGTTACCAGGCTTCCCGCCGAGCTATTATTTCATTAAAGATCCAGATGGATACAAGATTGAAGTAATTCGTACTAAAATGTAGTTATCATTTGATTTATTTATGATTATATGATATAATGTACATACATTGAAATAAATTACCGAAAGGGTGGTGAATTTTGAAAGGTTCTCCGCTCTTTTATATTGCAATTAAAACTTAAGAAAGAGGTGTACTGTATGAGTGTTGTAGAAAAAGTTAAAGTAATAGCAATAAAACAAGCAGAAAACACGGAATTTTCTCTTTATGATGTAGAATACGTAAAAGAAGGAAGTGAGTATTTCTTACGTATTTACTTCGATAAAGATGGAGGTCTTACACTTGATGATTGTGTATTATTAAGTGAAAAACTAGCAGAAGAACTTGATAAAGAAGATTTTATTAGTGATAAATATTATTTAGAAGTTTCTTCTCCAGGAATCGAAAGAGATTTAAGAGACTTAGAAGAAGTAACTAATTCTGTTGGGAAACATGTTTATATTAAAACGTATGAAAAAATTGATAATCAAAAAGAATTTTATGGTGATATCTTAGCTGTTGAAGGTGAAGAAATTACTGTTGAGTATAAAGATAAAGCGAGAGTTAAAAAATCAACAATTAACTATAGTAAAATTGCTAAAATTAGATTGGCTGTTAAATTTTAATTATTAAAGGAGAAAGAAAGATGAGCAAGGATTTGCTTAAAGCTATTAAATTAATTGAACAAGAAAAAGGAATTGCAGAAGATATTCTAGTAGAAGCTATTGAATTAGCTTTATTGTCGGCTTATAAAAAGAATTTCAATGCTGCTAAAAATGTAAGAGTAGATTTCAATAGAGCTACAGGTGATTATAAATTCATTATTAGAAAAGATGTTGTTGAAGAAGTTTATGATGACAGAATTGAATTCGCCCTTGAAGATGCATTAAAAATTAATCCTGCATATGAAGTTGGTGATATTTATGAAGTGGTTGATTTACCAAGTGACTTTGGACGTGTAGGAGCACAAGCTGCTAAACAAGCTTTATTACAAAGACTTCGTGAAGCTGAAAAAGAAATTCTTTATAAAGAATACATCGAACACGAAGGTGAGATTCTTTCAGGTACAATAGATAGAATTGATTCTAGATATGTTTATGTTAAACTAGGAAAAATCGAAGCAATTTTGGGTGAAAATGAAAGAGTTAAAGGTGAAACTTATGTTCCTCAAACTCCAATTAAAGTTTATATCGCTAAAGTTGATAATCCAACTCGTGGAAGTAAACCACATGTATTAGCTTCAAGATCACATCCTGAATTTATCAGAAGATTATTCGAAATTGAAGTACCAGAAATTTACAGTGGTACTGTAGAAATTAAGAGTGTGTCACGTGAAGCAGGTGAAAGAACTAAATTAGCTGTATATGCTGAAGATAAAAATATTGATCCTGTAGGTGCTTGTGTTGGTAATAAAGGTGAGCGTGTTAACCGTATCGTTGAAGAATTAAACGGTGAAAAAATTGATATTATTACTTGGGATACTGATCCAGTTAAATTTATTACAAATGCATTAGCACCAGCTAAAGTAGAAGAAATCAATATTGATGAAGAAGAAAAAATTGCAAATGTTAAGGTTAAGGATGACCAGCTTTCACTAGCAATTGGTAAAAAAGGACAAAATGTTCGTCTAGCTGCTAAGTTAACAGGTTGGAAAATCGACATAAAAGCTACAGAATAGTGAGGTGTTGTTTGTGAAAAAAAGAAAAATACCAACAAGAAAATGTATATTAACAAACGAAATGTTCGCTAAAAAAGATTTATTAAGAATCGTTAAGAACAAAGAAGGAGAAATTTCTGTAGATTCTACTGGTAAGAAAGCAGGACGTGGAGCTTATGTAGTAGCTGATTTAGAAGTTATTAAAGCTGCACAGGAAAAGAAACAATTAGAGAAGTTTTTCTCTGCATCACCAGAAGTTATGGAACCTATCTATAATGAGGTAATTAGATTAATCTATAGAAAGTCAATTCCACAAAAATAATGATAAAAGCATATAATTTATTAGGTTTAATGCAAAGAGCAGGTAAACTTATTACAGGTGAAGATTTAATCACAAAAAATTTAAAAAATAATAAAATCAAATTGTTAGTTATTGCAGAAGATTGCGGTGTTAATACGAAAAAGAAATTAACAGACAAGGCTAATTTCTACAATGTAAAATGTATCGAATTTTCTACGATTGAAAATATTAGTATAGCGATTGGAAGAGATAATCGTGTTGCTGTAGGAATAACTGATGATGGATTTATAAAAAAATTCAAACAATTATTAGAAGAAGGAGGAAAACAGTAATGAAAAAAGTCAGAATTTATGAGTACGCTAAAGAAGTAGGAAAACAATCAAAAGACCTTATTACAGTTTTAAAAGATGCTAATATTGAAGTATCTAATCACATGTCAATGTTAACAGAAGAGGGGTTAGCTAAGCTAGATAGTGTTTTCAAAAAACAAGAAAAAGCGGCACAAAACGATCAATCTTCAAATAATGAAGGTAAGAAAAATAAAAAGAAAAAAATTAAAAAAGAGAAAAACAAAAAAGCTCAAAAACAACAACCAGCAATTATTGAAGCTCCATCAGAAGAAACAATTTCAGAAGATACTATTTTAGTTAAAGATGGAATGACTGTTGGTGAGTTATCAGAAGTTCTAAGTGTAGGTTCAACTGAACTTATCAAAAAGTTATTTATGGAACTTAAAATTATGGCGAATATTAACCAGTCTCTTACTTTAGAGCAAATCGAGTTAATCGCTATGGATTACGGTAAAGAAATCCAAGAAGAAGTTGAAATTAATAAAGAAGACTTAGATCTTTACTTCGAAGTTGAAGATGCTGAAAAAGATCTTAAAGAGCGTGCTCCAATCGTAACTATCATGGGACACGTTGACCATGGTAAAACTACACTACTAGATACAATTAGAAATTCAAGAGTAACTGCTGGGGAAGCAGGTGGGATTACACAACACATTGGTGCTTACCAAGTGCGTGCGAAAGATAAAAAGATTACATTCTTAGATACACCAGGACACGCAGCGTTTACTACAATGCGTGCACGTGGAGCGAAAATCACTGATGTAACTATCTTAGTAGTTGCAGCTGATGATGGTGTAATGCCTCAAACAATCGAAGCTATTAACCACGCTAAAGCTGCAGAAGTACCAATTATCGTTGCGGTTAACAAAATGGATAAACCACAAGCTAACCCAGATAGAGTTATGAATGAGTTAGTAGAATACGGATTAATCTCAGAAGAATGGGGTGGAGATACAATCTTCGTACCAATCTCAGCTCTTAAAGGTGAAGGTATTGATGAGTTATTAGAAAATATCTTATTAGTAACTGAAATGCAAGAATTAAAAGCTAATCCAAATCGTCTTGCTTTAGGTACAGTTATCGAAGCTAAACTTGATAAAGGTCGTGGTGCAGTAGCTACATTATTAGTACAAAATGGTAGCTTAAATGTTGGAGATCCGCTTGTAGTAGGTAACACATTTGGTCGTGTTCGTGCTATGATTAATGACCGTAGTAAAAATATTCAAACAGCTAAACCATCTACTCCAGTAGAGATTACAGGTTTACAAGATGTTCCTAATGCTGGGGATCGTTTCGTGGTGTTCGGTGATGAGAAAACAGCTCGTCAAATCGGTGAAAAACGTCAACAACAATATATTGAAACTACTCGCCAAGCAAATTCAGCTGTATCATTAGATACATTATTCGAACAAATGAAACAAGGTGAGATGAAAGACCTTAACATTATTATTAAAGCAGACGTTCAAGGTTCTGTTGAGGCTTTAGCTATGTCGTTAGCTAAAATTGATGTTGAAGGTGTTAACGTACGTATTATTCACACTGGTGTTGGTGCGATTAACGAATCTGATATTACATTAGCAGTAGCATCTAACGCTGTAGTAATCGGATTTAACGTGCGTCCTGATAACAATGCTAAACAAATGGCTCAAACTGAGCAAGTAGATATCCGTCTACACAGCATTATTTATAAAGTTATCGAAGAGATCGAAGCTGCGATGACAGGATTATTAGATCCAGAATTCGTAGAAAAAGTTATCGGTCTTGCAGAAGTACGTCAAGTTTATAAAGTATCTAAAATTGGTACAATTGCTGGTGCTTATGTAACTGAAGGTAAAGTATCACGTGACGGTAAAGTACGTGTAATTCGTGATAGTGTAGTAATTTACGAAGGTGAAATTGATACACTAAGAAGATTTAAAGATGATGTTAAAGAAGTACAAAGCGGTTATGAATGCGGTATGACTGTTGAAAACTTTAATGATATTAAAGAAGGAGATGTCTTCGAAGTATACATCATGGAAGAAGTTAAAAAATAGGAGGCAAACTTTATGTCAGAACTAAGAGTTAACAGACTTGCAGAACAAATTAAAAAAGAGATTACATATGTACTAGCTACAAAAGTTAAAAATCATGATTTAGGATTTGTTACTGTAACAGAAGTTGCTTTGACAGGAGATTATTCTCAAGCAAAAGTTTTCTACACTGTTTTAGGTGGAGAACGCGAAAAAGAAAAAACAAAAGAAGCATTTAAGAAAATTAAAGGTTTCGTAAAAAGTGAAGTTGCTAAGAAAATTAAAATTAGAAAATTTCCGGAACTTATTTTCCAATATGACACTACAGCTGAATATGCTTTACACATTGAAAGCTTAATCGCTAGTGTTAGTAAAAAGGAAAAAGACGAAGAATAATTAGAATAAAAGAGCGATTTAATTAATGTGATTTATTAATGTCATTTTGATTAAGTCGCCTCAATATGGTTAATTTCATTTAAAAATGAATTCAATGGGCTGACTCGATAAAATTAATTTCTGTAAAATGAAAATATTTGAATCATCCCCAATCATTAACTATACTATCTAAATATTTAGGTTTAAAGCTTTAAGTATAAAGTAATATACAGAGTTTTATAGAATTAAAGAATTAAAGGAGAAAATAATGTTACAAGTAACAAATTTAGGTTTACGTTTTGCAGATAGAAAGTTATTTGAAGATGTAAATATAAAATTTACAAATGGTAACTGCTACGGTTTAATCGGAGCTAATGGAGCAGGTAAAACAACATTCTTAAAACTATTATCTGGTGAATTAGATTCACAACAAGGTCACGTTTCTTTAGGTAAGGGTGAACGTCTTGCTGTACTTCGCCAGAACCACTTCGCATATGAAGAAAACAGAGTTATTGATGTTGTAATGATGGGACATGAACGTCTTTGGGATGTTATGAACCGTAAAAATGAAATTTATATGAAAGATCCATTTACTGAAGAGGATGGAATCATTGCTGCTGAACTTGAAGGTGAGTTTGCGGAAATGGATGGTTGGACTGCAGAAAGTGATGCAGCACAACTTCTTGAAGGTTTAGGTATTCCTGTAGAATTTCATGAAATGCTTATGGGAGAACTTGATAATGCTATTAAGGTAAAAGTTCTTTTAGCTCAAGCATTATTTGGTAATCCAGATGTACTTCTTCTGGATGAGCCTACCAACGGTCTTGATATTAGTGCAATCAAGTGGTTAGAAGAGTTCTTAATTAACTTTGAGAACACTGTTATTGTAGTCAGCCACGATCGTCACTTCTTAAATAATATTTGTACTCACATTTGTGACTTAGACTTCGGTAAAATTCAACTTTATGTTGGTAACTATGACTTCTGGTACCAATCTAGTCAACTTGCTAGAAGAATGGCAGAAGACAACAACAAGAAAAAAGAAGAAAAAATTAAAGAATTACAAGAATTCATCGCACGTTTCTCTGCGAATGCTTCTAAATCTAAACAGGCGACAAGTAGAAAGAAAATGCTTGATAAGATTACTCTTGACGATATTAAACCAAGTAGTCGTCGTTATCCATACGTTCGTTTCACACCAGATCGTGAAATCGGAAATGACTTACTTATCGTTGAAGGTGTAAGCAAAACTGTAGAAGGTAAAGAAGTATTAAGTAATATAAGCTTCACTGTAAATCCTAATGATAAAGTTATCCTACTAGGGGATGAAGTAGCTAAAACTACATTACTAAAAATTCTTGCTGGTGAAATGGAACCAGATAGTGGTACAGTTAAATGGGGTATTACAACTTCTAGAAGTTATATGCCAAAAGATAATTCTGAATACTTTGAAGGGTTAAAACTTTCATTAGTAGAATGGCTTCGTCAATATGCTTCTCCTGAAGAAGAAAGTGAAGCATACTTACGTTCATTCTTAGGAAGAATGTTATTCTCTGGTGAAGAAGCGCTTAAACGTGCTCACGTATTATCAGGGGGAGAAAAAATGCGTTGTATGTTATCTAAGATGATGTTATCAAAAGCTAATGTTATTCTTCTAGATGAGCCTACAAACCACCTTGACTTAGAATCTATTACAGCTGTCAATGAAGGTATTATTGCTTTCAAAGGTTCTGTATTCTTTACATCTCATGACTATGAGTTTATTCAAACAATAGCAAATAGAGTAGTTGAATTAACGCCAGAAGGTGCAATCAACAAAGAGATGGATTACGAAAACTATCTAAGATTTAAAGGTATTATAGATTAATAAAAAGAAGGAGATATACTTTTTTGTATATCTCCTTTTAATATTGTTATTAAAAAATTACGTTCTCAAAAACTTGTTTAGTTACTTCGCTGAAAGCTTCTACTTCTTCTTGTGAAAATCTATTGAATTCTATAGAATCTATATCGAGTAAAGCTACTACTTTATTGTTCTTGATAATTGGAACTACTAATTCACTGTTAGTTGCGCTGTCACATGCGATATGTCCTGGAAACTTATGTACATCTTCAACATAAATAGTTTCACAAGTTGTATAGCAATGTCCACATACACCTTTGTTGAATGGTATGCGAGTGCAAGCTACTTTTCCTTGAAATGGTCCTAAAACCAAATTGTTTTTTTCTTCATCTAATAAATAAAAACCAACCCAGTTTGTATTTGGCAAATACTCTTTGTATAAAGCTGAAAGGTTTGATAAATTAGTAACTAAATTATCTTCTCCTGATACTAAAGCAGTTGCTTGGCTTATAAATAATTGTTTATTTTCTACTATATTCATTAAAATACCTCTTTTAAAAGACTTTATTATATTTTCGCATAATAGTAACAAAAAATAAAGTGATAAGTATAATAGTTTTTAAATAATATTGTTTAGAAAGTTTAGAATCAAATTAATTTATTAATGTTTATTTAAAATGGTTAGAGAAATAACAATAAATAAAAAATATTTAGTTATTTGCTGAATAAAAAAAATTGAAAAAAATTCAAAAAAGTGATTGAAACACTTTGTTTTTTGTGATAAAAATGGTATAATTTTGTTAGGTTATTGTATAAATAAACGTAAAAAATTAAATATTAAATTTCAGGGGGAAGATATATGACATATATATTTTTATTTGTGTGTATCCTTGTTCTTGGGGGAGTAGTCGCACTATTCGTCTTTAGAAATAGGAAAAAACAAGATTTATACCCTCTTTTAGTTATGAAAGATGAGCTAGAGAGAGAAACACTATCTGATGATTTGAAAAAAGTAAAAGCGCTGGAAATTGCTGGTAAAGCTGAAAAACTTTATGCTCAATGGGAAAGCGAATGGTACGAAATTCAAAGTATCGATATTGAAGAACTTGACAGAGATCTTTATAGTGCAGAAACTTATATTGATAAATTTAATTTCAAACGTGCTGATGAAGTAATTATGAACAGTGGTGAATTAATAGCAAATATTAAAGATAGAATCGCTGGAATAAGAAGAGAAATTAAAGAATTAACAGAAGTTGAACCTAGAAATAGAGAACTGTATGAAGAAATCGTAGTTGAGTATAAAGAGCTTAATAGAGAATTATTAGCTAAGCGTCATCAATATGGAGCAGCTGCAGAACAATTTGAACAAAATATCAAAGAAATAGCTCCACAACTTGATGATTTTAAACTTTTAACATCTACTGGTAAGTACATCGAAGCACAAGATAAAATTAATACTGTTAAGGGATTAATTGATAATCTTAAAGAAAGAATGGAAGTACTGCCTGACTTGTTAAAAGAAATTGAAAAAACTTGTCCAGCTCAAATTCAGTCATTAAGACTTAAAGTTGAGGAAATGGAGAAAAAAGGATTTAAACTTACTCACTTAGAAATTTCAAGTAAAATTGAAAGTATAGTTTGGCAATTAAGTGATGCCCGTGAAAAAGTTAAATCTGGAGATATTGATCTAATTGAAAACATTCTTGATGGTATTTATGATGTTATCGATGAGGTTTCTAATGATCTTAAAAAAGAACTTGATTATAAAAAATACATTGAAGAAAACTATAGAGAGATTACTAACAAACTTGAATTACAAGATAAATTAAATGAAGCTCTATACAATAACATTCAAGAAATAAAAAATAGATACCAAATTTATCAAAAAGATGAAGAAATGGTTTCAAATTACTATGATGAGTTAAGTGATTTACTTGATGTTAAACATGATATTGATGTTTATATTAATAATCAACCAAAATTAAACTATAAAGACTTAAAAGAAAAAGTAGAATTATTAGGCCAAGGATTAGAAAAAATCGAAGAAGACCAAACAAATTATTCTAGATACTTAACAAGTCTTCGTGAAGAAGAAGGTCACGCTCGTGAAAAACTTATCTTCATTAACCAAGAAAAAGAAGTTATTAAACGTAAATTAGATAACTCACGTGTTCCAGGATTCAGTGATAGATTTATCGTTTTATATAAAGATGTAACTGATAGTTATCGATATGCTATTGAAGAGCTTAAAAAAGAACCGATTAATATCGACTTATTAAAACGTTCAGTTGCTGAAGCAGAGGAATCTCTAGATATTTATTCTTCTGAAGTAAATAATATTCTTACTGATATTGAATTAATCGAAAAACTTATTCGTTATGCGAATAGATACAGAAAAGATAATGTTGAATTCCATCAACAGTTAACAGTTGCTGAGCAATATTACAGAGAGTATCGTTACAACAAAACTCTAGAAATTATTAG
The DNA here is from genome assembly GCF_053758945.1 of Gemella parahaemolysans. Taxonomy (NCBI): domain Bacteria; kingdom Bacillati; phylum Bacillota; class Bacilli; order Caryophanales; family Gemellaceae; genus Gemella; species Gemella parahaemolysans. The sequence goes on from NZ_JBSMTP010000001.1 coordinate 248,133, forward strand.
AAATTCTCTAGATAAAGTTGAGCCCGGTGCATACGAAAGAATTAGAAATTCAGTAAAACCTAGATAATAAGATAGTTCCAGCCTTAGTGATAGGGTTGGAACTTTTTTGTATAATAAAATTTTTTAAGTAGAATAACTAAAAACCACTGTGACTATTGAATGTGATAGTAACAGTGGTTTATTTTGGATTTTATTATTTTCTCTTTAGGTTATAGTAGCCTAAACTAGAAAAGTAAAATAATGCTTCGATAGTTGCTATAAAGAAAGTAGTAGGTAGAGAAGTATAATATGAAAGGGTAATCCCTGCCCATGTACCTATTAGAGCGAATGATATTGATATAGCTATCATTAGGCCTACTTTATTAGTAAGATATCTTGCGGCGCTGGCTGGAACTGTCAGTAGAACGAACATTAATAATGCTCCTACTACTGGAACTGTAATGCTTGTTGCAACTGAAAGTAAAACTAAGAAAAATATTGAAATAAATTTTCCGTTTAGTCCTAATGCTTTTGCCCCAATCGCATCAAATGAATCGAATTTGATTTTTCTATAAAAAATAGAAAGTAGTAGTATTACAGCAAGTGCTAGTGTAAATATTAATTTTACATCGTCTCTTGTTATAGAAACAACACTACCGAATAGTATGTTGTTAACATAGCTTGTACTTTTAGGTGTTAATGATAAGAATAATAATCCTAATCCTAAGAATATTCCTAACATTACACTTACTGTCGCCTCACGTCTAAATGCTTTCACACTTAGATGACCTACTAGATATGACATTGTGACAGTGAAAATTAATAATCCGTAAATTGGATTTATACCTAAGAAAACAGCGAAAGCTGCTCCTGCGAATCCGACATGAGATAGGGTATGTGAGATAAATGACATATTTCTAGCCATTACAAACACACCGATATAACCTGCCATTATTGCAACAATTGTACCAGCTATAAAAGCATTTTGCATAAAATCATAATTAAACATGGTTGTTATCTCCTACATAGTGTTTGCATAATTTTAGATTATTTTTTTCTATATTGTAATCTTCTATACTAATAAATTTGAAGCAACCTTCTTCTAGATAAAGGATTTTATCAACGTATTTTTCGTCAAGGAGTGAAAGTTCATGTGTTATACATAGAGTAATGATGTTTTCTTTCTTTGTAATTTCTTTAACTAAAGTCATACATTCGATTTCACTAGTTTTATCTAAATTTGATGTGAATTCATCAAGTAGTAGTAAGTTTGGTCTATTTACCAATGCTTGTGCTAAAAATACACGTTGTTTTTCTCCACCTGAGAGAGTACCTATAGATTTATTTTGAAGTTTTAGAGAATTTGTTAGTTCTAATGCTTCTTTAATGCTTTCTTTTTCTTTTTTACTAAGCCATGGAAGAAATCCTTTTTGAATAGGAAGTGATACAAAGTCTGTAGCAGATAGAGGAAGTTCTTCATCTATCTGTCTAAACTGAGGAACGTATCCGAGAGTTGGGTTTTCTCCAACAAGTGTAATTTGGCTAGTTTTATTTAATTTTTCTAGAATATTGTTTAATAATGTTGTTTTACCAACACCATTTTTTCCAACAACAGCAACAACATCTCCCGAAGTTACAGAAAATGAAATGTTATCTAATATTGTTTTATCTCCTATTGAATAAGTGAGATTTTTTATTTTAAGTTCAGCCATAAAATCTCCTAAGTAAATTTAAAATTTTATTTTTAATATAAAAAAGAAGAGATACGATTTAGAATCTCTTCTTTATATTATACTACATATTTATAATATGTGAAGACTAATTTTTAATCTTCGTATTAATGTTTATGTTCTTTTTCGTGATCGTGATCTTTGTCATCGTGAGAATGACTGTGAGAGTGACCTTCATGTCCGTGTTCGTGAGAGTGACCTTCATCAGCTCCTTCTACGTGATAAGCTTTTTCACCAGCACCGCCATTTAGAATTTCTTCTAATTTATTATATTGATCTAACATCCACTCGATGTAAGTTTTTCCGTCTGGTTGTGTTTCGGTTACATTAAGAACAGGTACTTTGTTTTGTTCAGCTAGAGTAATTAAACCTTCGATAGTTTTATTAGTTGTTTGAACGTTATTGATGATTAATGAAATTTCTTTAGATTTAATTTGCTCTTGAATAGCTTTTAAGTCTTGAGGAGCAGGATCATTTCCTTCTTCAGTTGCTTGAGCTAATTTTTTAACTTGATCTGTTGTTTTAAACCCAAGTGATTCAACAGCATATTCAAAAACTGGTTCAGTTGTTAACACTGATTTACCATTTGCTTTATCTTTTAAAGAATTAATTTTATCAGTAATTTTTGAAAGTTCTTTTTTGTAGTTATCTCTATTTTTTTCATAGAAATTTTTATTAGCAGAGTCTTTTTCAGATAAGACTTTAGTAAGTTCATCTGCAACCTTACTCATTACTTCTGGGTTGTACCAAATGTGTTCATTATCTCCATCTTTAAGACCTAGTAGTTTAGCACCGTCAATTTTTTTGATGTCTTTACTATTAGCAGTTAGTTTTTCGAACCAAGAATCGTAACCACCACCGTTTAAGATAGCGATGTTAGAATCAGCAACAGTTTTAGCATCTTGAGCAGTTGGTTCAAAATCGTGTGGATCTACCGAAGTAGAAGTTATAATAGAAGAAACTTCTGCTTTATCTCCTGCGATACTCTTAGCTACTTCTGCATAAAAGTTTACTGAAGTAACAATTTTGGTTTTATTTCCAGAGTTAGAAGCTCCAGAATTAGTTTTGCTTGAACATCCAACTAAAAGTAGGGCGAACGCAGCAACAACTGATATTAATTTTAAAAATTTATTCATTTGTAATACTCCTCCGTTATTCGTAATTATTACGTTCTAATAAATTATAATACTACTTTATGAAAAAATCAAGTTCTTAAACGAAATAATTTTGATTAATGTGAAAAATTAGAAATAATTTTCATAATATGTACATATATAAATAGCAGAATGATTAATAAGAATTAGTTAAAAAATATTTAATATTGTTATAGAAGATAATTGTTAGTAGGATTTTTATTAAAATACTTGATTTTTAGTTGGTAATGCTATATAATTAATAAAGTTGAGTAAAAACCAACAAAAAATATAACACACGACATTTGAGTAGCTGCTCGGTGCATTTATGTTTGCAGTAAGCTTAGAGAATGTCGGAGGAAAAAACCAAGGAGGAAAATAACTATGGCAGTTATTTCAATGAAACAATTATTAGAAGCTGGTGTACACTTCGGTCACCAAACAAGAAGATGGAACCCTAAAATGGATAAATACATCTTCACAGAAAGAAACGGTATCTACATTATCGACTTACAAAAAACAGTTAAGAAAGTTGATGAAGCATACGAATTCGTAAAATCAGTAGCTGATCAAGGCGGAAAAATGTTATTCGTAGGTACTAAAAAACAAGCACAAGATGCTATTAAAGAAGAAGCTGAAAGAAGTGGTCAATACTACATCAATCACCGTTGGTTAGGTGGAACTTTAACTAACTACAAAACTATTAAAGGACGTATTGACAGAATCGCTGAAATCGAAAAAATGGAAGCTGATGGAGTATTCGAAGTACTACCTAAAAAAGAAGTTATCGAATTAAGAAAAGAATACGATAAATTAGTTAAATTCTTAGGTGGAATCCGTGAAATGAAAGGTATGCCAGATGCAATCTTCGTAGTAGATCCTAAGAAAGAGCACAACGCAATTGCTGAAGCTAAAAAATTAGGAATCCCTGTAGTAGGTATCGTAGATACAAACTGTGATCCAGATGATGTTGATTACGTAATCCCTGCAAACGATGATGCTATCCGTGCAGTTAAATTATTAACAGCTAAAATGGCAGACGCTTTTGTAGCTTACAACGAAGGTAACATCGAAGAAACTGAAGAAGTTTCTGAAGAAGTAGAAGCAACTGAAGAATAATTTTAGATTATAAAACAAATAAAAATATTAATAATAAAATAACGGAGGCAAATCAAAATGGCACAAATTACAGCTAGTTTGGTAAAAGAATTAAGAGAACGTACTGGTGCTGGTATGATGGACTGTAAAAAAGCACTAACTCAAACTGATGGAGATATCGATGCAGCAATCGACTACCTAAGAGAAAATGGTATCGCTAAAGCAGCTAAAAAAGCTGACAGAATCGCTGCAGAAGGTCTTTCTTACATCGAGGTTAAAGGTAACAAAGCTGTTATCTTAGAAATCAACTCAGAAACTGACTTCGTTGCTAAAAACGAAAAATTCGTTGCTTTAGTAAAAAATGTTGCAGAAGCTATCTTAGCAGCTGAACCAGCAACTTTAGAAGAAGCTCTTCAAGTAGAAGCTCAAGGTGGAACTGTTGAAGCAGTAATTAACGAAGGTATCGCTACAATCGGTGAAAAACTTTCATTAAGAAGATTTGAAGTTGTAACTAAATCTGACGCTGATGCATTCGGTGCATACTCTCACATGGGAGGAAGAATTGGTGTTCTTACTCTTGTTGAAGGAAGCACTGATGAAGAAGCAGCTAAAGATGTTGCAATGCACATCGCTGCTTTAGCTCCTAAATACTTAGACGAAAGCGAAGTACCAGCTGATGTACTTGAGCACGAGAAAAAAGTATTAACTGAGCAAGCATTAAACGAAGGAAAACCTGCTAACATCGTTGAAAAAATGATCGTTGGTAGAATTAACAAATTCCTAGAAGAAATCACAGTTGTTAAACAAAAATTCGTTAAAGATGATAGTTTCACTGTTGAAAAATTCGTAGCATCAAAAGGTGGAAAACTTGCTAAATTCGTACGTTACGAAGTTGGTGAAGGTATCGAGAAAAAAGAAGATAACTTTGCTGAAGAAGTAATGAGCCAAGTTAACGCTAGCAAATAATAATTCTCTATTTAATATATTTTATTAAAAGAGGTTAAGCACACACTTCTTGTGTGTGCTTTTTTAAAAAATTAGTATAGTAGAAACAATAATGTCTGTAATTTATTAGGAGGATAGAAATGGCTACTAAATATAAAAGAGTTTTATATAAGCTAAGTGGTGAAGCACTAGCAGGTGGAAAAGGATTCGGTATTGATTCTGAAGTTGTTACAAAAATAACTTCTCAAATCGTAGAGGTAGTAAAACAAGGGGTAGAGGTTGCTATTGTTGTTGGTGGAGGAAATATTTGGCGCGGAAAAACTGGTGAAGAACTAGGGATGGAGCGTGCTACAGCTGACTCAATGGGGATGTTAGCTACAGTTATGAACTCATTAGCATTACAAGATTCATTAGAACAAAAAGGTGTTGATACTCGTGTATTAACTTCTGTTGAAATGAAAGCAATGGCGGAACCTTATATTAGAAGACGTGCAATTAGACACTTAGAAAAAGGTCGTGTTGCTATATTTGCGGCTGGAATTGGAAATCCATATTTCTCAACAGATACAACAGCGGCATTACGTGCAAAAGAAATTGGTGCCGAAGCTATTTTAATGGGTAAAAATGGAGTAGACGGTGTTTACTCTGCTGATCCAAAACTTGACAGTACAGCAACTAAATATGATAAGTTATCATACATGGATATTATGAACAAAGGGTTAACAATAATGGATTCTACAGCAATTACATTCTGTATGGATAATCACCTGCCAATTATTGTCTTTTCAATAGATGATGCAGATAATATTGTTAAAGTTGTTTCTGATTCAAATCTAGGAACAATTATTGAATAAAATTTATATTAGGAGTTTACAATTATGCCTGAACAAATAATGAATAATTTAAACGAAAGAATGGAAAAAGCGATTGCTAGTTTACGTCGTGAATTAGCATCTATCAGAGCTGGTAAAGCTAGTGCAGCTGTTTTAGATAGATTAACAGTTGATTACTATGGTGTACCAACTCCGATTAACCAAGTCGCAGGGGTTTCTGTACCAGAACCTAAAATGCTTGTAATCTCTCCATATGAAAAAACTTTATTAGGAGATATTGAAAAAGCTATTCAAGCATCTGATTTAGGATTAAATCCGGCTAACGATGGTACAGTAATTCGTATCGTATTCCCAGCTTTAACTGAGGAACGTCGTAAAGAACTTGCTAAATTAGTAGGTAAAGAATCTGAAGGAGCTAAAGTTGCTGTACGTAATGTTCGTCGTGATGCAATGGATGCTATGAAAAAATTAGAAAAAGCTTCTCAAATTACTGAGGACGATTTAAAAGGATATTCTGATGATATTCAAAAAGTAACTGATAAATTCGTTGCTGAAATCGATAAAGTTACTAAAGAAAAACAAGATGAGTTAATGAGTGTATAATAATATGGAAATGACAGAAGTTATTGCTAAAATTAATTCACTTAACGCTACAAAAAGAGAGCGTGAATTAACTGCTGAGGAAGCAGAAGAATTAGCTAAATATAGACAATTATATTTACAGAATTTTAAAGCTAATATGAGAAACATATTAGATAATACAAGAGTAATTAATGAAAATGGAGAAGATATAACTCCTAAGAAGAAAGGAAATTAACAATGAGTGCAACTGCAGTTACAATTTTAGTTGGAGCAATTTGTTTACTTGTCGGTGTTGTTGGAGGTTTCTATCTAGCAAGACGTAATTTCATGAACTACATGGAAAAAAATCCTCAAATTAACGAAGATATGGTTATGAGTATGATGAGTCAAATGGGACAAAAACCATCTCGTAAAAAAATCAATCAAGTTATGAGCAACATGCAAAAAGCGCAAAAACAAGCTCAAAAACAAATGAAAAAATAATTTAAATAAAACAGATGTGTAATAATACTGCACATCTGTTTTTCATTTATTATTATATAAAATCTTTTTCAATTGATGATTGGATTTCTAAAGTCTTTCCTGTAACAGGGTGGGGAAAAACTACTTTTAATGCTCCTAAATACATTTTTTCGTATTTATAGCCGTCTTTTGAATATAATTTATCTCCTATTATCGGAACACCTATGGAAGCTAAATGGACTCGTATTTGATGAGTTCTACCTGTCTCAAGAGAGACAAGTACTGCAAATCTATTTTGATCTAATTTACTACATTCAAGTATATTAGTAATAGCATTCTTGCCGTTTCTAGTTACAGCCATTTTGTTTTTCTCTTTACTATCTCTTCCTATATTAGTATTAATAGTTTGTGGTTTAATATTGTTTTTTATTAATGCTGTATAGTAGCGTTTAATTGCTCTTTGTTCAAGCATTTGGTCTAGTTTAGCTTTTATTAGAGGGGTTTTTGCTAGAATTACTAAACCGCAAGTATCTATATCAAGTCTGTGAATAGGTTCTAGATAGTTATAATCCGCTATTAAATAATTAACTAGTGTATCATTTTCATCTTCTATATCATTTGGATGAGTTTTAATACCGAATGGTTTTGATGCGATAAGAATATAATCATCCTCGTATTCTTTATTTATAGTAATGGCAGAACTTGCTAAGTACTTAGAATTTGCTAAACTTATATTTACTTCTAGTGAATCATTTGTAGATAAGCTTGATATTAAATCCGCTTCTTTGCCGTTTATTTTTATTGTATTTTTATCGTGATGGCTTTGCATTCTAATTGTATGTATATTTTTTTTAGACACTTTTAAAAATTGACTTAAATAACTTTCAACTGATGGGAAAGGTTGTATTATTTTAAATTTCATTATTATACCTTAATTTCTTTCTTATTTTTAATAGTATTATTATATCCTAAAATCAAAAGATAATAAAGTTTAAAATCAATTTGCTTTTAAAATAAAAACTTTGTGAATATGATAATTTTAACTTGATTTTAACTTGAAAATATAGTAATATATTATTTGTGTTTTAACAATACTAAACACGGAGTTTAATATAGATAAACTTAATTAACGATAAGTTTACTAGTGGTAAACAAAGCTAACGATAAGTTAGATAATAATAAACAAAAATAACGAAAAGTTAAATATAATTAAACAAGTTGTACTTTGTTTAAAATATTAAGGAGACATTATGTATTCTATAGGTGAAAGATTAAAAAGACTACGAATCCAAAAAAACCTCACCCAAGAGGAACTAGGGGAGCGTACAGATCTCAGTAAAGGATATATATCCCAGGTAGAGCGTGATTTAGCATCTCCATCAATGGATACTTTTTTCAATATCCTCCAAGTACTAGGTTGTGCTCCTAAAGATTTCTTTGATAAGGAGAGTACTAGTCAGAAGGTATATTATTCAGTTGAAGATCAAACTAGTTATGAAGAAACTGATGAAGGTTATGAACTTACTTGGTTGGTTCCAGAATCGAATGAAAAAGAGATGGAATCATTAATTCTTAAATTAGAAAAAAATAGTAATTATAAAACATTCGATCCTTCTGAATCAGAAACATTATGTTATATACTGAAGGGAAAATGTAAATTAAAACTAGGAGAGGAGGAGTTTATAGCCTCAGCTCATGAAAGTTTTTATTTTTTAGCTACCTCTGAACATAGATTATCAAATCCTTTTGATGAAGAGTGTGAAGTATTGATTGTAGCGACTAATTCGTATTTATAAGGAGAAAATAATGGCAAATATTGTTGAATTTAAAAATGTATCAATGTCTTTTGGTAATACACATGTATTAAAGAATATTGATTTAGAAATAGAAAAAGGAAAATTCTATACGTTACTAGGTCCGAGTGGATGTGGTAAAAGTACAATTTTAAAATTAATTGGTGGATTTTTAAGTCCAACATCAGGTGATGTAGTACTTGATGATAAAGTAGTTAATGATCTACCTGCGAATAAGAGACATGTAAATACTGTGTTTCAGGATTATGCGTTATTCCCACACATGAATGTATTTGAAAATGTAGCTTTTGGATTAAAAATAAAAAATGAAAAAAAAGAAATTATTAAAAAGAAAGTAAAAAAAGCTCTTAAGCAAGTTAACTTAGCTGGTTTTGAAAATCGTGATATAAGTGAGATGAGTGGTGGACAAAAACAACGTGTTGCTATTGCTCGTGCAATAGTCAATGAACCTGAAATTATCCTGTTGGATGAATCACTATCAGCGCTTGATTTAAAACTTCGTCAAGAGATGCAATATGAGCTTCGTGAACTTCAACAACAAACAGGAATCACATTTATTTATGTAACTCACGACCAAGAAGAAGCGCTAGCGATGAGTGACTACATCTTTGTAATGAACCATGGTAAAATAGAGCAAAGTGGTACCCCTACTGATATTTATGATGAGCCGGTAAACCGTTTTGTAGCTGACTTCATCGGTGAATCAAATATTGTAAATGCTGTTATGTTAGATGACTATTTAGTTGAAATCTACGGTAAACAATATGAATGTGTAGATGCTGGTTTAGATAAAAATAAACGTGTAGAAGTAGTTATTCGCCCAGAGGACTTAGAGATTACAAGCGCTGATAAAGGTAAAATCAGTGTAGTAGTAGATACTCAGTTATTTAGAGGAGTTCACTATGAAATCTGTTGTTTAGATGATCAATACAATGAATGGATTGTTCACTCAACAAAACAAGCTAAACCAGGAGCAGCTGTAAGTTTAAACTTTGATCCTGAAGCGATTCATATAATGGTACCTGGAGAAACTGAAGAAGAATTTGATGCTCGTCTTGAATCATATGAAGAGGAGGAATAAAAAATGTTTAATAGAAAAACACGTTCATTTTTTATGATTCCATATGTAATGTGGATGTTACTTTTTGTAGTATTTCCTATATTACTTATCTTCTACCATTCATTTAGAGATATTGATGGTAATTTTACACTTGAAAATTATAAGATATTTTTTAGTAGTACTTATGTATTAATGACACTTTATAGTTTTTGGTATGCATTTTTAATTACGCTTATATGTTTAATAATTAGTTATCCGCTAGCATTTGCTATTAATAAAAGTAGACATAAAGAATTATTACTTCTATTAATTATCTTGCCGACGTGGATTAATATCCTATTAAAAACTTATGCGTTCTTAGGATTATTTGGTGAATATGGAACAATTAATAGTTTCTTAGAATACATTGGTATCGGAACTCAAAGTTTACTATTTAATTCATTTAGTTTTATTTTTGTATCAAGTTACATATTCTTACCATTTATGTTATTACCTATTTATAACTCGGTTTCTGGTATGAATAAAAACTTAATAGAAGCGTCTTATGATCTAGGTGCTGACTTTAAAACTACATTTTTAAAAATTATTTTACCATTAAGTATTAATGGTGTTAAAACTGGTATTCAGGTAACATTTATTCCAGCTCTATCATTATTCATGATTACACGACTTGTTGCTGGGAACAAAATTATCAACTTAGGAACAGCTATTGAAGAACATTTCTTAGTAACTCAAAACTGGGGAGTAGGTTCAACAATCGCGGTATTCTTAATAGTAGTAATGGGAATTATAATGGTTCTTACAAATACTAAAGACAAAACTAATTTTGGAGGTAGAAAATAATGAAATTAACTTCAAAAATATATTTAGGGGTTATCTTTGCAATATTATACATACCTCTAATTTACCTAGCATACTACTCGTTCAACTCAGGTAAGACAATGATTGATTTCGAAGGTTTTTCTTGGAAACATTATGTAGATTTATTTGAAAATACGCGTATGATGGTTATTGTAATTAACACGGTTGTTGTTGCATTACTCTGCGGATTATTTTCTGCTATTTTTGGGACACTGGGAGCATTAGGAATATATTCTTTAAAATCTAATAAACAGAAAAATTCTTTCTTAGTAGGGAATAATATTCTGATTGTAAGTCCTGACGTTATTATAGGATGTTCATTCTTGTTAATGTTTACATTTATTTCTAAGTACACAGGTTTAGATACTATTCAAGGGTTTTGGTCAGTATTATTGTCTCATATTGCATTTAGTATTCCAATAGTTGTATTAATGGTATTACCTAAACTATATGAGATGCCAAGAAGTATGGTTGATGCGGCGATAGATCTTGGAGCATCTTATCCTCAAGTATTAAGTAAAATTGTAATTCCTTATATTACTCCAGGGATTTGGGCAGGCTTCTTTATGGGATTAACTTATTCTTTAGATGATTTTGCTGTGACGTTCTTTGTGACAGGTAATGGATTCCAAACACTTTCTGTTGAAATTTACTCAATGGCACGACAAGGAATTAACTTACAGATTAATGCTTTATCTACAGTTTTAACTATCTTTGTTGTTGTAGCGGTATTAATTTATTATGTAATCAATACTAGTAAATTAAAAAGGGAGGTAAGATAATATGAAAAAATTACTTATTTCAGCTATTTCAATATTGGTTATTTGTTTAGGATTGTTATATAGTCGTAATTTTATAAATAGTTCAAATAGTGGTGATAAACAAACTTTAACAATTTTCAACTGGGGTGAGTATATTGATCCAGAGTTAATTAAAAAGTTTGAGGAAGAAACTGGAATTTCAGTTGTTTATGAAACTTTCGATTCAAATGAAGCAATGTTAACTAAAATTCAATCTGGATCTACACCGTACGATATTGTAATACCATCTGATTATATGATTAAGAAAATGAAAAAGTTAAATCTACTTAAAAAATTAGATCATAGTAAAATTGAAGGTTTTGATAATATTGAAGAGCAATTTAGAAATAAAAGTTTCGATCCAAACAATGAATACTCGATTCCTTATTTCTGGGGAACGTTAGGTATACTTTATGATAAAACTAAAGTTCCAGAAGATCTTAAATTTGAAAAATGGAATGACCTTTGGGATGCACGCTTAGAAAATAATATATTATTAATAGATGGTGCTCGTGAAATGATGGGAATTGCTCTTCAATCAGAAGGAAATTCAGTAAATGATACTAATGAAGTAGATTTAAATTTGGCAGAAAGAAAATTAGAACTACTTCACCCAAATATTAAAGCAATTAACTCTGATGAGAAGAAAATGCTTATGATTAATAATGAAGCATGGGTATCAGTAGTTTTCTCAGGAGATGCTAAATCAATTATGGAAGAAAATGAAAATATGGTTTATGCATTACCTAAAGAAGGTACTAACCTATGGTTTGACAATATAGTAATACCGAAAACTTCTAAAAATGAAGATGCAGCATACAAATTTATTAACTTTATGTTAAAACCAGAAAATGCAGCGAAAAACTCTGAATTTATTGGGTATGCAACTCCTAACGCTAAAGCTAAAGAAATGTTATCAGAAGAAACAACAAGTGACGAACAATTCTATCCTGATTTAGAAAGCTTTGGAAATAGAGCTGAAGTATATGAAGACTTAAATCCAAAAATGATTCAGTTCTACAACGATCTATTCTTGAAATTCAAAATTAACAATAGAAAATAAAACGAAATTATCGTATTAATCATAACTCTCTTTACTGATAGAAATTTCAGTGAGGAGAGTTTTTTTATAAGTTTTGACCATCGTTGTTTTGTTAATGTATAATAAATTTGAAAAATAAAATAGCTAAGTGAAGTACAAAAAGGGGTGCATTACTATGAAAGTTAGTACAGCGATTTTACTGATGTTACCGTGTGAAATCTTAATTTTTTCGTCTATCCTTCTACCTAGTGAGTATATAGAGTATGCTGTAGCTATTATAATGTTTTATCTTGCAGGTGTTTTATTTGTTATAGCTAAGTATATTATAAGAGGGGATAATGCCCATTTAATTAGTGGTATCAGTATAAGTTATGAAGAAGCAAAGTTACCAGAAAATATTGAAAAGTATGCAAAGGATAGTAAAATAACTGGGAGAATATTACAGATAGTGAGTATAATTTGTTTTGTTGTGGGAATATATTTTGTTGTAACTAAATAGCTAACAACAAGACTAAGGGAATTATTCTTAGTCTTGTTGTTTTGTAAAAATATAGAGTAATGTGCTAAGTTAATAATGTGTCTGTTCTGCTATATTTTACTATTAGTACTGTCGAAAATATGGTATAATTAATAAGTTAAAATAATTTAGGAGGTTTGTATGTTTCAAGCATTATATAGGAAATATCGACCACAAACTTTTAATGATATAGTTGGTCAAAATCATATAGTTTCTGTGTTGAGAAATGCGATTGACAAAGATCAAATAAGTCACGCCTATTTATTTTATGGATCAAGAGGAACTGGTAAAACTTCTATAGCAAAGATATTTGCTAATGAGGTTAATGGAAATGAAATATATCAGAAAGAAAATGTTGACATAATTGAAATAGATGCAGCTAGTAACAATGGTGTTGATGAAGTTCGTGATATCAAAGAAGCTATTAAATTTCTACCAACTGAAGGTAAATATAAAGTCTATATCATAGATGAAGTACATATGCTAACAACTGCTGCGTTTAATGCATTATTAAAAACGCTAGAAGAACCACCAGCACATGTAATCTTTATACTTGCTACAACTGAAATTCATAAAATACCTGCAACGATTTTATCAAGATGTCAAAGATTTGAATTTAAAAATTTATCCCAAGAACAGTTGATTGATAGATTAAAATACATTGCAAAAGAAGAAAATTTAGTTATTGAAGAAGCAGCAATAGAGAAAATTGCTACACTTGCTAAAGGTGGGTTGCGAGATGCGATTAGTATATTAGACCAAGTTTCTAATTATGCTGAAGAGATAACTTTGAATCACATATTAGAAGTGACTTCATCAATAAGTGAAGATGATATAATAGAATTTTATAGGGGATTACTACAAGGAGACGTTACAAAATCACTGTTAAAATATAATGAATTTGTATCTCAAGCAAAAGATACTAAGTTATTACTTAATGACTTAATAAATGTAACTAGAGATATTGTAGTATATAAAAATTTAAAAGATATTAAACACACTGTTTATAATGTTGAGAAAATTGCTACAGAAATAGATAGTGTTAGTTTTGATTATTTTTATAAAATAATAGAGTACTTATCTCAAACAGAACAGCACATTAGATTTTCAACTGAATATATGAGTTATATGCAAATTTGTATAGTAAAAATATGTTCTAAAGAAGATGTAGTTAATCAAAATAACTCAACTAGTAGTGTCCCAAATTCTGTGACTACCTCAAGAAATATTGAGTTAGAAAACAGGGTAAAACTATTGGAAGATAAGTTATTCCAATTAAGAGAGGAAATGAAGAATATTCCAGAGTTAGTTCAAAGTAATAATCTTCAATATAATACAAATAGTAATGTATCTCAAAGTACTGGCGTGGTTAATATACCAAAAGAAGAAATTAAAGAAGTAATAATAAAAGATAAAAGTAAGATTATCAAACTTATACAGGATTCAAATCCTAATCTTACTAATTACGCATCTAATGTATTTATAAAAATAATAAATGAGAGTCTAAATACAAATAATCCTGAAGTAACTACTATGAGAGAGTTATTTAAATCATGTAAACTTATAGCATCTTCAAAAGAAGGTGGTTTATTAGTCTTTAATGAAATGGATAATATGGTTAAGATGGCTCCAAATTCTAAATATAAAAAATATTTAGAGAGTTTATTTAAGCGATTTATTGGTGTTGAGTATGAAATATATACAATACAAGATCATCAATATGAAATACTAAAAGATGAACTAGATAATCCAGTACAAGAAGTACATGAAGAGAAAGATGAAATTGAAGAAAAAAAAATAACAAAAATAGATGAATTATTTGGTGACATTATAATAGAAACTGAATAGAATGAAAAATATCTATGTAATAAAATGAAATAATTTGAAATGAATTGCAAATTATTGACAAGTTGTAAAATTTTAAATAGAATTATAATATAATTAGACATTAGGAGGAAATATTATGCGCGGAATGGGAAATATGCAACAAATGATGAGAAAAATGCAAAAAATGCAAAAAGATATGCTAGAAGCCCAAGAAGGATTAAAAGATCAAACGGTTGAAGGAACTGTATCAGGAGGTATGGTTACTGCAATTGCTAATGGTGATGGTAAAATTTTAGATATTAAAATTAAACAAGAAGTAGTTGATCCAGAAGATATTGAAATGCTTCAAGATTTAGTGTTAACTGCAGTTAACGACGCTTTAGAAAAATCAACTAAACTAAAAGAAGAAACATTAGGTAAATTTACAAACGGATTAAGTATCCCAGGTCTATAAGATGCAATATCCAAAACCAATTTTAGATTTAATAGAAAGTTATTCTTTATTACCAGGAATAGGGAAGAAGACAGCTGTGAGATTGGCGTTTCACACTCTAAAAATGAATGATAATGATATTAAAAACTTTGCAGACAGTTTAGTAAATCTTAAGGGAAAATTAACTAACTGTGAAGTGTGTGGAAGACTTAATGAAGAACATGTATGTGATATTTGTTCAGATTCTGGTAGAGATAAGTCGACTATTTGTGTCGTAGCTAATGATAATGACCTAGTTGCTATGGAAAATATGCAACAATATAGGGGAGTGTATCATGTGCTTGATGGATTGATTTCTCCAATGGATGGAATCGGTCCGTTAGATATTAATATAAAATCTCTTTTCGAACGAGCACAAGATGAAACAGTAAAAGAGATTATTCTTGCTACAAATTCATCTCCTGAAGGAGAAGGGACAGCAAGTTTTATTTCGAGATATTTAAAAAATACAGATATAAGAGTTACTAGAATAGCTCAAGGTATTTCTTTTGGTAGTGATATTGAGTATGTTGATGAAGTTACTTTATCAAGAGCTATATCTGGTAGAATAGAATTATAATTTAGGAGGACATTTTATGTCACAAAAATCAGTTAACGCGATAAAAGTTTTAGGTGTTGATGCAATTAATAAAGCAAAATCAGGACACCCTGGAGTAGTAATGGGTGCTGCACCGATGGCTTATTCTTTATTTACAAAACACTTAAGAGTAAACCCTAAGAAAACAGATTGGATAAACAGAGATAGATTCGTATTATCAGCAGGACACGGATCAATGTTATTATACTCTTTATTACACTTATCAGGATTTGAAGATGTATCTTTAGAAGAAGTTAAAAACTTCCGTCAATGGGGTTCTAAAACACCAGGACACCCTGAGTTTGGACATACTAAAGGTATCGATGCTACAACTGGACCACTTGGTCAAGGTATCTCTACTGCAGTTGGTATGGCTTTAGCAGAAAGATATTTAGCAGCAAAATATAATAAAGAAGGATATGATTTATTTGACCACTATACTTATGTAATTTGTGGTGATGGAGATATCATGGAAGGTGTTGCATCAGAAGCATCAAGCTTTGCTGCAGTTCAAAAATTAAATAAACTTGTTGTATTATATGATTCAAACGACATTTGTTTAGATGGTGAAACTAAAGATGCATTCTCAGAAAATGTGCGTGCTAGATATGAAGCATATGGATGGAATACAATTCTAGTTGAAGATGGTGCAAATGTTGAAGAGGTTAATTCTGCTATTGAACAAGCTAAAAAATCTGATAAACCAACATTAATTGAAGTTAAAACTATTATCGGAGCTGGATCTCCAAATAGACAAGGAACAAACGGTGTTCATGGAGCTCCATTAGGAGAAGAAGAAACTGCGTTATTCAGAAAAGAAATCGGTTGGGAGAATGAACCATTCGATATTCCTGCAGATGTATATGCTGACTTCAAAGCTAATGTTGCAGATCGTGGAGAAAGTGAATATGTTAAATGGGAAAAATTATATGCTGATTATAAAGCAGCATACCCTGAGTTAGCAAAAGAATTAGAAGAAGTTCTATCTCGTGAAGATATCAGCCGATTATCTAAAGAAAGTTTTTCATTCAAAAATGTAGGAGAGGCACAAGCAACTCGTAACTCTTCTCAAGATGCTATTAACAGTGTTGCAGCAGTATTACCAACATTCTTTGGAGGTTCAGCTGACCTTTCTCACTCTAATATGACATTTATTAAAGGTGATAACTTACAAGATGATTCTCACAGAACAGAACGTAATGTTCAATTTGGTGTTCGTGAATTTGCAATGGCAACAGTATTAAATGGATTAATGCTACATGGTGGTGTACGTGTATTCGGTGGTACATTCTTCGTATTCTCAGATTATCTAAAAGGTGCGTTAAGACTATCAGCATTACAAAATCTACCAGTAACATATGTATTCACACATGACAGTATTGCAGTAGGGGAAGATGGTCCAACTCACGAACCAATCGAACACTTAGCATCATTAAGAACAATACCAAATAGTTATGTATTCAGACCAGCTGATGCAACTGAAACACAAGCTGCTTGGTACTTATCACAAAAAACTAACGATAGACCAACTTCAATTGTTCTAACTCGTCAGAACTTACCAATCTTAGAAAATTCTTCATTCGAAAAAGTTGCTAAAGGTGCATACGTTGTTTATGAAACATCTGCAGACTTTGATACTATTTTAATCGCAACAGGATCAGAAGTAGCATTAGCAATTGATGTAGCACGTGAATTAGAAAAAGATGGTTCTAAAGTGCGTGTAGTAAGTATGCCATCAGTAGAGTTATTTGAAGAGCAATCTAAAGAATACAAAGAGGAATTACTACCATTAAATATCCGTCGTCGTGTATCACTAGAAATGGGTAACAGTGCTCTTTGGTACAAATATGTTGGTTTAGATGGATTAGCTATCGGAATTGATAAATTTGGTGCATCTGCACCTGCAAATAAAGTAATCGAAGAATACGGATTTACAGTTGAAGCAGTTGTAGAGAAGATTAAAAATGAGCTATAGAGAAGTTCGTCCAGGCGATATTATAAAGGTTAAAGTAACAGCTGTAAAACCATATGGTGCCTTTATAGAAACACGAGATAAAATGGTAGGATTAATTCATATTTCTGAAATTACTAATTGTTTTATTTTTGATATAAGTAGTTATATTAAACAAGATGAAATTTTAGAAGTGAAAGTATTATCAATAAAAGATAACAAAATTAATGCAACATTAAACTTTAAACAGAAAAAAGATACAGATAAAAAAGAGATTAATAGTTTAGATACATTGAATTTTGAATATGGTTTTGATACGCTAAAACAAAACATGAAGCTTTGGCAAAAAAAAGCTATGCTAGAAATGAGGAATTCTAAGTAATATCTATTGACAAACGTAACTTATCTGTTTATAATAACATACATATACTATGAAGTTTAGGAATTAAAAGTTAAGAGTATTATTTAACAGAGAGAATCTAGTGGTGAAAAGGATTCATAATAGAACTTTTATGCTACCTATGTAGTGCTTCGTCGGCATTCAAGCCGTTATAAAAACTAATGAGGAGTACAATGTACTTAAATTAGGGTGGTAACACGATTATAGTCGTCCCTTGTGTAATTAACTTTACACAAGGGACTTTTTTATTTATTTGTTAGCTTGAAAGGAGAATAATTTAATGAAACAACTAACATCAACACAAATTAGAAGAATGTACTTAGATTTCTTCGTAGAAAAAGGGCACAAAATTGAACCAAGTGCTTCTTTAGTACCAGTGGATGATCCAACTCTACTTTGGATTAACTCAGGGGTAGCTACTCTTAAAAAATACTTTGATGGTCGAGAAATACCTGAAAACCCAAGAATTACTAATTCACAAAAATCGATTAGAACAAATGATATTGAAAATGTAGGTAAAACTGCGCGCCACCACACATTCTTTGAAATGCTAGGTAATTTCTCAATTGGTGACTACTTCAAAAATGAAGCAGTGCCATGGGCGTGGGAGTTCTTAACTTCTGAAAAATGGTTAGGATTAGAAAAAGAAAAACTTTCTGTAACTATTCACCCGGAGGATACAGAAGCATATGAGCTTTGGCATAATGTAATTGGCCTACCAGAGGACAGAATTATTCGTATTGAAGGTAACTTCTGGGATATCGGTGAGGGACCATCAGGACCGAACACTGAAATTTTCTATGATCGTGGAGAAGATGCGGATACATGGTCTCCAAAAGAAGAAATGTACCCAGGTGGAGAAAATGATAGATATCTTGAAGTATGGAACGTAGTATTCAGTCAATATAACCACAATGCTGATGGTACATACACAGAACTTCCTGCGAAAAACATAGATACAGGTATGGGATTAGAGAGAATTGTATCTGTATTACAAGATGTTCCAACAAACTTTGATACTGATTTATTTATCCCTATTATCAGAGAAATCGAAAAACTTTCAGGAGCTAAATACGGTGTAAACGCTGAACAAGATGTAGCGTTTAAAGTAATCGCTGACCACATCAGAACTGTAGCATTCGCTATTGCTGATGGAGCTTTACCATCAAATGAAGGACGTGGATATATCTTAAGAAGATTATTACGTCGTGCAGTAAGATATGCAAAAGCTTTAGGTTTAAACAACTCATTCATGTATAAATTAACTGATGTTGTTGCTGAAATTATGGAAGATTACTATCCAAATGTTAAAGAAAGTGCAAACTTTGTTAAGGATGTAATTCTAAAAGAAGAAGATAGATTCCATGAAACACTGAATGAAGGTGAAGCTATCTTAAATAATATCGCTAAAGAAGTTAAGGATACTACTAAAGAAATATCTGGTAAAGATGCATTTAAACTTTATGATACATTCGGTTTCCCGATTGAATTAACAGAAGAGTATGCTGAAGAATTAGGATTAACTGTAGATATTGATGGATTTAATGAAGAAATGGAAAAACAAAAAGAGCGTGCTCGTTCATCACGTCAAGAAGATTCTTCAATGCAAGTACAATCTGACTTATATAATAGAATCGTTGGGAATAGTGAATTTACTGGATACACTAAACTTACTGACGAAAGTAAATTATTAGCTATAGTTGATGAAAACGATAATTTATTAGAAAACTATACAGGCGTAGAAAATGTAAAAGTTGTATTTGAAAAAACTCCATTCTATGCAGAAAGTGGAGGTCAAGTGGCCGATAGAGGTTTAGTATTAGCAGATGGATTCAAAGGCGAAGTTATCGATGTTAAGAAACTTCCTGATAAACGTCATATTCATTTAATTAAAGTGGTAGAGGGTGAATTAGTAGTTGGTAAAGAATACAAACTAGAAGTTGATAGAGCTTATAGATTAAATATTGAGAAAAACCATACTGCAACTCACTTATTAAACGAAGCACTTCGTCATGAAGTTGGAGCTCACATTAAACAAGCAGGATCTTTAGTAACTGATGAAAAATTAAGATTCGATATAACTCATTTTGCTCCACTTACGAAAGAAGAAATTGAAAAAGTAGAGCAAGAAGTAAATAAACAAATTTGGAATGCATTAGAAATCAAAACAGAAGAGATGCCTATAGCTGAAGCTAGAAAACTTGGAGCTCAAGCATTATTCGGTGAAAAATATGGTGATGTTGTACGTGTTGTTTCTATCGGAGATTACTCTATCGAACTATGTGGAGGAACTCACAACGCTAACAGTGCTGAAGTAGGTATCTTCAAGATTGTTTCTGAATCAGGTGTAGCGGCAGGGGTTCGTAGAATTGAAGCTTTAACAGGAAAAGCTGCATACGAGTATCTAAGAGAACAAGAAGAAACTTTACGTTCTGTTGAGAAATTAACAAAAGCTAATGCTTCAAATGTAGTAGAAAAAGTATCTGCATTACAATCTGATATTAAGAAACTATCTAAAGAAAAAGAAAGTTTACAACAAAAAATTGCTAATGCTGAATTAAATAACTTAGTAAATAATATTAAAGAAGTTAATGGTGTTAACGTACTGACAAGTGTCGTTGAATCTGAAAATATGAATCACTTAAAACAACTTGTAGATAACGCTAAATCAAAATTAGAAAATTATGTTATTGCTTTTGCTTCAGTAAATGAAGATAAAGTAAACTTCGTAGTAGCTGTAGATAAAGCTATCACTGATAAATACAATGCTGGAAAACTAGTAAACGTGCTAGCTACAGTATGTGAAGGACGTGGTGGTGGACGTCCAGATATGGCTCAAGCAGGAGCTAAAAATAAAGATAATATCGATAAAGCATTTAATGAATTATTAGCTAGTATTTAATTACTGATACATAAATCATAAGGAAGGGATTACCTATGGAATTAGTATGTTCAAGAACAACTATTTTTAGGTAATCTCTCCCTTTTTCTCTGAAAATATGGTATAATTAATAGGATTATTATGGACAAATAATAATTTAATATTAGATTGTTTTAATATTAAATATAATTTTGGAGGATAAGTAAATGGAAACAAAAAAATTAGGAAAAGTAGAAATCAACCCAAGTGCATTAGAAGTTATCGCTAATATTGCAACGACTGAGGTAGAGGGGGTTTCTAAATTACTAGGAAAAAAAGTATACTCACGTGGAGTTGAATTAGAATTTGTAGGTACAGAATTAATTATTGATGTATACTGTAACTTAAAAGCTGGATATTCAGTAACTAAAACAGCAAGAAAAATTCAAGAAAATATTAGAAATTCTATTTTTAATATGACAGAAATTAATACTAAAACAGTTAATGTTAATATTATAGGAATTGATTTTTAATTTAGGAGATATAAATGAAGAGCAGACACGAACTTAGAGAAGCAGTTTTTAAAATTTTATTTCAAGTTGAAAATACAGAATTAGATTTTATAGAACTTTTAGATTTAGAACAAGAAGAGATTTCAACTAGTATTTATGTTAATAAAACATTAACAGAGATATTAGAAAAAAAAGAAGAAATTGATGAAATTATTTCTAATAATTTAAAAGATTGGAAATTAGAACGTCTTTCGAAAATGGATAGACAAATTTTACGTATTTCTGCATATGAAATACTATACAGTGATATTCCTTATAAAGTTTCAATCAATGAAGCTGTTGAACTTTCAAAAAAATATAGTGAAAAAGATGAAAGTTATAAATTTATCAATGGAGTATTAAAAGGAATTGTAGAAAATTCAACAAAATAAGAGGTGAAGTTAGGTGGAAGAAAAAACATATCTAACCGTCACAGCATTAAATAAATATATCGAACGCAAGTTTAAATTAGATCCATACTTAGGTGAAGTATATATAAAAGGTGAAATATCAAATTTTAAACCCCATGGTAATAACATTTACTTTTCAATAAAGGACGAAAATTCAGTAATTCGAGCAAATTGGTTCGGTGCTAGATCTAAAGATTTTAAAGATGGCGATACAGTACTTATAAAGACTAAAGTGGATTTTTATTTAAAACGTGGAGAGGTAAATTTAGTTGTTCTTGATATGAAAAAAGATAGAATAGGTGAGCTATATCAGAAATTTTTAGAATTGAAAGAAAAACTTGAGAAAGAAGGACTATTTTCACCTCAATATAAGAAGAGAATTCCTAGCTTTAGTCAAAGTATTGCAGTTATAACTGCGAAAACAGGAGCAGCCGTTCAAGATATTACTAGAACTATTCAAAGACGATTCCCAATTGCCAAAATAAAAGTGTATTCAACACTTGTACAAGGTGATAATTCAGTCCAAGACATAGTTAGGAATATTAAACTAGCTGACGAAGAAAATAATGACGTTATTATTTTAGGGCGTGGAGGTGGATCAATTGAGGACTTATGGAGTTTTAATACTGAAGAGGTTATCAGGGCAATTTTTAATTGTAAAACACCGATAGTGACAGGAATTGGGCATGAAACAGATACAACACTTGCAGATTTCGTTTCTGATAGGAGAGCTTCGACTCCAACTGCAGCCGCAGAATTAGTGACGCCGAATATAGATGACATAAAGAATAGAATATCTTTTAATTATGATAAATTAACTAATACTATTAATTATATACTTCAGACATACAAAACTAGGGTTCTTAATAGTGAAAATAATCCATATTATAAAAATTATTCAAAAGTTTTTTTAGAATATAACAATAAAGTTGAATTATTAGAAAAAGAGTTAAATAAATCTTTACAAGTATTGGTTAAAGATAAACAGAATTTATTGAAAACATCGACGGATAAATTTTTAAATATTAATCTGTTAGGTAAATTTAAAGAAAACTTTACAAATGAAATAAATAAATTGGAAGCTAATTCACCGTTAAATATTATGAAAAAAGGCTATTCTGTAGCTTTCTTAGGTGATAAGAAAATTACTACAGTAAAAGGAATTAATAATGGTGATGAAATATCAGTACAACTTGTAGATGGTAGTCTTAATTGTAAAGTAAACAATATATCCGACAAAGGAGTTAAGTAATGAGTAAAGAAAATTTTGAAACAAGTTTAATGAATTTGGAAAAGATTGTTGCGGAATTAGAATCTGGAAAGTTATCGTTAGAAGATTCATTAGAACGATACAAACAAGGTATAGACTTAATAAAGAATTGTAATAAATTAATTGAAAATGCCGAAAAAGAAGTAGCGAAACTAACTAAGGATTTTAAAGACAATGAATAATTTTAAACTTTTCATAGAAACTAATAAAGATAAACTTAATACTTATGCAAAAAACTATATAGAAAAACTCGAAATTCCAGAAATATTAAAAGAATCAATTTCGTATTCTTTGGTTAATGATGGCAAGAAAATTAGACCGTTATCATTCTTATATTTACTTAAGTACTATGGTATAGATTATAGTAACTATTTTGATATTGCACTCGCTATAGAATTAGTTCATACATATTCGCTAGTTCATGATGATTTGCCAGAAATGGATGATGATGATTATCGATGGGGTAAACTTACTAATCATAAAGTATTTGGACAAGATGTAGCAGTACTTACAGGGGATGCAATGTTAACATTAGCATTTGAAGTTCTTAGTGATGCAGATATCAATCCAGAATTAAAGGTAAGATTAATTAAGCAATTTGCCAATTATTCTGGTGCAATGGGTATGATAGCTGGGCAAGTATATGATGTTAAGCAGAAAAATTACGATGTTGATGCTGATTATCTTAGAAAAATGCATAGTTTAAAAACAGGGCGTTTAATAGAATTGCCGCTAGACTTTGCATGTTTAGTAGCTAATAAACTAGAAGATTATACTGATATTAAAGAATTTGGGCAACAATTAGGTATTGCTTATCAGATTAAAGACGATATTCTAGATTATTACGGTGATTTTGAAAAAATTGGTAAATTACCTAGCGATGAAGATATGATTACTTATCTTAGTTTCTATGGAATTGAAGAATGTGAGGAATTATTAAAACACCATACTCTCAATGCTATAAATATTGCAAATCGTTTAAATAATCATTTATTAGAAGGTTTTGCTAATTATTTGTTAAAACGTGACAAGTAGTATAATATATAATATTAACATAAAAGGATATCTAAGATACATCAATTGTATTTTAGGTATCCTTTTTAAAATGTGACTCTTTGTCAAATTTGAGGCATGGAGAAAAATAGAATTTAAAAACCACGAAAGTTTAGGGGTAAACTTCGTGGTTTTTTACAGTAATAATATTAGTTTAACTTTAGGGTTTAGGATACTCATAAACTAATATATTTAAAATGTTGGCTGTAGATTACTGGCACAAACATGAGGATTACTTATTAATTGTAAAACTAAAAGCAGTTTGCTTCTACAGTTGACAAATTAATACTGTATTTTTTGATATAATCAAAAATTGAGTCCTAATTCTAACCCTAAATATAAAGTAAAAATACTTTACATAATTATTATACTAAAAAAAATGATAAATTTAAAGTATTTGTGTAAATTTTATCGATGAAAATGTTTTTATAATATATTTTCAAATTTAAAACTTTAATTAATACTTATTTAATGATAAAATTAACTAAAAGATTTGAAATAAAATGTAACTGGAGTTGAAAATTAATGAAAGTTTTAATAGCGGTTAATGAATTTAAAGGATCATTATCTTCAATAGAAATTGGAGAAGTAATTTCATCAAAAATAAATTACAAATACAATAATGTTACATCGCATGTTCAACCTATCGCTGATGGTGGGGATGGTTTTCTAGCGTTATTTAAAGGTTTTGATAAAATGAAATTTAAAACTATTAATGCAGCACGTCAAGAATGTGAAGTAAACTATCTGTTAGATACTAAAAGGAAAGAAGCAGTTATTGAGATTGCAGAAGTGATAGGTCTTAAGCATCTTAACGATACTCAAAAAGATCCGTTTATAACCTCTACTGTAGGATTAGGAAAATTAATTTCTTTTCTTATTGAAATAGGAATAGAACACATTATCATTGGACTTGGAGGCAGTGCTACGAATGATTGTGGAATTGGAATGTTAAGTGAATTAGGAGTTAAATTTACAGATAGAAGTGGTAAGCCTTGTAAACATGGAATAAATGAGCTAAAGAATATTTATAATATTGATCATAGATTTATGAATGGCAGGCTAAAAGATATACGATTTTCGATTATAAGTGACGTTAGTAATCCGTTAATAGGGAAAAATGGTTCTACATATATTTTCGCAAAGCAAAAGGGGCTAGATGAGAATAAGTTTGCAGAAGTTGATAAGTATATTGAAAAATTTTCGGATAAAGTTCAATTAGTAACTGGGAAAAATAATGTTTTCTCAGAAGGAAGTGGTGCTGCAGGAGGATTGGGCTTTGCTTTTATGTCATTTTTTAATGCAACTATTTATCCTGGATCTAAGTTTATGATTGACTATTTAAATTTAGAGTCAAAAATTCAAGAAGCAGATATAATAATTACAGGTGAAGGAAAATTGGATGTGCAAAGTTACATGGGAAAAGCTCCGATTGAAGTTGCTAAACTAGCTAAAAAGTTTAATAAAAAAGTTATCTTTTTAGCTGGAAATATTCTAGATGAAGAATTATCTGAATTAAATGAAGATGATAAAAAATTAATTGACGCTTCGTTTTCGATTCAAAGAAGATTTATGTCATTAAATACTGCAATGGATAAAAAAGTTTCTAAACAAAATCTAGAAAATACAATTGTTCAAATATTTAATATATTGGAGTTTAATAATGGATAAAAAGAATAACATACTAATGGGAATATTCTGTATAATATTGTCAGGATTTGGTTTTTCATTTATGGCGTTATTTATAAAATTAGCAGGTGATTTACCTTCCATGCAGAAAGGTTTTTTTAGAAATATTATAGCCGTTGGAATTTCATCAATTCCGTTAATAAAACATTGGAAAAATATAAACCTACCTAGTAACAAGGTTTCTTGGAGTGTTTTAATCTCAAGAAGTATTTTTGGTACGATAGGCTTAGTGTTTAACTTTTATGCAATTTCTCATATTAGTCTTGCTGATTCTACAATTATACAAAAACTTTCACCATTTGTAATAATTATCTTATCATTTATCTTTTTTAAAGAACGAATGACAAAATTCCAATTTATAGCAATTGTTGTTGCATTTATCGGAGTTGGATTTATTATTAAACCAACAGGTGATGGATTAATAAGTACAGGAGCTCTGGCAGCATTGCTTGGAGCATTTTGTTCAGGAATTGCTTATACTTGTGTAAGGTATTTAGGTACTCATAATGTTTCGGGTGAATTTATAATATTCTTCTTTTCTTCATTATCAACAATATTACTATTACCTTATCTTATTTTTGATTATAGAGTAATGACATTGTATCAACTATCGATGCTAATATTAGCTGGTGCTTCTGCTACAATTGGTCAATATGGAGTGACATTTGCTTATAAGTATGCAGCGGCAAAAAATATATCAGTGTTTGATTATTCGCAAGTATTGTTTTCGGGAATTTTAGGATTTATATTTTTTAGCGAGTTACCAGACTTGCAAAGTCTAATCGGATATATTATAGTTATTTCAGTAGGAATAATTTTAGTGATAAAAAGTAAATAGTGAGGTGTAATTATGAAAAGAAAAAGAATTGAAATAATGACGATAGCGTTCATTATTCTATGTACAGTTGTACTTTATGTTATTCAAAATAATAAGATTGTTTGGTTTAATAAAAATTCAAAAGATGAAAATAAGAGTACAAATGTGTTGAAAACAGAAAATGTAGCTAATGCAAGAGATGGTATTAAGGGGGTAACGCAACCTTATCCATTTATTACTAATCCAAATGGAGTTGAAAATAATTTACTTCAAAATGCTAATGGTAGTCTAATAGGACAATTAATATACTTACAAAGAGAAAATCTTCCAGAAGCAGAACAGAAATTATTAGTTAATAATAAAGATGCTACACAATATGTACTTGGTTATCTTGCTGGTCAAGAAGCAACACCGTTTGAACAAGGAGAAACAGTTGAAATTAATAGGAAGTTTCCTTACTATATCCAATGGGATAAACGTTGGGCTTATGATAAATTAGGTGGCACAAACGTGGCTATAGGTGGTTGTGGTCCAACTTGTGTAGCTATGGCACTTAGTGGGATATTAGATGATAAATCAATTACACCAAAAAACATTGCAGAAAAAGAAGATGCTAGCGGATACTTTACAGATGCGGGTACAAAATGGAGTTTCTTCGATTATATTGCTAAAGAATATGGAGTAAAATCAACTGGAGTACCACTTAATGAAGAAGCAATGAAATCTGTTTTAAGTAAAGGAAATCCTATTATCGCTTCTGTGCATCCAGGTAAATTTACAACTGTTGGACATATTATTTTGATAACTGGAGTAGACAACGAAGAAAAATTTATAATTAATGATCCAAATAGTTATACGAGAACACTAAAAAAATGGTCATATGATGAATTAAAAACTGAAATAGTAGCTATGTGGGAATTTTCTAAATAAATTATACAGATAAATCCTCGAATTTCAAATGAAATTTGAGGATTTATTTTTTTATAAACAGGAGTGTATAACTAGAGAGCGTTCGAACCAATAATTTGATAAAACATGTGAAAACCTTTATAATAATACTTATGTAATTTGCGATAATTTATGTTTTATATGATTAAATCGCAACAAATATAAAAGATGGAGGAAATAAAATGTCAGTTCTTGATATAAAAAATCTAGAAGTATCAATTAATGAAAAACAAATATTAAAAGGACTTAATTTAGAAATTAAATCTGGTGAGATACATGCCGTAATGGGACCAAATGGTGCAGGTAAATCTACTTTAGCATCAGCTATTATGGGTCATCCTAAATATGAAGTAGATGGTGGAAGTATTTTATTAGATGGTGAAGAAGTATTAGAAATGGAAGTTGACGAAAGAGCTCGTGCTGGTCTATTCCTAGCAATGCAATATCCATCTGAAGTACCAGGAGTACCAACTTCAGAATTTATTAAATCTGCAATTAATGCACAACGTGAAGATAGTATTCCTTTAATGCAATATATTAAAAAATTAGACAAGACTATGGAATTTTTAGAAATGGATCTAAAAATGTCTCAACGTTATGTAAATGATGGTTTCTCTGGAGGAGAAAAGAAACGTAACGAAATATTACAAATGATGATGTTAGAACCAAAATTTGCTATTCTAGATGAAATCGACTCTGGATTAGATATCGATGCTCTAAAAATCGTATCAAAAGGTGTTAATAAAATGCGTGGTGAAAACTTCGGTTGCTTAATTATTACTCACTATCAAAGATTATTAGATTATATTGAGCCTGATTTTGTACATGTACTTATGGATGGGAAAATCGTAAAATCAGGTGGACCTGAACTAGCACTTCGTTTAGAAAAAGAAGGTTATGACTGGTTAAAAGAAGAGGTTTAATATGGAGAATAATAAATTAAAACTAAGTATTAAAACTTTACAAAGCATCTTTTCTAATACAAATGAGCCTACATGGTTTTTAAATACTAGAAAATTAGCTTTATATAAGAGTTATACGCTACCTTTTCCAAAATTAGAATCTATGGAGTTAGAAAGATGGAACTTATTTAATGTTGATTTTTCAACTCTAAGATTAGAAAATAAAGGAAATGTAGAAATAGCTGAATATGGTATTAATAGCAATGATTTTGCTGTAGTTCAAAAGAATAATACTATTATACATATCAATATTCCAGAGAAATATGCTGATAAAGTAGTGATTAAAGATATTTTCACTGCAATGAATGATGATTACATTAAAGACAGTTTTATGAGTGTTGTTGACTATGCTGAAAGTAAAGTAACAGCTGTTCACTATACACTATTAAATGCTGGGTTATTTATTGATGTTAAGGATAATGCTGTAATTGAAGAACCGCTTCAATATATCGTGATTTCTGATAAAGAACAAAGTTTATTCAACCATGTAACTATTCAGGTTGGAAATAACGCTAAATTTAATTTTATTGAAAACTACGTAAATAATCAGAAAGAGGATAAGGCACCTTTCAGTTTAGTATCTGAAGTAGTTGCACATGAAGGAGCTCAAATTAACTACAGTTCAATTACGAATCAACCAGGTGAAAAACGTGGAACTATTTTACGTCGTGGTTTAACTTATAGAGATTCATTAATTAACTGGAATGTAGCTGCAATGGATGAGGCAGATGTATATCACGATAATACAACGAACATTCTAGGAGATGGATCTGAAGCTAATCTTAAGATTGTAACTCTAGGAGTTAAAGAACAAAAAACTTACTTTAATAGTGAAGTAGTTAACCAAGGCTTAAGTAGTAAAGGTGATATCTTACAACACGGTGTACTATTAGATAGATCACATATCGTATTTAACGGTGTAGGATTTATCGTAAAAGGTGCGACAGGTTCTAATGCTTACCAAAGTTCAAGAATGCTGACACTTTCATCAGAAGCTAAAGCAGATGCTAACCCAATGCTATTAATCGACGAAAATGATGTTATGGCTGGTCACGGAGCATCGCTAGGTCGTATTGATGAAGAGCAACTATACTACTTACAAAGTAGAGGATTAACTAGAAAAGAATCAAGTAGATTATTAGTTCATGGATTCCTATCTCCAGTAATCTCAGAGTTAACAGTAGATAAAATTAAAGAGCTTGTAACAGTGCTTATTGATGAAAAAATTAACAATAACGAGAGTGAGTAATAATGATAGATTTTAGTAAATATAGAGAAGACTTTCCTATATTAAATAGAAAAATATCAGGAAATGATTTGATATTTTTTGATAATGGAGCTACTACTCAAAAACCTAATCAAGTGATCGATGCAATTACAGATTACTATAAAAATTATAATTCAAATATTCACAGATCTGTTTATACCTTAGGTAATGAATCAGAAAAAATATACGAAGAGTCTAAAGAGTTAGTTAGAGAATTTATAAACGCAAGTAGTTATGAAGAAGTAATCTATACTAGTGGAACTACGGAAAGTTTAAATTTTGCAGCAAGAATTTTAGAACAAGATGTAACTGAAGGTGATGAAATTATCCTTACTTATATGGAACATCATGCTAATATTATTCCTTGGCAACAACTTGCTAAACGCAAAAATCTAGTTTTAAAATATTTAGAATTAGATGAAGAAGGGAAAATTAGTTTTAAACAATTAGAAGAATTTATTACAGATAAAACTAAAATTGTTTCTATGTGTCATGCGTCTAACGTATTAGGAAATATTAATCCAGTTTATGAAATTGGAGAAATGTTAAAAGATAAAGATATTTATTTTGTAGTCGATGCTGCACAATCAGTTCCTCATTTAAAAATCGATGTTCAAAAAATGAACTGTGACTTTTTAGCTTTTAGTGCGCATAAAATGTGTGGACCTACTGGTATTGGAGTTTTATATGGTAAAAAACATCTACTAGAAAAATTTGACCCTGTTGAATTTGGTGGAGGAATGATTGGTATTGTTGAGGATAATTCAGCAACATGGGCAATTCTTCCTGACAAATTTGAAGCGGGAACACCACTGCTTGCACAAGCTGCAGGATTAGGTGCTGCTATTAAGTATCTGAATAGTATTGGTTTAGAAAATATTGAAAAGTACACTAAAGAACTTACTGAATATATGTATTCTGAACTTTCTAAGATTGATAATATAGAGATTTATGGAACAGAAAATATAGAAGATAGAGTTTCACTAATAACTTTTAACTTGGTAGGAGTTCACCCTCATGATTTAACGAGTTTCTTAGATGCTAAAGGTATTTGCATAAGAGCAGGGCATCAGTGTACTCAACTATTATTAGGAAAGCTAGATACATATTCGGTAGCAAGAGCGAGTCTATATTTATATAATACGAAAGAAGAGATAGATTTCTTTATTCAAACATTAAAAGAAACGAAGGAGTTTTTTGAAAATGAGTTTTAGTGATTTAAAAAGTTTATATAAACAAGTAATTTTAGACCATAGCAAGCATCCTAGAAATAATGGAACAATTGAAAATAGCTATAAACTGGAAATGCTAAATCCTTCTTGTGGGGATAAAATAACAGTTAGTGTTAAGTTAATTGACGATATTATCGAGGATATTAAATTTTTAGGGACTGGGTGTTCAATCTCATTAGCTTCAGCTTCAATGTTAACTGAAGAATTAAAAGGTTTATCAGTAGAGAGTGCTAATGTAAAGATTAAAAATTTTTTAAATATGATTATGGGAAATGAATTTAATGAAGATAATCTTGAAGATAGTATTTCATTACAAAATATTTCTCAACTTCCAGCTAGGGTTAAATGTGCTACTTTAGCGTGGAAAATTACAGAAAAAATTTTAGAAGAAAATAAATAGGAGAAGGAGTGATAGCATTGAATAAAAATGAAGAAATGTTTACCGATTATCAGTATGGATTTTCAGATAAAGACGTATCTATATTTAAGACTGATAAAGGATTAACAAAAGAAATCGTTAAAACTATTTCTGAAAGAAAAGAAGAGCCACAATGGATGTTAGAATATCGTCTAAATGCATTAAAAGAGTTCTACAGAATGCCGATGCCTACATGGGGTGGAGACTTATCTGAAATAGATTTTGAGGATTTAACATACTATGTAAAACCATCAGAAAAAACAGAACGTTCATGGGATGAAGTACCACAAGAAATTAAAAATACTTTTGAAAAGCTTGGGATTCCAGAGGCGGAACAAAAATACCTTGCAGGTGTATCTGCACAATATGAGTCTGAGGTAGTTTATCACAATATGCATAAGCAATTTGAAGAAAAAGGAATTATCTTTGAAGACACTGATACAGCGTTAAAAAACCATGAAGAAATCTTTAAAGAATATTTCTCAAAAGCTGTTGATTTCAACGATAATAAATTCGCTGCCTTAAACTCTGCAGTATGGTCAGGTGGTTCATTTATCTACTGTCCGGAAAATGTATCAGTAGAAGCACCGCTTCAAGCATACTTTAGAATTAACAGTGAAAAAATGGGACAATTTGAGCGTACATTAATTATTATTGAGAAAAACTCTTCTCTACACTATGTAGAAGGGTGTACAGCTCCAACATATTCAGCAAGTTCACTTCATGCAGCTGTAGTAGAAATTTTTATTAAAGAGAATGCTCGTTTTAGATATACGACTATTCAAAACTGGTCAACAAACGTTTATAACCTAGTTACAAAACGTGCGATTGTAGAGAAAAACGGTACTATGGAATGGGTAGATGGAAACTTAGGTTCTAAATTAACAATGAAATACCCTGCTTGTATTTTAGTTGGTGAAGGAGCAAGTGGAAGTACATTATCTATAGCTATGGCTAGTGAAGGACAAGTACTTGATGCAGGATCTAAGATGATTCACCTGGCACCTAGAACATCTTCTACTGTCGTTTCTAAATCAATGTCAAGACGTGGTGGAAAAGTTAACTACCGTGGATGGATTCACTTCGGTAAAAACTCAGAAGGATCTCGTTCAAACATTGAATGTGATACATTAATCTTAGACGAATACTCAACGTCTGATACTATTCCTTACAACATTGTTAAAAACTCTAACGTATCATTAGAACACGAAGCAAAAGTATCTAAAGTATCAGAAGAACAACTATTCTACTTAATGAGTAGAGGTCTTGATGAAGGACAAGCTACTGAAATGATAGTTATGGGATTCATCGAACCATTTACAAAAGAACTTCCAATGGAATATGCTGTTGAATTAAACAGATTAATTTCATTTGAAATGGAAGGGTCAATAGGATAAAATAAATCAAAATCATTTAAAATACTCGGAGATTATTAGTTTAAACTCTGGGTATTTTTCACTATTGATGTTCAGAAAAAGGGAAGTATATAATTCCTAATATTTCTCTTGTATTTAATATACTATGTATATTTATAATTTTTATAAAATTGTAAAATTAATTAAGAAATAATAATAGCTATAAGTTGTATTTATATTTTTAATAGTTAATATACATTGAACCGAAATATTTTCGTATTAGATAAAAAATAATGGAAAGCATAGAAACTGATAACCAAAATATAGATAACGCATTCTTAAAAAAAGTTTTACTGCGAATTATTTTATAAAATATTTTAAATACCCCTTGTAATTAATTATAAATAATGAGATAATATTACATATAATGCAAATAGATTAAGAGGAGACTTATACTTATGACAAAGATTTTAGCTATTAATTCAGGAAGCTCATCTTTAAAATTTCAATTATTTGAAATGCCTGAAGAAAAAGTTATAACAAAAGGACTAGTTGAAAGAATCGGTATTGAAAACAGTGTATTCACAATCGAATTCAACGGAGAAAAAAATAAAGAAACATTAGATATCCCTAACCACGATGTAGCAATCGAAATGTTACTTGAAAAATTAACAAAATTAGGTATTGTACAAGATGTTAAAGAAATCGAAGGTGTTGGACATCGTGTTGTACATGGTGGAGAATTCTATGATGCATCTGTTTTAGTAACTGATGAGGAATTAGCAAAAGTTGATTCAATCGAAGATTTGGCACCATTACACAATCCAGCAAATATTAAAGGTGTTAGATCATTCCAAAAAGAATTACCAGGAGTTCCTAACGTATTAACTTTTGATACTGCGTTCCACCAAAGTATGCCAAAATCTACATACATGTACGCAGTTCCAAGAGAATTCTATGAAAAATATGGAGTTCGTAAATATGGTGCACATGGAACAAGTCACAGATATATCGGCGAAAAAGTTGCTGAAATCTTAGGAAAAGATTCTAAAGAATTAAAAACAATTTCTTGCCACATCGGTAACGGTGCTTCAATTTGTGCTATCAAAAATGGTAAATCATTTGATACTTCAATGGGATTCACGCCACTATCAGGTTTAGTAATGGGTACTAGAACTGGAGATATCGATCCAGCTACAATCCCTTACATTGCACAAAAAACAGGACTATCTCTTGAAGAAATTGTTCGTATTTTTAACTTTGAATCAGGTTTAAAAGGTGTATCTGCACTTTCTTCAGATTTACGTGATGTTGAAGCTGCAAGAAGCACAAATCCACATGCTGCTGAAGCAATTGACGTTTATATTAATAGAATTAAAGAATATGTTGGAGCATATGCTGCTGCAATGAATGGAGTAGATGCTATTGTATTCACAGCTGGTGTTGGTGAAAATGCTACTTGGGTTCGAGAAGAAGTATTAGAAGGGTTAACTTTCTTAGGTGTACAAATTGATAAAGAGAAAAACAATGTACGTGGAAAAGTTGCGGAAATCTCTACAGCAGATTCTAAAGTTAAAGCATTCGTAATACCTACTGATGAAGAAGTTATGATTGCTAGAGATACTTATAACTTATCTAAATAACATATAAGATTACGTGGGCTGGGGTTTTCTCTCCAGTCCTTTATTAATTTGAGAGGAAGATATGGTAATAAATAACTTTAGAAATAAATTCAAAGATGCTGTGAATATATTAAAGATATTTAATGAGCATGGTTTTGAAGCTTACTTTGTAGGTGGTTGTGTTAGAGATTACTTATTAGGTGAGAGTTTTTCAGATATTGATATTACAACTAATGCATTGCCTAGTGAAGTGAAAAAAATATTTCATAAAACTATTGATACAGGAATCCAACACGGAACAGTTACAATCTTAATAAATAATGTGGGATATGAAGTTACTACATTTAGAACAGAGGGAGATTATAAAAATCATCGTGCGCCGGAGAAGGTTGAATTTGTTAGTAATTTACGAGAAGATCTTGATAGACGTGATTTTACAATTAATGCTATGGCGTTAGATTACAATGGGAAGTTGTTCGACTACCATAACGGAGAGATAGACTTAAATTCGAAAATTATTCGTACTGTAAATAACCCTAATGAGAGATTTTATGAGGATGCCTTAAGGATGTTAAGAGCATTTCGTTTTTCATCAAAGTTAGGTTTTGATATTGAAAATGAAACTTTAGCGGCAATAAAGAAAAATGCACAACTTATTAGTTATGTTTCTATTGAACGTATTGTTAATGAATTTAGAAAACTTCTTGCTGGAAAAGGTAACTTAAAAAGTTTTGAGTTATTATTAGGTAGTAAATTAAATGCTTATATTCCATTTTTAAAAGAGATTAAGACTATTCAAGATTTTACTGATTATACATTTTGTCAAAGTTTATACATCTTATCTAAAGTTAATGATATTTCTTTCGATACTTTAAAGTATTTAAAACTATCGAATAAAGAAGTAAAGTTAATAAAAGAATTTGAGAAAATTAATATTGAATTTTTAAAAAATACACCTTTAGAAATAATATTATATAGATATAATATAGATGATGTAATATTTGTTAATAATTATTATAATTATAAAAAAACAACTGTTATTGAAAGTTGCATCTTAGCTATTAATTCTTTTAATGATATTGAAATTACGTCACAGGAAATTATAAGAACTATCAATAAAAATCCTGGTCCTTGGATAAAAAGTATAACTTTAAAGTTGGAAAAAGAAATTTTATTAGGAAGATTAAATAATAATAAAAAAGATATACTAGATTTTTTATCTAAATTGAGAGATAATATATAGATAATTTAAAAGTGAGGTGAGAGAATTTATGAAAAGATTATTTTGTATTGTTGATATAGAGTTAACTGATGATAAGGAAATAATTCAATTTTCCGCAACAAAGCTTGATGAGAATTTTAATGAAGTTTCATCAATAAATCACTATATTCGACCTAAAAACCCTGTATCTACTTTTGTGACTGAGTTAACAGGAATAAATAATGAAATGTTAGCAGATAAAAAACTTTTTGAGGAAATTGCTGATGATTTATATGATTATATTAAAGATGATATTCTTGTATGTCATGGCCTTCCTTCAGATTATGTTATTTTAAAGAAAAGATTTCATGATGTAGGAATTCTATATAAAGCGAAGCAATCGCTAGATACTGTAGAATTAGCAAGGCTATTTTTACCATCACAAAAAAGTTATAGGCTTTCAGATTTATCAAATTCTCTTGACCTTTATACCGGTGAAAGATATCATAATGCAGCTGTGGATGTAAAAGTTACTGTTAGATTATTTATTGAAATAGCAAACAAAATCCCAACTATTAGTAATAATAACTATAAAAAGATAGAAAATTTATTGGAAAAAATTGATATTAATATGTATAAGTTTGCTAGATTTTGTAGAAAGAGTGTGACCAACTTAAAAAATAAATCTAATGATTTATTACATTTCGAAGGTGTAGATTTTAGAAAAGTTGAATTTGAAACTAAACCCACAAGTGACAAAGAAAAGTTTATACTTTTTTCATCAATAGATGAAGCAGAATATATAAATAAATTTAATATCTCTGAGTTTGTAATTATAAAGAAAAAAAGTGCATATGTATCATTAAATGTATTCTCTCTTTTTCCTAAAAAAGAGGATCCAAACTTAGATAAACTACTAATTAAGTTATACGTATGGATACTAGAAACAAATACAGGTGATTTTTCAGAACTTAACTTGTTATATATTGAGAAAATGTATATAGATGGAATTAAAAAAGGGATATCAATAAGTTCTAAATCATATTATTTCGATGAAAAGAATAAAGCTGCTCAACTATGTAAGAATATTGTAACAAACTATGATTCTATTGAATATTTAATAGAAAATGATACTTTTAAAAATCATACTTATGTATTTGAACATAAAAAAATACTTGGTCGAGAATTAGACTCAAGCAACACAAAAGATTATTTTTATAAGAATGCCATTACAGAATTAAATGTAGCTGTCTCTAAAAACTTAAAAAATAAAGACATAAAAGGTTTAAGAAACAATATTGACGGTTTGGTGAAATTCCTTCATGAAATGTATATTTCAGAAAGTTTGTTTTTATACAATGATAGCTTAAATTTTATATTACAAGATGTTGATGCAATATTAATTGACATGAAACAATATAAGGATGAGCTACCAATATCATATAAATTTATGAAACGATTAAGGAATGTTTTAACTGATTCTAAAAATACATATAAGTTCGTAATACTTGAGCAAGAGAACAGTTTAAAACTTACAGTAGTTAATGATAAGAAAGTTAAATCATTGATTAATATAATACATTCGAGAAAACATAAGTACTTAAATTTAAAATCTAAGGCGAAATATATATACAGTAATGGAGATGAGGAGTTACTAACATCTAAAAGTACTGAATCAATATTATATATTTTTGAAAGTAATAAATATAAAGATTTATATTTTAGTAAACGTGAAAAAAAGAGCTATATAAAATTCTTCAATTTTTCAATTAAAGATAACTTTAGTGAATTATACAGTGAAGTAAAAAATAATAATCGTCTAGCATGTAGATGTTATGCTACAAAGGATATACTTGAATACAGGTATTTTCTAAAAGACATTTTTGATTGTATTATAGTATTTCGTGATTTAGAGCATTAAATACTAAAAAATAAAACACATAATTAAAAAAATAGTAATTTTATGATATAATATAAATAGTTTTTATATAACTATGAATATTAAAAATTTTTGAATACAATAATAATTTAAATTAGGAGGGACTTCAAGTTGAATATAAGTAATTTAAAAGAACAACTAGGTCAAAAAGTAACTCTTGGTGCATGGATTGCGAACAAGAGAAGTAGTGGTAAAATTGCATTTTTCCAATTAAGATATGGAGCTGGATTTATTCAAGCTATTGCTTTAAAAGAGGCATTAGGAGAAGAAAAATACCAACAATTACGTCATTTATCACAAGAAACTTCATTAAAAGTAACTGGATTAATTAAAGAAAATGAAAGAGAACTTTCTGGTATTGAATTAGAAATTGAAGACTTTGAAGTTATTTCTGAAGCAATTGATTATCCAATCACTCCAAAAGAACATGGGGTAGAATTCTTAGCAGATAATCGTCACATTTGGATACGTTCTAAGAAACAACATGCTATCTTAACAATTAGAAATCAAATTATTAAATCTACATATGATTTCTTTGAAAAAGAAGGATTCTTAAAAACAGACCCACCAATTTTAACATCATCAGCTCCAGAAGGAACTACAGAATTATTTAATACTAAATATTTCGATGAGGAAGCATATCTTTCTCAATCTGGACAACTTTATTTAGAAGCAACAGCTATGGCATTTGGTAAAGTATTTTCATTCGGTCCTACCTTCAGAGCTGAAAAATCTAAAACTCGTCGTCACTTAATCGAGTTCTGGATGATTGAAGCTGAGATGGCATTCTGTAATCATGATGAAAGTTTAGCATTACAAGAAGCATATGTTAATCACCTGTTAACAGATGTATTAGAAAAATGTCAAGAACAACTTAAAGTTCTTGGTCGTGATTTAGAAGCTCTAGAAAATGCTAGAGGAGAATTCCCACGTATTAAATATAAAGATGCTATCCAATTACTAAAAGATAATGGATTTGATGATATTGAATATGGTGATGACTTTGGATCTCCGCATGAAACATTTATTGCAAATAGTTATAATAAACCGGTGTTTATTACACACTGGCCATTAGATATTAAGCCATTCTATATGATTGAAGATCCAAATGAACCTGGTGTAGTGCTATGTGCAGACTTAATAGCTCCAGAAGGATATGGAGAAATCATCGGTGGTTCTCAACGTATTGACGACTACGATAAATTATTAGAAAACATTAAGAAACATGATTTAAATCTTGATGCTTATGGTTGGTATTTAGATTTACGTAAATATGGTTCTGTAGAACATGCTGGATTTGGATTAGGGTTAGAGCGTACTGTAGCTTGGATTACAGGTAACGGACACGTTCGTGAGACTGCGCCATTCCCACGTTTATTAAACAGATTAACGCCTTAGGAGTCGAAAATGATCAATATCAATATAAAAGGTCTTTTAGTTGATGCTGATTTTTTAATGAATTATAAATCTTATAACTTATCTGGAGAGGAAGCTATGTTTCTTCTTCAGATAAGTTATTTGACAAATCAAGGAGATTTACCATTTTCAATAGACTTATTTAAAAATGAATCAAATAAATCAGAAAATGAAATCTTTTCTATGCTTGATAATTTAGTTAATAAAGGATGCATTGTTATTTCAGCTGAAAGCAAGTTAAATTTTATTATTTTTAATAATAAGGAAGATTATTATACTCTGCGTGAGTTATTAAAATTAACAGAACGTGTAACTGGAAGAATATTAACTTCTAAAGAGATTGATATTGTAACTTCTTGGTTTGAAAAAAATTATACAAAACAGCAGATAGATGAAGCATTAACTTTATCTAAAAATATTAGTTATGTTAATGGTATATTAAATAACAAAGTAAATAAAGATATTCAATCAGAAAGTGGAAGTAGTTTAGGTTATGACTGGTTTAACAAATAGACAAAAAAAGAATAAAGCAAAAAAAGTCATGGAATATTTGGATAAAGTATTTCCTGATGTAGAATGTGAACTAGATTTTTCTAATAATTTGGAATTAGTTATTGCTGTTCTTTTATCTGCTCAGTGTAAAGATGAGTATGTAAATAGAGCAACAGTTGGGTTGTTTGAGAATTATAAGACAATCGATGATTATGCTGATGCTAAGGTGGAAGATATAGAGAAGTATATTCGAACACTAGGGCTTTATAAGGCAAAATCTAAAAATATAGTTGGTATGGCTAATATGTTAAGGGATGTTTACGATTATAAGATTCCACAGACTAGAGAAGAGTTAGAAAAACTACCTGGTGTAGGAAGAAAAACTGCAAATGTTGTTCTTTCTGTTGGATTTAATATTCCCGCGATTGCTGTTGATACTCACGTTGAACGAGTAGCGAAAATGTTTGGATTAGCAGATTTAACCGATACGCCACTTCAAGTAGAAAAAAGTCTTATGAGTGTTTTCCCTATGGAAAGTTGGGGGAAAATACATCATCAACTAATTCATTTAGGTCGATATAAACTCCCTGCAAGAGGGGAGCGAACTATTGATCCTGAATTAGAAAAATTATTAGTATTGAAATAAGAGGAGAAGGAATATGTTAATCATATTTATATTAGCGTGTTTTCTAATATTGCTAGATCAACTTAGTAAAAATTTTATAGTTAATCATTTCTCGTTAGGAGAAAGCAAGGAAGTTATAGCAAATTTTTTCAGTATCTCATCTCATAGAAATAGAGGAGCTGCATGGGGGATTCTACAAGATAGTCGTCTATTTTTCTTAGTTGTTACGATTATTTTTGTGGCCATTTTAACATATTATCTATTAAAACAAAAAGATTCTTTATCTGTCTTTGATAAGGGGACATTTGCTTTAATATATGGTGGAGCAATAGGTAATTTTATTGACAGATTAACAAGACATGAGGTTGTTGATTTTCTTGATTTTAGAATATTCGGTTATGATTTTCCTATATTTAATTTAGCAGATTGTTTTATTTGTGTAGGAGTATTATTTTTACTATATAAGATTTACAAAGAAGACGAGAAATAATAATAAAGGGGCTGATCCAAAAGTCCTAAATTTAAACAAAGTGTATATGATAACTCATAGACGCAGTGGTTTATTGATATTTAAATTCGCTTTATAAAAGCTTTTAGATATCTAATAAACTGTGCGGGAGTGACTCGATAAAATCGATTTCTTCAAAATCGCGATTTTTGAGTCACTCCCTCTTTTTTTGTTATAATAAAAGTATATTAGTATAAATTCAAAGGAGTTTTAAATGTATTATTGTACTTATGAAAGCAAAATAGGACTTTTATATTTAATTTCAGACGGTGAAAGTCTTTGTGGGTGTTATTTAAAAAATCAAAAGTATTTTCCTAATGACATAGGTGAATATCTATTAAATGAAGAATTAGATATATTTGTAAAGTCTAAAGATTGGTTAAAAAAATATTTTAATGGTGAGAATCCAAGTATAGATGAAATCCCTTTGAATTTTATTGGGACTGAATTTAGAAAAACAGTATGGGAAGTACTCAAAGAAATATGCTATGGAGAGCTAGTTACATATAAACATATAGCAGAAAAAATTGCTAAGACTAAAGACTTAGAAACTATGTCAGCTCAAGCAGTTGGAGGAGCAGTTGGGCATAATCCATTGTTAATTTTTATTCCATGTCATAGAGTAATAGGGGCAGACGGAAGTTTAACAGGTTATGCTGCCGGTCTTGAAAATAAGAGATTTTTATTAAATCTAGAATCTGATAATAATCATTATTAATTAAAGGATGAAATACCATTCAACAATAGAAGGATATACAAAAATATGGTATAATTAAATAGATTAAATTCTTTTTTAGGAGAAATAAATGAACGATAAAAAAATAGTATTTATGGGAACTCCAAAGTTTGCTGTTCCTGTTTTAGAAATGTTAATAGAAAATTACGGAGTAGATTTAGTAATCACTCAGCCAGATAAAAAAGTTGGTAGAAAGAAAGTACTAACACCACCTCCAGTAAAAGTTGTAGCTTTAGAAAATAATATTAAAGTATTACAACCCGAAAAAATATCAACAGATGAAGAGACTTATAATACATTAAAAGAGTTAAACCCGGATATTATTATAACTGCCGCCTATGGACAACTTGTACCAGAGAAGATTTTAGAAATTCCTAAACATAAGTGCATTAATGTCCATGGATCATTATTACCAAAATTACGTGGAGGAGCACCTATTCAGTATTCAATACTTGAAGACCATGATAAAACAGGTATAACAATTATGTATATGGTTAAGAAACTAGATGCAGGAGACATGTTATCAAAAGTAGAGGTTGATATTCTTGATAGTGATAATTATGAGACTTTACATGATAAACTTTCAATAGCTGGTCGTAATCTATTAAATGAAACTCTTCCAAAAATCTTTAGTGGTGATATTGCACCAAAAAAACAAAATGATGAAGAAGCTACGTTTGCTCGTAATATCTTAAGAGAAGATGAGAAAATTGATTGGAATACTTCAGCTAGAGATATATTCAACAAAGTTCGTGCATTAGATCCAACACCTGGGGCATTTACTTATTTAGAAGGAAATGTGCTAAAAATTTGGTCTAGTGAAGAAGTTAAACAAGACATTGAGTCTAATTTTGATAGAGTTGGAACTATTATTAAACAAGATAAGAAACACATCTATATTCTATGTGGTAATAAGACAGTGTTAAAAGTAAATGAACTTCAAGTTTCTGGTAAAAAACGTATGCCAGTAGTTAATTTCTTATCTAATAAGAAAGACTATGTGGGAACAGTATTAGGTGAAGAAAATGAGTAGCATTAATGCTAGACATATTGCATACGAGGTTCTATATACAATTATTCAAGAAGATGGTTATAGTAATATTACCTTAAATAAATATTTTAATCAGTATAAGGTCGAAGAACAGGATAAGAGATTTATCAGTGAAGTAGTATATGGAACTATAAAAAACAAATTGTATTTAGAACACACTCTTAAATCTTATTCTAAAGGTAGAGTAAAACCTAAAGTTAAAGTTATTTTATTAATGAGTATTTATCAATTGCTTTTCATGGATAAAACACCCAATTTCGCAGTTATTGACGAAGCTGTAAAATTAAGTAAGAAAATTGCAGGTAATATCACAGGAAAATTCGTCAATGGTATTTTAAGAAATATTGAGCGAAATGCTAATAATTTAGATCTTAAATATAAAAATGCAACTGAAAAGTTCTGTATAGAAAATAGTTGTCCAAGTGAATTATATAATATACTTAAAGAACAATACGGAGTTGAAAAAGTTCAAAAAATAGTTGTGTCTTTTAATGAAAAGAGCAAAAATAGTATTAGATATAATCCATTAAAAATTACTAAAAAAGAGTTAATAGAAAAATTAGGGGATGCTGTTAGTGAGAGTGAAATCTGTGAAGACAGCCTAGTTTTAAATAAATTAAACTTAGATAGTAGTTTATTTACAAAAGGATACTATATTGTCCAAGATGAGGCAAGTGCTCTTGTAGCAGCATCGATTGGATTACCAGTTGATAAAGAGTATGAAATACTTGATACTTGTGCCGCTCCTGGTGGTAAAAGTTTGCATATAGCTAGTAAGTATTTTAATTCTAGTTTAATTTCATGTGATAAATATATACATAAGCTAAAATTAATTGAAGGTAATAAAGAGAAGCTTGGAATTACCAATATTGAGGTTAAAGAACAAGATGCTACTCTAAACAATACTTTATTTAACAATAAGTTTGACATAGTAATCTGTGATGTGCCATGTTCAGGAATAGGGGTTATAAAAAACAAACCTGAAATTAAATATAAAATCACAAATTCGTATGTTGAAGATATTGCTAAACTTCAATATGATATTTTAGACAATAGTAAACACTATGTAAAACAAGAAGGAATTTTAATGTATTCAACTTGTACGATTGATAAGAGAGAAAATATAAAAAATATAGAGAAGTTTTTAAAAGAGAACAAAGATTTTAGTTTAGAGAGTATTTCTCTAAAAAATAGTATTGTAAAAACGAGAGAAAATGGTGTATTAGAAATACTACCTGATGAGTATAGTTGCGATGGATTTTTTATCGCAAAACTTAAAAAAACGGAGGAAAAATGTTAATTTCAGATTTTAAAGGCTATAAAAAGTCTAGATGGTTAAAAGATTTTGATAAAATGTCTATATATTCTATAAGACTTGATCAATTAGAAGAATATATTGTAAGTATCGGTGAGAAAAAATTTAGAGCGAAACAAATCTTTGATTGGCTATATAAAAAGAGAATTACAGATTTTTCAGAAATGAAAAATGTACCTAAGTCTCTACAAGAAAAACTTGCTGAAGAATTCGAGATTACAACTCTAAAAACAATTATTAAGCAAGAATCTGCTGATGGAACAATGAAATTCCTATTTGAGCTACAAGATAAGTATACTATTGAGAGTGTTCTTATGAAAAATAAATACGGAAATTCACTATGTGTAACAACACAAGTAGGTTGTCGAATTGGATGTACTTTCTGTGCTTCTACACTTGGTGGTTTAAAACGAAACTTAGAAGCAGGAGAAATTGTATCTCAAGTATTAAAAGTCCAACAAGAGTTAGATAAAAAAGGTGAGCGTATCTCAAGTATTGTTATTATGGGTATCGGGGAACCATTTGAAAACTACGATGAAATGATGGACTTTATTAGAATCGTAAATAGTGACGAGAGCTTTAATATTGGGGCCCGCCATATTACTGTTTCAACTTCTGGTATTGTACCGAAAATTTATGATTTTGCGAATGAGAAAGTACAAATTAACTTTGCGGTATCATTACACGCGCCTACTAATGAATTACGTAGTAAAATCATGCCGGTCAACAGAGCATATAATATTGATAAGCTTATGGAGGCTTTAAAATATTACCAAGAAACTACTAATCGTCGTATTACGTTCGAATATGGTTTAATGGGGAAAGTAAACGATCAAAAAGAACATGCGGAAAAACTATCGGAAATTATAAAAGGTTTAAACTGCCACGTTAACTTAATTCCGATTAACTATGTGCCTGAACGTAACTATGTAAGAACTAGTAAGAGTGACATTTTCGCATTTGAAAAAATTCTTAAGAAAAATAAAGTTAATGTAACAATTAGAAGAACACAAGGTGATGATATTGATGCTGCTTGTGGTCAACTTCGTGCAAAAGAACGTAAGGATGAGGTAAA
The DNA here is from genome assembly GCF_053758945.1 of Gemella parahaemolysans. Taxonomy (NCBI): domain Bacteria; kingdom Bacillati; phylum Bacillota; class Bacilli; order Caryophanales; family Gemellaceae; genus Gemella; species Gemella parahaemolysans. The sequence continues at coordinate 293,049 of NZ_JBSMTP010000001.1, forward strand.
AGGAGGAATTCCAGATGCCACTAGTATATTCGTATAATAGTAATAAAGGTAGAAAAGAAAAAAATGAAGATGCAATTTCTGTTGTAAAAAATAAACAAGGTGAAGTGCTTGCTGTTGTTTGCGATGGTGTAGGTAGTCATAGTAATGCAGCATATTCAAGTAATTATATTGTGGCAACCTTAGAAAAAGAGTGGCAAAGTTTAACTTTTGCTAACTTTAATAATATGAAAAATTGGCTTTGTGACAAAATAGAAAAATTAAATTTAGAATTATTTAATAAATCTCAAGAAAAAAATAAAAAAATGGGGACTACTATTGTCGCAGTAGCCACATTTGCCAATAAAGTTGTTGTTTATAATATTGGTGATAGTAGTGCATACGGCTTGACTAAAGATAATGAGATGAATATTGTCACTACAGAAGATTCATTTGTTGGAGCATTAATAGATGCTGGAGCAATAACGCATGAAGAAGCAAAAACTCATCCAGAACGACACGTACTAACTCAAGCTTTAGCTACAAAAAATAATATTAATTTGCATACATTTATTGACGAATTAAGCAACTATGATTATTTTTTACTATGTTCAGATGGTTTAACAAACATGATAGAAAATGAAGAGATTCAAGATATAGTTAGAAACAATGAATTATCGACATCTGTAGAAAAGCTTATAAAATTATGTGTAATTCGAGGAGGAATAGATAATATATCAGTGGCTATAATAAAAAATCTAGGGGGTGTAAACCATGATAAATAAAATTATATGTAATAGATATAAGATTTTAGATCATCTAGGTACTGGTGGAATGGCTACTGTGTGGTTGGGTTATGATACTATTTTAGATAGACAGGTAGCAATTAAAACATTTAAAATTGATGCGAATGATGAAGATGCGGTAAAAAGATTTAATAGAGAAGCCAAAGCGGTGACTAGCTTGTCTCATCCTAATATTGTTTCTATTTATGATGTAGAAAATGAAGGCGAATTTTATTATCTTATTTTAGAATATGTAGAAGGAATGACGTTAAAGGATTATATGATTAAAAATCCTCGTATTCCAATTGAAACAATAGTTCATATTGCTAAACAAATTGCAGCGGGTCTTAGTCATGCACATCAAAACGGGATAATTCATAGAGATATTAAACCTCAAAATATTTTAATGAATGAAAATTTAACATGTAAGATAACTGATTTTGGTATAGCAAGAGCCTATGGTGATACTACTCTTACGCAAACAAATCAGATGTTGGGAACTGTTTACTATTTATCACCAGAGCAAGCGCGTGGGAATGTTGCTACAGCCCAAAGTGACATTTACTCATTAGGAATTTTAATTTTTGAGATGATTACTGGTCAGATTCCATTCAAAGGTGAATCTGCAGTTGCCATTGCTTTAAAACACCTACAAGAAGAACTCCCTGATATCGACAAATATAGAGAAAATGTACCTCAAAGTGTAAAAAACATCGTACTTCAGGCTACTATGAAAAATCCTAATGAAAGATATATTAGCTCTAAAGAGTTATTTGAGGATTTAAGTACGGTTCTTAATCCAGAACGTTTATATGAAAATAAATACACTGGTTTTAAAATCCCAGCACAACCCATAAATAATTATAATGAAACTCAATATATTGATAACAGTATTAATAACGATCAGTACGGTTACAATGATTACACTACTACTGATGATGATTATGAATATGAACAGGATAATAGAAAGAGTAATCGACGTTATCAACAAAGTAATAATCAAAAAAATAATTATACTAATGTGAGTAAAAAAGACGAAAAAGAGGAAACATCAAAAGCTAAACATGTATTTCTTGCAATATTAGCTATTGTTACTATTGTAGTAGGTTCATTCTTTATTTACAATTATGTTAGTGATTCCAACAGTGTTTCGGCACCAGATGTGCGTAATAAATCACTAGAAGAAGCTAAAGTTACTATCGTTAAAGCTGGTCTCGAAGTAGGAGATATTACAGAAATCGCAAGTGATGATATAAAAGAAAATATTGTTATAGATAGTGATCCTAAGGCCGGTAAAAAAGTAAAAAAAGGCTCTAAAGTAGATTTACGTGTTTCTTCAGGTAAAAAGACAATAGATATGCCAAATTTTGTAGGTCTAGATGAAGAAACTGTTAAGAAAAACGCATCAAAACTAGGATTTAAAAATATAACAGTAGAGAAAGTAGAAAGTAATAATTATGATACTGGAAAAGTTGTTTCTCAAAATATTAAAGCTGGTATGGAAATAGTACCAAAAGAAAAAGAGTTGATATTACAGGTTTCAACTGGTAAGAAAAGAATTGCTATGCCTAACTTAGTTGGTGAAGATATTAAAAAAGCAGAAAATACAATTTCGGCATATGGATTTAAACAAGTATCATTTAAAGAAGAGTACTCAGATAAAGATGCTGGATTGGTTATTTCTCAAAATATTAAATCGGGTTCTAGTATTATACCAAGTGAAGAGAATTTAGAAGTTATTGTTTCTAAAGGAAAAGATAAAACTTCTTCTCGTGAGGAGACAACAAATGATTTAAGTACTGATAAGAAGTCAAATGAAGATAAAAAATCAAATGAAGATAAGTCTACTAAAAATAATTCTATTCGAAACAACTCAAATAATAAGAATACTAACTAATTAATGATTATAAAAGCACAGGGGAGATAGGAATTTCAACTGTGCTTTTTAACAAAAGTTATAAATTGATTATATGGTGATTAATATGAATTTAACATTACAAAAAAAATTAGAGTTACTACCTGATAATCCAGGCTGCTACTTATATAAAGATAATATTGGAGAAATTATATATGTAGGTAAAGCTAAAAATTTAAAAAATCGGGTTAAAAGCTATTTTACAGGTACACATAATAAAAAAACTCAAACTTTAGTTTCAAAAATTGAAGATTTAGAATACATAATAGTAAACTCGGAAAAAGAGGCGTTGTTATTAGAGAATAACCTAATAAAAAAACATAGGCCTTACTTTAATATTCGATTAAAAGATGATAAAAGTTATCCGTATTTAATGATAACTAAAGAAGAACATCCTAGACTATTAATGACAAGAAAGTATAAAAAAAATAATAAAAATATATATTTTGGACCTTATGTTGATATAAAATCAGCTACAGAGGTAAAGAAAATATTAGATAAAATATACCCATTAAGAAAATGCAACCCAGTAGAAAAGAGACCATGTATGTATTATCAAATAGGTGAATGTATAGGTCCATGTGCCAAGAAAATTACAACAGATGACTATAAGAATCAGATTTCTAAAATTAAATCTTTCTTAACGGGTAATACTAAAGAGATATTATCAGACTTAAAAAATAAAATGCAAAATCATGTTAAAAATCTAGAGTTCGAAGCAGCGGGACAAATACATAGTTATATTAAATCAATAGAAATTTCAGTTCAAAATCAAGTTGTTGCAGATAGTACTAATGTAGATAGGGACTATATTGGATTTTCTTTTAATAGTGATCATATATGTATACAAATATTTTTATCTAGATTAGGAAATATTATAGAACGTAAGGTTGAGTACTTTAACTTATACGATACTCCTGAAGAAATTTTATATTCATACTTGTTACAATATTATTCCCTAAATAAACTTCCGAAAGAAATATATATTGATGATATTGATGAAAATTTACTTTCTGATGTAGTTGATTGTAAAGTTATAATTCCAAAACGAGGTAATCATAGAAAAATATTAGATACAGTAAAAGAGAATGCAACTTATTACTTAAATAATAATCTAGCCATTGAAGAACTTAAAGAAAGAAAATTACAAGTTACACTTAATAACATTGCTGAAAAATTAGGTGTACAATCTGTAAATAGCATTGATGCTTTTGACAATTCTAATATAATGGGCGTTGATGCAGTTTCTGTGAAAGTAAATTTCACCAATGGTAAAAAGAATACTTATAATTATAGAAAATTTAAAATTGATGAATCGATGGGAATTAATGATGTCCAAACTATGAGAGAAGTACTTTATAGAAATTATAAAGATAAAAAGACCAATACAGAACTACTAATAGTCGACGGTGGAAAGAATCATCTTAATGTAGCTATTGATGTAGTTCATAAAACTCTCGGTCTAGAACAAATTAAGATTATTGGATTAGCAAAAAATGATAGACATATAACAGAGTACATTATTACCGATGATTATGAAATTATAGAATTTCCTAAAACTTCAGCAGAGTATTTATTTTTAAAGCAAATACAAGATGAGGTTCACAGATTCGCTATAACTTATCACAGAGCGATAAAGAATAAAAATATGTATAAATCTAGCCTTGATGATATTCAAGGAATTGGCAAAGTTAGAAAAAATCTATTGTTAAAATCGTTCTCTTCATTAGAAGAAATCAAGAATGCAGCAGATGAAAAGCTCTTAAAACTAGGTATTCCAAAAGATGTAATTAAAAATTTAAAGAAAAAATTATAATTTATTAAGTTATCCATATTTTTAAAATAAAACATACGGATAACTTAATTTTTTTGAATAAATCTATAGTAATATTACTAAAAGTATGGTATAATAACTTAAAGAAATTATAAAAGTCGAGGAGGCAACTATGAAATTTTTATCATTCAGTTATAACGATAAAGAATTATATGGAGTAAAAGTAAAACGTGAAGAAAGTGCATGGAACTTAATTAAAGTATTTGAAGATTTTGATAACAATGATACTATTCCGCAATCGTTAAGAGAAGCAATCGAAATATATGGGGTTTCATTTATAGAAAAAGTTCGAAAAGTACTAAAATTAGTTGAAGAAAGCAGTGATGCTGATAACTATAAAGTATCATTTGATAAAATAATTTGGCGTTCGCCTATTACGAGAACACCAAAAAACATTCTTTGTGTTGGACACAATTATGAAGCACATGTAAATGAGCTAGGTGACGAATTAGCAAAAACTCCTAAAGATGTTCTTATCTTTACAAAAGCCACAACAGCTTTAGCTGGAAATAATGAAGTAGTGCCATCTCATAAAAATATTACAGATAGCTTAGATTTCGGAGGGGAACTAGCTGTAGTAATAGCAAAACCAGGTAAAAATATACTAAAACCTCTAGTTTTAGATTATATTTTTGGATATACAATTATGAATGATATCACTGCTACAGACTTACAATATAAACACGGTCAATTTTTCCTAGGGAAATCACTAGAAAAATCAGCACCAGTAGGACCTTACTTAGTTACAAAAGACGAGGTTAGTTCACCTGAATCTATGAGTATTGTAACAAAAGTTAATGGTGAAATTAGACAAAATGCTATGACTTCAGAAATGTTATTTAGAATTGATGATGTATTAGCAGAAGTTAGTAAAATTGTTCCTCTAGAGGCTGGAGATATTATTGCAACAGGAACACCTGCAGGAGTTGGTTCTGCTCAAAATCCACCAGTATACCTTAAAGCTGGAGATGAAATTAAAATAACCGTTGAAGGAATTGGTACATTAACTACAGTTATTGGAGACTAAGTAGAAAGGAATAACAATGGCGAAGAAAGCAAAAGATAAACAAGTTACACACATTGAAAAAGACGATTTAAAAGCACGTCAAGCCGCTATTAATGAAGCTATTAAAGTTATAGAAAAAGAGTACGGTAAAGGTGCTATCATGGATATTTCCTCTGAAAATCCTATTAAAGTAGAAGCTGTGTCTTCTGGATCATTAGCAATCGACTCAGCTTTAGGTATAGGAGGATATCCTAAAGGTCGTATTGTTGAAGTATATGGTCCTGAATCATCAGGTAAAACAACAATCGCACTTCATGCTATTGCTGAAGTACAAAAAACTGGAGGAATCGCTGCATTCATAGATGCTGAAAATGCCCTAGACATTGAATATGCTAAAGCATTAGGAGTTGATTTTACTCCTGGTAAGTTTTTCTTATCACAACCTGACAGCGGTGAACAAGCACTTGATATCGCTGAAAAACTTATCTTATCTGGTGCGATTGATATAATAGTAATTGACTCAGTAGCTGCATTAGTTCCAAAAGCAGAAATTGATGGTGTTATGGGGGCGAATCATATTGGGTTACAGGCTCGACTTATGTCACAAGCTCTACGTAAATTAACTGGGCAAATAAACAAAGCCAATACTATTGCACTATTTATTAACCAACTTCGTGAAAAAGTTGGGGTAATGTTTGGTAGTCCTGAAGTTACAACAGGAGGTCGTGCATTAAAATTCTATTCAACTGTACGTATTGATGTACGTAAAGGAGAAGCAATTAAAGGTGCTGATAGTGAAATTTTAGGAAATAGAACTAAGATTAAAATTGTAAAGAATAAAGTTGCTCCACCATTTAAAGTCGCTGAAGTTGATATTATGTTTGGTGAAGGAATTTCAAAAATCGGGGAAACTCTTGATTTTGCAGTTGATTTAGATATTATTAACAAATCTGGTTCATGGTTCTCATATAATGGAGAGCGTTTGGGTCAAGGACGTGAAAATGTTAAAAAAGTATTCGAAGAAAATGAAGAACTATATAATGAAATTTACGGCCTAGTAAGGGATGAAATTATGAGTAAAACTGGGAAAAAGAATAACTCAGCAGATGAAGAAGAATCAAATGATAATATTGATGAACTTGATTTAGGGATAGAAACTTTAGGTGAGGTTGAATAGTAATATATGAATAAAAAATTATTTAAAATTGTATTATGGTTAATGATTTTTATTATATTAGCTAGTGGATTTATTTCAGCTATAGCAATATTCTTATAATCTAGATACATAGCAAATAAAAGGGGAGGCCCCAAAAGTCATAAATTTTAAAAAAGTTTATATGAGAACTCATAGACGCAGTGGTTTATTGATATCTAGACTCGCTTTATAAAGGTTTTTTAGATTCAAATAAACTTTGCGGGGGTGACTCGACAAAATCGATTTCTCTGAAATCACGATTTTTGAGTCACTCCCTTTTATTTTGAAAATATGATAAAATATTTTTAGAGAATGAATAGGAGAAATAATAGTGAATTTAGTACAAAATATGAACGATAATCAGCTAAAAGCTATATTAAAAACAGAAGGTGCTGTAATGGTTATAGCTGGAGCAGGTAGTGGTAAAACTCGTGTTTTAACAAATAGAATAGCTTATTTAATTTCTGAAAAGAATATATTAGAGAATAATATCTTGGCTATTACTTTTACGAATAAAGCTGCTAAGGAAATGAAAGAAAGAATATATGCTTTAGTTGGTGAAACTTCAAAATATATTTGGATAAATACATTCCACTCTATGTGTGTAAGAATTTTACGTCAACACATAGAACTTTTAGGATATAATAAAAACTTTACAATACTAGATACTAGTGAGCAAAAAAGTATAATTAAAAATATAGTTAGATCTTTAGATCTATCAGAAGATGCATATCAACCAGCTAACGTATTAAAAATAATTTCAAATGCAAAAAATAATTTAGTTTCTGTAAAAAAAATGAGAGAACAATCTCGTTTTGGATTTATGAAAAATGTAGCAGAAATTTATGCACACTACCAAAGTTATTTAAAGAAAAATAGTGTTTTAGATTTCGATGATTTAATGCTTAAAACAATTGTATTATTTAAAAAATTCCCTGAAGTTTTAGCGATTTATCAAAATCAATTTCAATATATTCATGTTGATGAGTATCAAGATACAAACGTTATTCAATATAGATTAATTAAAATGTTATCAGAGGTACATAAAAATGTATGTGTAGTTGGTGATGATGATCAAAGTATTTATAGCTGGCGTGGTGCGTGTAGTGATAACATAATAAATTTTGAAAAAGATTTTGACAATGTTGAACTAATATTTCTTGATCAGAATTACCGTTCTAATTCAACAATTCTTGATGCTGCTAATGCGGTTATTAAAAACAATACTGATAGAAAAGAAAAAGCTCTATGGTCTGAAAATAAAGGTGGAGGTAAAATATCTGTTTATGCTGCTTCTAATGATAAAGATGAAACAGATGATATTGCTAAAAAAATACTTGAATTGAAAAAAGAAGGTATCGATTATAAAGATATTGCGATTTTATATCGAGCTAACTACCTTTCACGTCAAATGGAGAATTCATGCCTATCTTTCGGGATACCATACAAGTTAATTGGTTCTCTTAAATTCTTGCAACGTCAGGAGGTACGTGATTTACTTGCATATTTAAACGTTATTGTAAATAGAGCTGATGAGTTTAGTTTAAGAAGAATTATTAATGTACCAAAACGAGGTATTGGTGCCAGTTCTATGGATAAAATTGATAAGTATGCAGAACAGTATGGTATTTCATTATTCGAAGCTTTAAAAAATATAGAAGCAATAGGAGTCTCTAAAAAAATAATTACTAACATCAAATTACTGACTAATCTAATTGAAAAATATTCAGAAGTAGAAAAATACTCAATAGATGAGTTAATTATTGGAATTTATAAAGACTCAGGTTATGAAAGTATGTTAAAGGAATCCAATGATCCTTATGCAGAAAGTAGAATCGAAAATATTTCTGAGTTAGTATCTTCTGCTAAACAATTCTCTAGCATGAATGATAGTCTTATTGATTTCATTTCGGAAATGTCGCTAACTTCTGATTCTGATGATGAGAACCAAGAAGACGCTGTGGTACTATCGACAGTCCATGCTTCAAAAGGATTAGAGTATAAAGTAGTCTTTATAATGGGGTTAGAGGAGAATTTATTCCCATCTATCAGAGATGCTGAGAGCAGTGCTGACGAGAAGAACAAGATGGAAGAAGAGCGTCGTTTAGCCTATGTTGCTATTACACGTGCAAAAGAAAGATTATTTATGTCTTATGCAAATAGGCGAATGCAATTTGGTTCTATCAAGATGAATAAACGTTCTAGGTTCTTAGATGAAGTTCCTAACAAATTAATGCATTTTGAATCTTCATTTGGAGGAAGTTTTGAAAGTACTGATTCAAATGTAGATCAAGCTAATAAGTTTATAAGTAGGCTTAGTCCAAAAATTAAGATCTCAGAGAAACCTAAGTCTTCAGTTAGTACAAATTATGTTATAGGGGACACTGTACTTCATAAAAAATTTGGAGAAGGCAAGATCCTAGACATATCTAAGGATAGTGTAAAAGTTGAATTTGGTGAGGTTGGCGTGAAAACTTTATTAATTGAGTATGCTAATCTAACTAGAAAGGATTAATAAATTATGAAACAAATTCAAGAAGAAATTTTTAAACTAGTTTCACTACTAAATAAACATTCATATGAGTATTATGTTGAAGATAATCCGCAGATAACGGATACTGAGTATGATACTCTATATAAACAATTAGAGAAACTAGAAGAAAAATATCCTGAATTAATACTAGAAAATTCTCCCACACAAAGAGTAGGGGATAGGGTTCTCGATGAGTTTGAGAAAATTACTCATAAAGTACCGATGTTAAGTTTATCGAATACATTCTCTACTGAAGACTTAAGAGATTTTGATGCAAGAGTATCAAAATTAGTCCCAAGTGAAAATGTTGAGTATATATGCGAATTAAAAATAGATGGTCTTGCAATTTCTATTAACTATGAGAATGGTAAATTAGTTAGTGCAGCTACTCGCGGAGACGGAACTGTTGGTGAAGATGTTACTGAAAACATAAAAACAATATTTTCGATTCCAAAAGTGTTAAAGGATAAAAGATCCTTTGAGGTTAGGGGAGAAGTTTATCTGCCAAAGAAATCTTTTAATATCCTAAATAAAGAGCGTGAGGCAAATAATGAGGTATTATTTGCTAATCCTCGTAATGCAGCAGCAGGATCTTTAAGACAACTTGACTCTAAAATAACAGCTAAAAGAAGATTATCAGCATTTATTTATTCAATAGTAGATGATGATAGTATTGTTTCTCAAGAAAATGCATTAAATATAGCTAAGGAATATGAACTTCCTGTAAATCCTAATTTCAAACTTTTTAAAAGTATTGATGAAGTAATTGAGTATATTAATTACTGGGCAGAACATAAAAAAGATTTACCATATGATATAGACGGAATTGTAATTAAAGTCAATTCATATGGAATTCAAGAACAAGTAGGGTATACTCAAAAAAGTCCGCGGTGGGCTACAGCATACAAGTTTCCTGAAGAAGAGCTCGCAACTAAATTACTTGATGTAGAACTTAGTGTAGGTAGAACTGGGATAATTACACCTGTTGCTATACTTGATCCAATTGTAATTTCTGGTTCCACAGTATCTAAAGCATCTTTGCATAATAAGGATATTATTGATGAACTTGATATTCATATTGGAGATATGGTAGTAGTAAAAAAAGCAGGTGAAATTATTCCTAAGGTAGTTCGTGTAGTTAAAGAATTAAGAACTGAAGGAACTACAAAATATCAAATGCCATCTACTTGTCCATCATGTCAACAGGAGACTTGTGTGAAAGAAAATGATCCTTTTACACGATGCAAAAATCCAGATTGCCCCGAGCAAAATATTAGAAGAATAATCCATTTTGCTTCAAGAGATGCTTTGAATATAGAAGGATTAGGTGATAAAGTAGTAGCAACTTTATATGATAAGGGGTTTATTAGTCATACAATAGATTTATATTCATTAGATAGAAATAAGCTTATTAATTTAGAAAGAATGGGCGAGAAATCTGTAGATAATCTATTGAATGCGATAGAAAAATCAAAAGAGAGTTCGTTAGATAAAGTAATTTTTGCACTTGGAATACTAAATGTCGGTAAAAAAGCAGGAAAGCTACTTGCAGAAAAATACTTGAATCTTTCTAATTTTATGAATGCAACTTTAGAGGAGCTTATTAACCTCGATGATGTTGGTCAAATCACAGCGGAATCTATTTTAGACTATTTATCTGATGAAAATAATATTAAGTTCATAAATGACTTGATTAATATTGGAATGAATCCTCAATATGAAGTAAATGCAGTGAATACCGATAATATATTCTCAGGGAAAACAGTAGTATTAACTGGTAAGCTTGTTGAATTAACAAGAAATGAAGCAAAAGAATTTTTAGAGAAAAATGGAGCAAAAGTTACTGGAAGTGTTACTTCAAAAACTGATCTAGTAATTGCAGGTGAGAAAGCAGGTTCTAAACTCGCTAAGGCCGAACAATTAGGAATCGAAGTAATTAACGAAGAACAATTTGCTAACATGGTAAGAGAGGTGAAATAATGGATAATAAATTACCGTATAAAGTTTTTGGGATTGTAATTGTGTTCGTATCAATAATTACATTTTTCATCATGAACTACAATTCAGTACCAGTTTCATTTATATTTTTTACTATTAAATTACCTTTAACAATACTATTCTTCGTATGTTTCTTTATGGGAATAATAGCTGCTAGTTTTTATTGGTATCAAAAATATAAAAGTTTAGCTAAAAAATATGAAAGAACAGAAAAACTATTATTTACTAAGGAAAAAATTGAAGATAAAATGGAATAAATTACATTTTTCGAAAGAAAAGGGGTGAGAGAATGGGCATAAAATATAATTGGATATATCCAAATTACGATGAAAATTTTATTAAAGAATTAGAAACATATAGTATCTCTAAAAATATTGCTAAAATATTAAATGCTAGAAATATTACAGATATGACTTCCGTTAAAAAGTATTTTTCGGATGAATATGAAGAAGGATATGATCCATTTTTAATGCATGATATGCAAAAAGCTGTAGATAGAATAAATGATGCTATAGAAAATGAAGAAAGAATTCTAGTCTACGGAGATTATGATGCGGATGGAATTACTTCAACAGTGTTATTAGTAGAGACATTAATATCTATGGGGGCCAATGTATCATCTTACATACCAAATCGATTTGAAGAAGGATATGGACCAAACAAAGAAGCTTTTACAAAGATTATTGATTCAGGAATAACTTTAATTATTACAGTCGATAACGGAATTGCAGGTGTGGAAGAAGTTGATTTAGCAAATGAATTGGGTTGTGATGTAATTATAACAGATCACCATAAAATTCAAGATACTATACCTAATGCATATGCTATAATTCATCCGGAACATCCAGAAGGAGACTATCCATTTAAGAAATTAGCAGGAGTCGGCGTTGCATTTAAATTAGCCCACGCATTATTGGAAATCTTCCCTGACTTTTTATTGGATTTAGTTGCGATTGGTACAATAGCGGATATGGTATCAATTACTGATGAAAATAGAATATTTGTAAAGCAAGGTTTAGAATTAATAAATGAAGATCCACGAATAGGCCTTAAGATGTTACTTGAATTGTCAGGTATAAATACAAAAATAGACGAACAAACTATAGGTTTTTATATAGCACCTAAATTAAATTCAATAGGTAGAATGGATAGTGCTAAATTAGGATTAACCTTCCTAATGGCAGAAGATCCAGTAGCGGCAAAATCATTAGCTGAACAAATTGAACAATATAATATACAACGAAAACAAGTTACTGAAGATATTGTAAAAGATGTAATAAGTAAAATTGAAAATTCAAATAAAAAAAAAAAGAATATTATTATGGTTTCTGGTGAATACCACGAAGGTGTATTAGGTATAGTAGCATCTAATATTGTTGAAAAATATCAAAAACCAGTGTTTATTATGAATAAAAAAGAAGGTATTCTTAAGGGGTCTGCAAGAAGTATTTTTGATTTTAACATCTATGTAGCAATGAATAAAATTTCTAATTTATTTATTGCGTTCGGAGGTCATACATTAGCTGCTGGTTTCTCATTTGATGCGAGTAATTTTGATAAAATTGAAGAATTTTTAGATAATGAATTTGAAGAATTTAAAAAACATAACGAATTAAAATCAAGTAAGAAGATTGATATAGTAACTTCACTTGAAGGTATTAGTTATCAGTTTTTTAATTCTTTAGATGTATTAAAGCCTTATGGTATGGATTTCGAAAAACCTAGTGTATTAATAGAAAATGCAATGGTTCTTAATAAAGCATATTTTGGTTCTGAAAAACAATATTTGAGACTTACAATTGCTGATGAAGTAGGTAATCTTGAGTGTATCAGTTTTAAAGATATTTCAGTATTCGATAAAGTTGAGAAAAATGACATTATTGATTTGTTATGTACGTTGGATAAAAATAACTTTAATGGACGATCAAAATTACAAGCTCACATTATCGATATAAATATTAAAGAATTTTTATTTGAAGATTTACGATTTATCAATTATGATATTTCAAAAATTGACAAGACTAGTTTAAAATTATCAAAGTATAAAAGCGATAAAGATAATAATTTTTATTTATATAAAGATATAGACAAGTTAAATACTAATTTTGAATATATTTATTTACTAGATATACCCGCATCTAAAGAATATCTAAACAAAATAATAAATCTAAAACCTAAAAAAATATTTTTAATATGTGAAGAGAAACAGGTTTTATCTGATGTGTATCTTATTGATAAAAATAGATTAATTAAATTATTTAATTTAATACTTTCAACAAATAATAAACAAATAAATGTAACTCAACAATTAGATAAATTACTAACCGCATTAAAAACAAATGTGGATAGTTTAAAAATTATGGTACAAATATTTAAAGAATTAGAGTTAATTAACTTTGTAAATAATACAATAATACTTAATCCAAATTATAAAACCGTTGATTTGAAAAAATCATCAAGTTTTATAAGAATGGAAGAAATTTTCGAAGTTGAAACTTTACTTTTAAAAGAAAATATAGCTAATATCAATAAAATACTTGAAGTTTAATATAGATTAAAGGAGATTTATAATGAAAATTTTATACTTTTGGGATGCATACTGTGGTTGGTGTTATGGATTTAATAAAATATTTACTAAGTTTTATGAGAACCATTCAGACGTAGAAATTGAAATAATTTCTGGTGGATTATTCTTTGGAGACAACAGTAAAAAAATCAAAGAATATGGATATTTTCAGGAAGGAAATAAAAAAATTTCTGAAATGTATAATGTAGAATTTGGAAAAGAATATAATAAAGTAGTTGAAGAAGGCGAAATGATACTAGATTCTATTCGTCCTGCAATAGCTATGGATGTTGTAAAGGAGCTAATACCTAATTCACAAATATTACACTTCGCATATGATGTTCAATGTAAATTCTTTATTGAAGGAAAAAGTCTTAGTGATGTTCAGACATATGTAGAATTAAGTAAAAAATATGGAATAGATAGTTATGATTTTGCTTTAAAATTAACTATTGCATTCAAAAATTCTAATCCTATTCATCCAGATTTTATAAAAACTCTGAATTTAGGAATTGAATCATATCCAACTGCAGTTATGGAAAAAGATGGAGAATACTATGACTTAAGAGGATATGCAACAGAACCTGAAGACATTGAAACTCATTATAATTTAATAGCAAAAAGATTTTAACTATTTATATTAATTATTTTTCATTGTGGCAAATTTATGAACGAAAATTATTAGGTGATAATCCCATGAATTCAGTATTTCATATACTTAATTTATAAGATTATCATCTAATTTTTTTTTATTTTTAACGTTTTCTCTTGTATCTTTTATATTGTTGTAGTATAATAGCCTTATAATTAATCGATATTGATTATCATTGTTTTAATGGAGGAACATAATGAACAAAAAATATAATAATAAATTAATTATTGGATTGGCTGTACCTATTTATTTAAGTATAGGTTCTGTTGATTTCAATAATTCTAAATTAAATATTGATTCTAATGTGGTATATGCACAAGATCAACAAAGTACAGGTTTTAAAGTATACGAACCAGAGATTGGATCAAGTAATTCATTAGAGATTGCTGTTGAAGGTCAAGATACATCAGATACACTTTTTAAGAGATACTGGAATAAAATTGATAAACTATTAATAGATGGAAAAGATTTCGGATTTAATAGTGAAGCATCTTCTTCAAAAAATTATTCATTATTTGATAGTGTTATTTATGTTAATAATAGTGAAATAACTAATCATTATAATAAACAAGATAAACATAAAATTGAATTTATTTTTAAAGATGGATCAAAAGCTGTATATGAAGATAAAGGGTATGTAGATCCAACAGCAAAACCAAAATTAATTAATGAAGGTTTAAAAATTTTAGAACCACAAGTAGAAAATGACTCGCTAATCTTCTTCTTAGAAGGTTCTGACCTTTACAAAAACTACTGGTCAAAAGTAACTAAACTTACAGTTGATGGAAAAGATTTTGGATTTGATAGTCAAAATACTAACAGTAAATTTTATAAACTATATGATGGTCAAGTGACTGCTGTAGATAAAGCAATAACTGAGCATTATAAAAAACAAGATAAGCATAAAATTGAATTCACATTTACTGACGGTTCAAAAACAACTTATGAAGATACTGGTTATGTTGAGCCTAGTAATGAAGCATCAACATCTGCAAAAGAAAGTTCAACTGATTCTAACAAACCAGCTACAAATGCTAAATATACTATTTCCAAATTAGATCAAGGTAAAAACTGGAAAGATGAAAAACACTTAACTTTAGAATTATCTGACACTTCAGTTTATGATAATTTTGTTGATGAAATCGCTAGTGTGACTCTAAATGGTACTACTGTAAATAAAGATGTTTTCAAAGATAAAGTAGAAACTTCAAAATATCTTGGAATCAGAATCTTTAACGAAGACTTAGTTAAGGCTTTAAAAGATTCAGACAATAAACTAGAAGTCAAACTTGCTGATGGAACAATAATTTCATATCCAGCGGCGACTGATAAAAAAGAAGATGTAAAACCTGCAGAACCAAAACAAGATACACCAGCTACTAGCACATCATATGCTCAAAAAGATTTAGTTTCTAAAGTGGAAAAAAATAGCTATGCTGATGAATTAAA
Source organism: Gemella parahaemolysans (assembly GCF_053758945.1). Taxonomy (NCBI): domain Bacteria; kingdom Bacillati; phylum Bacillota; class Bacilli; order Caryophanales; family Gemellaceae; genus Gemella; species Gemella parahaemolysans. The sequence continues at coordinate 308,958 of NZ_JBSMTP010000001.1, forward strand.
TATTACACTTGTTGATGGATTTAAAGCGGAAGATGTTCTTAAAAATACTAAAGAAGTAATTATTAATGGAAAATCATTTGATAAATCACTATTCAGTAAAAACTGGAAAGATCAAATAGTTACTTTCGATGATGGTGGAGAAAGTCTTAAAGCATTTAAAGCTTGGAACTTTGATGGAGATAATACAATTGTATTTAAAGCAAATGACGGTAGCGAAAGTAAAACATATACTACTGGTAATAAAGTAGTTGAAGAAAAACCAACACCAGAAAAAACTCCTGAAAAACAAGAGGAAAAAACTTATTCTCTTACTGATAAATTAGAAGATGGTGAATATACTTTAGGATTTAACGCTTTATACGCTGATGGAAGACAAGGAACTTCAATGTTAGAAGGATTCTTTGATAAAAATGTGAAATTAGTAGTTAAAGATGGAAAAATGAGTATTACAATGTTAAATACATTATTTGCTCATGGTTTATATGATTTTGCTATTCAAAATAAAGGTAAATGGGAATCAGGTGTGAAAGAAAACTTTGGTGAGAAGAACTCAGCAGGTCAATATGACAGAGCGTTATTTACACTTCCGGTTGAAGATCTAGACCAAGTACATTTAGGTGGTGTTATAGTTTCTTATATGGGCTCTTTAGAAAGCGATAAAGGAAACTTTGATAAATATACGACAGTTAAACTAAAATTCAAACCTGAGATCAAAAAAGGATGGAATGGATTTGAGTTAGTAGAGAAAAATAATGAAGAGCGTAAGAAAAGTGATGACTTACTTCAAAAGAAATTAATTGCTAATGGCGTAGATACTAACAAAGACGGTAAAGTAACAGAAGATGAATTGAAAAACTTCACTGGTGATATCAATATTGGTTCATTAGAAATTGATGGAAAAGTTGATAAAGGTGCTATTTACAATCTTGATTTACTAAAACACATGGGACCTGGTGTTAAATCATTCTCATCTGATAGTAATAACTTCGGTGAATTACCTGAAGATTTATTTAAAAATGCAGTTAATATTGAGCGTATTAACTTAGGAGGAAATGGTGTTACTAAACTACCAGGTAACCTATTCGCTAATAACAAAAAATTAAAAACTGTGAATTTATCTTCTAACAACTTAGGTAATATCCCAGAAAACTTGTTTGCAAATAATTCTGAATTAGAATCTGTTGAATTTAGTCAATCATGGTTATCAACATTACCAGTGAATGTATTTGCTAACAATAAAAAACTAAAAACAGTAAGTTTATCAAACAATAAGATTGTTTCACTTCCAAATGATTTATTTAAAAATAATACAGGTTTAACATTCTTATCTGTAACTGACAATGAACTTACTAAACTTCCTGACAGTGTTGCTAATTTAACTTCTTTAACACAGTTATATGCAGCTAACAACAAATTAACATCACTTCCAGAAAATGGAGTTAATTTCACTAAATTAAATACTCTAGCTCTAAATAACAACCATATTTCTAGTTTATCTGATGAATTATGGAAAACACTAGCAAAAAATAAAGCAACAGTAAGATTAGTAAATAACCAAATTAGTAATATACCATTAGAATTAATTAAAGCAAATGGTAGTCTGCATATCCTTGATATTGCTAATAACAATTTACCGGCAACATTACCGTATAATGATTCTGACACAAAACTATTAGGAATTTCTCCTGAAGTAACACAAGGTTACTATCCACAAAAACAAGCTATTGAATTAAATGTTGTAGCAAGAGATAATAAGGTCACTATTCAACCTAAAGATGAAAAATTAACAATTCTAAATCTTCTACACTGGTATAGAGGTCGTTCTGAGTTCTACGGTGGAGAAGGTATCTTACAAGGATTAGATAAATATAAAGAATTCCTAAGTAAACAAACAAAACCTATGGCCGAACTACTTAAGAGCGATGACTATGGTCGTAACTGGTATATTGTTACTAAGGTAGAACGTATCCGCGATAATGAAGTTAAAGAACTTAGTTCAACAAGTGTCTCTAATGAAGATGATAGAAAATTAGAAATTACTGATAATGATATGAAAGCTGGAGATAAATATAGAATTACTAAAATTTTATTCGAAAAAAATGCTACAAATATCGACGATAAATTAGTTGAACTTGTAACGACAGTTGAGGCTGATGTTAAGAAAGAAGAACCAAAAGTTGAAGAAAAACCTCAAGTAACTCCGGAGCAGCCAAAACCAGAGGAGAAACCACAAACAACACCTTCTGAACAACCTAAACCTGAAGAAAAACCTCAAGTGACGCCTGAACAACCTAATACACCTCCACTAGAAGATAAGAAAAATAATGTAACTGATACTCTTATTGCTAAATTACCTGGAGATGAAGAAGTAACAGTTCAATTCAAGGCTAAAGATGTTACTGGAATTCACTTTGTTGCTCAAAATTCCAATAAACAAAAAGTAAATGAAGTAAAAGAATTAGTTAAAAATCTAGCTGATAACTTAAATGTTGTTAAAACTTTAGATTTATTCTTTACAGATGATAATGGTAATGTAATAAATAAAGATGGTGAAACTAGAATAGTTACCGTGACTGTACTAGCTAATGAGAATGAAACACTAGAAGTATACTATGTAAATGGTAATAGATTAGAGAAAGTTCAAAGTACTTACAGTGATGGAAAACTAACATTCTATACAGATCACTTTAGTACATATACTATTGTTTCTAAAGCTAAAGAAACTAAGAAAGATGATTCTTCTCCTAAACTAAACAATATACTACCTAAAACTGGTTTAACTGAAAATAGTGTAGGATCTGTGCTATTAGGATTACTAGGAGTGGTTCTAGCTGCATTAGGAATTAGAAGAAAAAGATAGTAAATCATAATTTTTGATTATTCATAATACAAATAAAATAATAAAGAGCGATATTTATTGATTAATATATATCGCTCTTTATTATTTTTAAATTATTATATATAGAATTTCATAAATAATATAACTCGAAAAAAGTATTAGTATAAGATTCATATAAATTCTTAATTTCTCTCTGAAAATTACTGAAATTATATCAATAATTATTACTCCGATAACCGCACCTAAAGTATTGTCAATTAAATCTGTTATATCTGGAAATCCAATTGTTAAAACATATTGTGTGGATTCATAAATTAAGCTCAACATAAAGCCTAAAATTATTGCTTTAAATCCTGAAGATTTAGGGTATAATAATTTTATATAGAAACTAAAAGGGATAAAAAATAGAATATTTAACAAGACTTCTAATATGTCGAAGTTCCCATTTCTAAATGGAACTAAATTAATAGATCTCCAAGTTATCCCTGGATGAAGAAGTACTTGTGGATGTTTAATCCAAGAAAGATTACTACTTTTAAGCAAGGTCCAATCCATTTTAGCAATAATTACCCATGAAAGTATGAATAAATATACACAGAATAGAATAAATGTTAATTTTCTACTATTTAGTAACGATTTCAAAATATTCTCCTTTCATTATAAGAAATATAAAATTTATGATACCAGTTCTTATTAAAATAAACTTAAATTATAATTTTATAATTACTTGTACTTGTTCTGTAATTATGCCCGCTTCACTCTTCAAGTATAAATTAAAATTAGTTGCACTATAATCAAACTTATTATCTTGATTAAACATTACTTCGTAATATGATGGATAATAAACATTTCCTATATTTGTGGAAATTTGTTTATCATATTTATCCCATTTAATATTCGTATCTTCTTTAGAAACTATCAAAATTCTATATTTATCATATACTTGACAATGACAGCCATTAACACTATCTGTATATGGGCTATTACCGTCTAAGTAATCAATAATGATATCGTATAACTTAATATCATTATTATCTAGTTTTTTATATATATAATTTAAAGCTGCCTCTGTAAATGTAAAATTCATAATTAAAACTCCTTTATAAGTAATTAAATATATTTTAACATATAATTCTAAGTAACGATAATATTTGATTTTAAAGAAACCTCAAAAATACCTAATCAATTACTAAATTGTTATAAAACTAAACTATAAATTAGATTTAAACTAATTTTTAGACATTCACAGATTATGATTATAATCGCCTATATAGTATTAAAAATTGCTTATTTTCTTATTTTATAGTATAATAATTGAGTTAAGAAAACATTTAGGAGAAAATAAACATAAATGAATTTAGAAAAATATATTTCAATCGTACCAAATTGGCCAAAAGAAGGAATTAGCTTTAAAGATATTACTACTTTAATGGCAGATGGAGAAGCGTATAAGTACGCTACAGATCAAATCGTAAACTATGCTAAAGAAAAACAAGTTGATGTAGTAGTAGGACCAGAAGCTCGTGGTTTCATTATTGGATGTCCTGTATCTTACTCACTAGGTATAGGTTTTGTTCCTGTAAGAAAACCTAATAAATTACCACGTGAAGTTATTTCATACGAATATGATTTAGAATACGGAAGTAATACTCTAACAATGCACAAAGATGCAATTAAACCGGGGCAACGTGTTCTAATTACTGATGACCTATTAGCTACAGGTGGAACAATTGAAGCAACTATTAAATTAGTAGAAGAATTAGGAGGAATCGTAGTAGGTATTGCGTTCTTAATCGAATTAGATGGTCTAAACGGTATGGACAAACTACAAGGTTATGACGTTCTTACATTACTAAAAATGTAATCTACTATAATAATTAAATAATATGACATTTGAACTTATAGAAAAGAAATATCTAAAAAATATAAATACAAATGCTTATCTTTATGAGCATGTTAAAACTCGTGCTAGATTAGTATTCTTTGAAAATGACGATATAAATAAAAGTTTTAGCATTAGTTTTAAAACTATTCCTTATAATGATAATGGTATTTTTCATATTTTAGAACATTCTGTTTTATGTGGTTCAGCGAAATATCCAGTAAAAGAACCTTTTGTAGAACTACTTAAAGGTTCTTTTAATACATTTTTAAATGCAATGACATTTCCTGATAAAACTATGTATCCAGTATCATCTAAAAATGAAAAAGACTTAGAAATATTGATGGATATATACTTAGATGCAGTATTTAATCCAAACTTAAAAAACAACCCAAATATTCTTGCCCAAGAAGGATGGCACTATCATCTTGAAGATAAAGAAGAAGAACTAATATATAAAGGTGTTGTTTACAATGAAATGAAAGGTGCATATTCATCAATAGATGAAGTACTGGATCAATATGTAACAGAACAACTATTTAGTGATACTTCTTATAAATATTCTTCTGGAGGAAAACCAGAAGCAATCCCTTCGATTACACAAGAAGAATTTTTAGAAACTTATAATTATAACTATCATCCAAGTAACAGTTATATCTTTTTATATGGTGACTTAAATGTTCAACAGTATCTGAACCATATTGATAGTTATCTAAATAATTACGACTATAAAGACTATAGCGATTATAACTTATCACGTCAAAAAAACTTTACTGCGGATATTGTTAAGCGTACATATTTTAATGAAGATGTAAAAGATAAAGCTTATGTTGCTTATAACTATATTCTTGGTAATAGTAATGAGTTTAGTAAAATTGAGAATATCGATATAATAGATGATATTCTTCTAGGAAGTAGTAATACAGAATTTAGAAAATACTTCATTGATAACAATATTTGTGAAGATGTGTATAGTTATGTACAAAAAGATCGTAAAGAAACTGTATACTCAATTATCTTTAAATATGTAAGTGATGATAAATTAGAAAGTCTTGATACAGAATATAAATCTTTATTAAAAGGTATTATTGATAAAGGATTTGATTATGAGCAAGTTCAAGCTTCAATTAACAAAAAGAACTTTTCTATCAAGGAAGAGATTAATAAAACTTCGTCACCTAAGGGTGTGTCTTATGCTATTAGATTATTAAGAACATGGTTATATAGTGAAGATAATATATTAGACGCATTTGATTTAGACAATGTAATTTCTCATTTACAAGAAAACTGTGTTAATAAACAATACGAAACTCTTGCTAGACAGTTTCTAATTGAAAATAATAAACAGGCTGTATTGCACTTAATTCCAACATTAGAAAAAGAGAATAAGGAAAAAGATTTAGTTGAATATAAGGCTACTTTATCAGAAACTGGGTTAGAGGCCCTTGTTCAAAATACTAAATCACTTCAAAAATGGCAAAACAGTACTGATAAAAAAGAAGATTTAGAAAAAATTAAAAGTGTCAATGCTAAAGAAGTAGAGTTGAAAAATCCATTTGAAGAAACTTTCTTTGAAGAATACACAGGTATTAATTTCTCACACTATAATACTGTGACTAATGGTATTTCATATTCTAAATTACTATTTGACATAAGTGATTTTGAAGTTGAACAGCTTCAATATGCATCAGTATTATCTTATTTATTATTTAACTTTAATACAAAAAATAAAACTGAAGCCGAAGTTATAAAAGAAATAGGTGCAAATCTTGGTGGTGTTAGTTCTTATGTAGATGTTTTCAGAAAACATAAGAGTGAAGAATGTGAAGTGAAGTTCATAATCAGTGCTAAGAATTTAGTAGAAAAAGCTGGAGACCTTGCTAAAATTCTAGATGAAACTACACTTAATGCTGATTTTGAAGATAAAGAAGCACTATACAATGTTCTCTTAGAAATTAAGTTAATGCTAGAAAGTAGATTTAAAAATTCTGGACATGCTTTTGTAGCACGTCGTATTAGTGGTTTCTACAATCCTCAAAGTAAACTTGCTTCATATCACGGAGAATACGACTTCTACATGTTTATAAATGAATTAGTAAGCAACTATGAACAAAATAGTAATAAAATTAAAGAGCAGTTATACACTGTTACAAATCTGATCTTTAATCAAGCCAGATTATTAGTTAACTTTGTCGGTAATAAAGAAGAATACGCTAACTTCAAAGAAACTATATCTTCATATTTAACCAAATATCCTACTGAATTAGACAAACAAAAAGGATTTGAAATTAAATTAGAAGATCAAGGATATTCTGAAGGTTTTTACTTTGATTCACTAGTTCAATACGTTGGTGTAGGTTATAATATAAATGATTACACTGGAACACACTTAGTACTAAGACATATCTTAAGCTTAGACTATTTATGGAATAATGTCCGTGTTAAAAATGGAGCCTATGGTTCTGGCGTGATATTTAATGCTTTTGGTGATTTTAATTTATGGTCTTATCGTGATCCAAACTTAACAGAAACTCTAGAAATATATTACAATATTAACAACTACGTAGCTAATGTTGAAGCAGATGAAAAAAATCTTAATAAATATATTATAGGTACTCTAAACTCATTAGATGTACTAATGTCGCCAAGTGCGCAAGCTGCATATTCATTAAACAAATATATCACTAACTCTCCATTTGAAGTTTATGATAAACTTGTAAATGAGATAAAAAATACGACAGTTGAAGATTTAAGAAAGTTAGCAGTAGAATTTGAAAATATGAAATCTAAAGCATATACTTGTGTTCTAGGTTCAAAAGAAAAAGTATTAGAAAACAAACAATTATTTAATAAAACAATAGAATTAAAATAGAAAGGTGCATGAATGAGAGTTCGAAATAGAGCAGATGCTAGAGAGCGTCTAGAAAATAGTCCAGTTGTATTTTTACAACCTAAGGATAATAAGGGAAAATGGAAAGAAATTTTTGGGAATGATAATCCAATACACTTAGAAATAGGAAGTGGGAAAGGTAAGTTTATTCATACACTTGCTGAAAAACACCCTGATATTAACTTTATAGCTATGGAGGCACAACCAACTGTCTTAACATTTCTACTAGATAAAGTTGAAGAAACTCATAGAGAAAACTTAAAACTTATCTCAGGAAATGCAGAAGATTTACTAGAATATTTTGCTGAAGGTGAAGTTGATCAACTATATCTAAACTTCTCTGATCCATGGCCTAAAACAAGACATGAGAAAAGACGCTTAACATTCCATACGTTCTTAGCTCGTTATGAAGCTATTTTAAATGGAAATAAAACAATAGTTCAAAAAACTGATAACCAAGGTTTATTCGAATACAGCTTAATGAGCTATGCTAAATATGGATTTACTTTTAATAGACTTTCACTAGATTTAACTAATAGTATCTATGAAGAAGATAATGTTCATACTGAGTATGAAGATAAGTTTATTAAAAAAGGTAATAGAATCTACATGGTAGAAGCTGTAATTGAAAGTAAATAATTTTAGTTTACGTAATTATATTTATGTAAACTAAAATAAATTAATTACTATTCTTTATATAAAATACACTAAATTTATTAGTTTTTACCTTGATTTTAAAAAAAAATTTATTTATAATAATATTAATACAATTTAAAGGAGAATTACAATAATGATATCAGTTAATGATTTTAAAACTGGAGTTACTATCGAAGTTGATGGAAACATTTGGAAAGTAATGGAATTCCAACACGTTAAACCTGGTAAAGGAGCTGCATTCGTACGTTCTAAATTAAGAAATATGCGTACTGGTGCTGTTAACGATAAAACTTTCAGAGCTGGTGAAAAAGTTGCAAAAGCTCAAATTAACAACCAAAAAATGTCATACCTTTACTCAACTGGTGAAGCATATGTATTTATGGATAACGCTACTTACGAGCAAATCGAAGTACCTGAAGCACAATTAAAATATGAATTAAACTTCTTAAAAGAAAACATGGAAGTTTCAATCTTAATGTTTGGTGATGAAATCTTAGGAATTGACTTACCAACAACAGTAGAACTTACTGTAACTGAAACAGAACCTGGTGTTAAAGGAGATACTGCACAAGGGGCTACTAAAGCTGCTACAGTTGAAACTGGATACACTTTACAAGTACCTCTATTCGTTAAAGAAGGAGACGTATTAGTTATCAATACTGCAGAAGGTTCTTACGTATCAAGAGCATAATTAAAGAATTATTTTTAAACTCTCTATTATTACGATAGAGAGTTTTTTTAAAAGAAGGAGAAGTTTATATGCGTTATGTACTATTACTTAGAGGAATTAATGTTGGTGGAAAGAATAAAGTATCAATGGCTGAGTTAAAAGAGATGATTTCACATTTAGGGTATACCAATGTTGTTTCATATATAAATAGTGGAAATATAATATTTGATACTACTGATAGCATAGATACTATTAATCAAAATATATCAAAGATATTAAATGCTTATCCATTTAAAATTAATAAAGTAATACTTAGTCAGAGTGAATATCTTGAGGAACTTGAAAACTTACCTAGTTGGTGGTTTAACGATTTGTATAGAAAAGATGTATTATTCTATACAAATGAAATAGACTATTCAATTGTGAAAGCCCGTATAGAACAAATGCCATTAGACGATGAAGATGTTCATTTTGGTAAACATGCAGTGTTTTGGGGTAAATACAACGAAACAAGTTACTTAAAAACTGCCTATCATAAGTATTTAATAAAAGAAAGTTTCTACAAATCTATTACTATACGAAATGCTAGAACTTTCGAAAAAATTGCTGATCTCCTAAAAAAATAAATTATAAAGCGTTTACCTTTACTTCTCTATATTAATAATGTTATAATTACCTAATGAAAAATTAAGGAGAATATAATGAAATTAGATAAGATATTTATTATCTTAGGATTAATAGTCTACTCATCATTAGCATTTTTTTTAGGAAATTATTCTTATAAATTATTGTTAGTATTTATTGGTATTAGTACTCTTATATTTTTGATTACAAAATTACATTTTGAGCCATTTTTATCAATATTAATAGTAGCTATTATTCTAGGATTATTTTTAGGACTTTCCCCTAATACATTGATAGATTCTATAGAGAAGGGGACTGGATCTCTTCTAGGACATTTATCATTAATATTAGGTCTAGGAGCAATGTTTGGTAAAGTATTGGAAGAATTAGGTGCAGTAGAGATTACTGCAAAGAAAATGATCAGCGTATTTGGAGTTAAGAAAATCCAATTAGGCTTACTTATAGCTGGAATGTGTATAAGTTTTTCTTTATTCTTTGATGTAGCTTTTATTTTAGTAATTCCAATTATTCTTGCGGTAGCTAAAGAGTTAAAACTAGATAAGATATATCTAGCCCTTCCTGCAAGTATAGGTGTACTAACTATTCACGCTTTATTCCCACCACATCCAAGTCCAAGTATAATAGTAAAAACATTTCACTTAAATATGGCTGAAGTGTTCTACTATGGATTAATAGTTGCTATACCTACGGCTTTTATAGGTGGTTTATTATTAACAAATTCTAATTTAGTAAAAACAAGAGTTAATTTAGACAATAATGAAAAGAATATAAGCGTTCTAAAAATTGAAAATCAAACTATGAGTACTACATTTGCTATCTTATTAATGCTATTACCAGTACTATTAATTACGATCCCTACAATAATTTTAGGTATACCTAATTTATCAGGAATAATAAAAGGTATCTTAATAATTATAAGTAACCCGGTTACAGCATTAATAATAAGTTTATTAATCGCTATTATTGAATTAATGATAACAAAAGGTTTAAGAATAAGAAGTATTGTTCCATTACTAAGCCAATCTCTTAAAACAATTGCAGTCGTATTACTAATTAATGGTGCTGCAGGTGGTTTAAAACAAGTATTAGTTGATTCTAAAGTTACTGATGAGATTGTTAGACTAACTAATGGTCTCAATTTATCACCAATCGTTATTAGCTTCCTAGTAGCTGCTATATTAAGAATATCATTAGGTAGTGCTACAATAGCTGCAATAACTACACTTGCTATTGTCGAACCATTGGTTCCTGCTATTAGTTATTCACCAGTATTTATAATGCTAAGCATTACAGCTGGAAGTATGTTCTGCTCACATGTAAATGATCCTGGATTCTGGTTATTTAAACAATATCTAAATTTAGATTTTAAAACTACATTTAAGACCTGGACTCTAGGAACAACAGTATCATCTATAATAGCATTTATAATAATATTATTTATAACATCGTTTGTATAAAGAAAATTATTATAAATTAAAGTTTTTACTTGATATTTATGTTAAGGTATGTTATATTATTACTTGTGTATGTAGTAAATGTTATGAATAAACTATTTCCAAAAGGAGGATTAATTCATGGCAAAAGTTTGTTACGTAACTGGACGTAAAGCTCGTTCAGGAAATACTCGTTCACACGCAATGAACGCAAATAAAAGAAAATTCAAAGCTAATCTACAAAAAGTAACAATTTTAGTAGACGGACAACCTAAAAAAGTTTGGGTTTCTGCTAGAGCTTTAAAATCTGGAAAAGTTGAGCGTGTATAATTAAGCGATAAACTTTAAGCTATCTAAGGAAACTTAGGTAGCTTTTTACATTAGATTACAAAAAAATAATAGAAAAATGATAAAAAATACCAAAATAGACGTTTAAATCCATTCTGAACGTTTTTAGTGGTTTTTGGGATAATTATACAAAAAATAATTTTAGGACGCTTATACGGCGTTTAAATAGGTGATATTTTTATGAAGAAACTGAAACTAAATAATCATAATAATTATATAGTTGAAAATAAAAAAATCCCTCCAAAAGTTCCTTACTTAGTAAAGTATATTTTCCAACACGTAAACGTAGTAGTTTTTAAATATAAGAAAACAATTTGAATATCTTTCTAATCAAACTTAACCAAAACAAATACTGATAAAAGATGTTGACTCTCATCAAAATATAAAATAAATTAATAAGAATTAAATAAAACTATATAATATTAATAAGATTCAAATATGAGGGGACAAGTATATATTGAACGAACTAGCTGAATGTGATATAATATAATTGTTCGCATAATACATATTATATGTATAATTTATAAATTAAAGGAGAATGTAGTAATACCAATGAATCAACGTGATTATTATAAACAAAAGATTAACAAAATACTTCCAGAATTTCCTGACTATATAGAAGATTTTATTGATACATATTATGACAATTTATCTCCATTAACTTTACATAGATATCTAGAAACATATAAGAACTTTTTAAATTGGACTATCAGAGAGACTATATCAGATGCTGAACTCATTAAAGATGTCAGCCTTTCTACATTAGAAAATATTTCAAAAAAAGAAATGGAAAGTTATTTCAAGAGCCTATCTCGTGAACAAGTTAATGGTAAATATCGTAGTCAAACTACTATAAATAACTATAAAGCCGCTATGAGATCACTTTATAAGTTCCTTACAGTAACAAGTGAAACTGAGCAAGGTAAAGCTTATTTTGAGAGAAATGTTATGCTTAAAATACCTATTAATCGTGTGAAAGAAACATTATCTTCAAGATCAAAGAAAATATCGGAAAAGATTTTTTTAGATTCTCAAGACGAAGAATTCTTACAGTATGTCGAGTTTGAATATGAAAAGACTTTATCTAACCATGGTAAATCATTCTTCTTAAGAGATAAAGCAAGAGATCTAGCTATACTTACACTATTTTTGAAAAGTGGTATCCGAGTTAATGAACTTGCTAATCTTAAAGTAAAAGATATTGATTTTCTAAATAGTGAGATTAATGTTGTCAGAAAAGGTAATAAGGTCGATACAGTTATAATTACTAAATCCGCTTTAGATAGGTTAAATGAATACATTACTTCCCTACCTTTTAAACTTAATAGAGAAGATTATGTATTTATTAGTAAAAATAAGAGCGGACTATCAATAAGAGCAATTCAAAAATTAGTGATGAAGTATACAGACGCTTTTAATGTTCCAATGTCACCACACAAATTAAGACATAGTTACGGTACAAAACTAGCTCTAAAAACAAATGGGAATATACCTATAATTATGACACAAATGGGACACTCTAACAGCGACACATCAATGCTATACATTAACGAATCAAAAAAGATTATCAAACAAAACATTGACAAACTTGATGATTAGTATTGAAATATATCTCCAATTGAGGTAAAATATAAAAGTTATTAAATTTTATGGAGGTAATAATGGGTATTATTGTTCAAGTTTTAGGATCACTATTAATACTTATAGGATTTGTATTTAGTCAATTAGGAAAGCTTAAAACAACTTCACTTAACTATCTATTGCTTAATGCTATTGGTGCTTTAATTCTTGGAATAGACGCATTTATAGTAAAACAATGGGGATTTGTTTTACTTGAAGGTGTCTGGTCAATAGTTGCAATTCAAGGGTTAGTTAAGTACTTCAATAAAGAAAAAGTAAAATAAAGAATATGGTTTACATATCGTTAATTATGTAAATCATATTCTTTTATAATATCTTTTATTAATTTCGTTTTGCCAGCTGTATATCCTTCTCTATCATACTTATATGTTGTTTCTAAATCTAATTTTAATCTTTCATATTGTTTTGCTAATTTTGGATTTTCTATTAATACATCTCTAAACTTAACTTCTTCAATATCACCTTTTTTTCTTACATGTAGATGGTATACTTTATCTAGAAAACCATCAGCACCGTATCCTTTAACTAGAAAAGCTCTATCCTCTTCTTTCCAACGTAGTTCCCACTCAAGACTCAGAGTGTCAATTATACTATCAAAATCGTTACTTTCATAGATTTCTAATATTATATCTATTATATCCTTTGAATATATATTTGGAATTGCTGTGCTTCCTATATGATATAAAATCACTTTATGTTTTTCGAGTTTAGCTAGTAAACTTTTCTTTTCATCTTCATACCAATGTGCCCACTCACTATTATATTCAACAAGTTTTATAGGAAATTTCTTTTTAAACTCCTCATCTCTCAATATTTTATTCATTTATAAAAAATACCTCCCAAAAAATAAAAATGCTAGGATAGGTTGAACCTATCACTAACATTATTTGAATACGTGTAATGAGTTTTTGAAATACTCAATTCCAGATAGTATCGTTAAAATTACTGATATCCATAATAGAATATAATCTAGTTTAAATCCAACAGTATTAAAAATAGGATTTCCTAATAATATAAGAATTATGGCGATTAATTGACTAATAGTCTTTAGTTTTCCTAAAATACCAGCAGGAATAACTTCACCTTTTTCAACAGCTAAAAGTCTTAAACCAGTTATAGCAAATTCTCTCGCAATTACAACAACTACCATCCAACTGTGCATTAATCCTAATTCAACCATAACTATAAATGCACTTCCAACTAGAAGTTTATCTGCTAATGGATCTAAGAATTTCCCCATATTTGTAACTAAATTATATTTTCTTGCTAAATAACCATCAATAAAATCAGTAAATGATGCAAATATAAATATTAATGCTGCTATAAATATATTTAAGGATATTTCTCTTCCTCCTAGAATAGAAATACTTCCTCCCATATCAACTAGTAAAAATACTATAAATACAGGTATTAATATTGTTCTAAATAATGTTATTTTATTCGGTAGATTCATTATTTTTTACTTACCCTTCTAACTTAAAGTATAAATTCAATTCACTAATAATTATAACATATTCTATAATTTGCTACAATAAAAAATACAGGATAATTAGATTTATCCTGTATTTTAATATAGTTATTCTCCACTTCCCGTAGCTTCTGTCCCTGCTGGCGCTGCTGGTGTAGTTGGTGCTACTGGAATTGTAGTAGCTCCACTGTTAGTTGGTGTTTCAGTAGTTGCTGTATTATTCGATGGTGTACTTGGGCTACTAGTCTCAGTAGAAGTATTACTATTAGAACTATAACTAGAAGAGTTACTACTATTACTATATCTTGGTGTATACGTATTTGCAGGTTGTTGAGGAGCTGGTGTATCAGCTACTTCTGTACTAGCATGTGCTTGAGTTTGTGTTTCCTTCTGTTGTTGTGATTGATTAGATTCTGTAGTTTTAGAAGCCTCTAAAGCTGTTAGTGCATCTTTAATACTCTGAGCGACAGAATTATAATCTTCTTCTTTTTCAAATAAAACTGATTTTTCTTTTTCAAGAGTAGATTGTAAGTCATTTAATCCTTTCTTAACAGAGTCCACTTTTTCAGAATTTTTCTTATCTTCATCATTTAATGAAGCATTTTTAATTTTATCCTTAACAGCGTTATTTAGTTTTTCACGCATATTTTTAATTGCATCATTATACTCACTGTTTAGCTTATCTTTGTTTTCTTTTGCTACTTCATCCTTTTTATCAAGAATTGATTTAAATATTTCAATTTTTTTATTTAAATCATTCTCTTTATCAAATTTAGAAACTGTTTCTTTTATTAATTTCTCTAATTTAGAATCTTCTTTTTTCTTTTCAACTTTTGGTTTATTATTATTAAGTGCTTGTTGCTTTTGGTATGCATAAGCAGATAATCCAATAACTGCTAAAATAACTATAGTTAATAATCCTATTAATAATTTACTATTTTTTTTCACGTCTATTTACCTCTAATTTAATTTCCTTCACTTAGATTTACATAAATTAAATTATGTAAACAAAATATTTGTTTTATTCATTATCTTCTGCGTATTCTTTTTCTAAAAATACTTTTCTTGGTTTACTTCCATCTACAGGTCCAATATACCCATCTTCTTCAAGCATATCTATTATTCTTGCTGCTCTATTATAACCAATTTTAAATCTTCTTTGTAGTAATGAAGCAGAAGCTTTCTGTGTTTTAGCTATAAATAATAATACCTCTTTATACAGCGGATCTACATCTTCTCCTGATGAGCCTCCGTTTTGTGAACTTACTTCACTTGGAGTCATATTTGGATCGTACTGTGCTTCAGACTGACTCTTAACAAAGTCGACAACTTTCTCTACTTCTTCATCAGATAAGAAAGCTCCTTGTACACGAACAGGTTTACTTGAATCAGCTGATAAGTAAAGCATATCACCCTTACCAAGTAATGTTTCTGCACCTGATTTATCAAGAATAGTTCTTGAATCAATACTAGAACTTACCGCAAACGCAATTCTTGATGGAATATTAGTTTTAATAACCCCTGTAATTACATCAACTGATGGTCTTTGAGTTGCTATTATCATATGTATACCAGCTGCCCTAGCTTTCTGTGCTATTCGAGCAATTGACTCTTCTACTTCTTTAGAAGATACCATCATTAAATCAGCTAACTCATCTATAATAACTACTATATATGGAAGTTCTTTATAGTCTGGATCTTTTGCAGCAATTTTGTTATAACCTTCCATATTTCTTACTCTAGCTCTTGCAAACTCTCTGTATCTGTTTTCCATTTCAAGAACAACTTTATGAAGAACATCAGCTGCTTTTACAGGATCTGTAACAACAGAAGTTAACAAGTGTGGAATACCATCATAAATCGATAGCTCAACCATCTTAGGATCTATCATTATCAATTTAACCTTATCTGGTTTATTTTTTAATAATATACTAGTAATTATCGTATTTACACAAACTGACTTACCACTTCCTGTAGAACCTGCTATTAATAAGTGAGGCGTTTTATCAATTCTCGTGAATATCGATTCACCTGATACATCTTTACCTAATACAACAGATAGTGGTGAATTATCCTCATCATTAACAAAAACTTCTTTCATCGTTACTAGCTCATTTACAGTATTCGGTATTTCTATACCTATTAATGATTTACCAGGAATAGGTGCTTCAATACGTACATCCTTAGCTGCTAGATTTAATGCAATATCATTGCTCAAGTTAACTATCTTACTAACCTTAGTTCCTGGAGTCGGTAATATCTGGAACTGTGTAATCGAAGGCCCTACTATTGCTTTGACAATCTTAACCTCAATACCAAAGTTATTAAATGTACTTTGAAGAATTTTTGATTTTTCTACTACATCACCTTTAGTAATAGTTTGTTTTTTAACTGGGTTATTCAATAGTGTAACTGGTGGAAGTTGATAATTATCATATGACTCTTCAGAAACTATTTCACTAACCGTTTCTTCTTCAACAGTAATATGCTCTTTATTTAATTTAGGTTGCTTTCTAGAAGGACGTTGTACAATTTCCTCATCATAAAATTCTTCATTTTCTTTGAATTCTCTTATATCAACAACTAAATCTTTATCTTTAATTTTATTATATCTTTGTTCATTAGAATTTTCTCTATTAACATCAGACGAATTATATTCGTCATAGATAATATCGTCCTCTTCTTGATAGTCATCTAAAGTATCTTCTACATATTCATTCTTATCAAATGCATTAACTATATGGTGTTTAATTCTTAAGACTAACTCCCTATGATTAATGTTAAAATATAAAAATATAACTGTTATTATAGCTGAGATTATCACCAATAATGAACCATAATAAGATAATAAATAAATTAAGAATTTAACAGGATAATATGATAATAATCCTCCCCCATATGAACTAACTCTATTATTATAAATATCATTAAAACCTAATAAATTATAATCACTATTTCCAATATAAATTAATTGAAATAGAAAATCTACTAAAATTAGTAAGATTACTATGATTGCTGGTGTTTTTAGTTTTTTGTTCATAATATAATATATTGGAGTTGCAACTATTATTATATAGATAAGATAACTAAAACTTCCGAATAAATATTTAAAAAGTGTATCGAAAAATCTACCAATAAATCCCATTTGTAAAACAGATAAAATTACTATAAGAACAGAAATTACAAAATATAATCCACGATAGGCTTCTTTAGACAAAACGGGAATAACATTTTTCTTTGGAGTTTTCTTTGCACTTGTATTTTTACCACTTACCTTAGTGGTTTTCTTGTTTTTATTAGTTTTACTTGTTTTTTTTGTACTTTTTGTCTTTTTATTGCTCAATCTTCTCTCCTTTCTAGTCTTCTTCTACAAAAACTGCCTCAGTAGGACAATTATCTTTTGCTTCTAAGACTAAACTACGATACTTTTCAGCAACTTCCTCAGTCATCTCATTATCATCGATAATGCAATACGCTATTCCATCTTCATCATAATCATAAACATCAGGGCATATCGCATTGCAGTTACCGCAGGCAATACAATCTTCTCGTATTATTTTAGTTTTCATTATTTTCTTCTCTCAAAAAATTAGAAAATTTCTCCAACGATTCTTTTCGATGACTGATACTATTTTTTTCTTCAGAACTTAGTTCTGCAAATGTTTTATCTAAACTCGAAACATAGAATATAGGATCATATCCAAAACCATTCTCACCTCTTAACTCAGAGATAATTTCACCATGACATTCCCCTCTAAAAGTAAATTCTGTCCCATCAGGTTCAACTAAAGCTATAACTGATACAAACTTAGCATTTGATTTCTTACCATCTAATTCAGATAAAACTTTCTCTATATTTTTTGAATCTGTTTGTTCTTTTGAATATCTTGCTGAATAAACTCCAGGTCGGCCATCTAAAAGATCAACACTAAGTCCACTATCATCTGCTATTGCAGTTTTTCCTGAGTATTTTGAAATTGTTCTTGCCTTTATCAAAGCATTTTCTTCAAATGTTAATCCATCTTCAATAATCTCATCAGTAAAATTAATATCTTTTAATGTTAGAATATTATAATCACTCAATATGCTTTTAATTTCTTCAACTTTATGTGCATTATTTGATGCCAAAATCAATTCTTTCATTTTATCACTCCTATATTTCAACTACTTCTGCATTAATATCTTTCTTTAACCATTTTGAAGCAATACTATTAAAATTATCACTTTCTTGTGAAATAAAGAATCTGTGCTCTTTTATATTTAACTTCTTCTGATGCAATCTTTCATATCCCAAAACAGTACTCACTTCCCTTGCTGCTTCTCTACCTGAAGAGATAACTTTAATATTATTACCATAATATTCCTCAATATCTTTTTTTAGTATTGGATAATGTGTACATCCGAGAACTACAGTATCAACACCAAGCATATTGGTATTACTTAATGTTTCATCAATTAGTTTTCTAGTGGCTTCTTTATCAAGATTACTTTCTGCCTCAATAAAAGGTACAAAAGCAGGACAAGCTTTGTCAAAAACTATAATATCAGAATTAATATTTTCAATTTCTATATCGTATACTTTTGAGTTTGCTGTAAACTTTGTCCCTAATACCAGTACTTTATTATTTTCTGTTGCCTGGATAGCTCGTCTAGCACCTGGTTGAACAACTCCTATAATAGGCACTTCATATTTGTTTTGTAGATACTCCAATGCTGCAGCTGTTGCAGTATTACATGCTAAAACAACCAGTTTCACTCCTTTATCTATTAAGAATTTTACTGCTCTATCCGTATTTTTTATTATTTCTTCCTTTGTTTTATCCCCATAAGGGCAATTTTTAACATCGCCGAAATAATAGATAGTTTCATTAGGCAACTGTCTCATTATCTCACGAGCAACTGTTAGTCCACCTACTCCACTATCAAATACTCCTATTGCATTATTCATATATAGCCTCTTTCTTAATTAGAACTTAACATTTCTTCAAGTTCTAATATTTTAGTGTAAGATTTAGTTTCTATTCCTACAAATTCTTTAAATACCATATTTAAAAATGAGAATAATCTAATTAAATCTTTGTTTTCTATTTCTAAATTTTCTAAAAAGTCAATATTTTTAACAGTCATATAGTATGTAAGTTTTACTAATGAATCGTTAAGACCATAAACACTATAATCCACATTAAACTTATCTACAAAGCTATTTTTTAAAAAGCTATACCCTACATAGATTTGATCTGTTTTTTGGTATTTGAACATAAAACCTTGACCTTTTAAAATTTGACATAAAAAATATATTAAAACAAGTTTTTCAGAAACATCTTTTTCTATATTTTTTAAACATAACTTCAATAACTTATACATATTAAATGTATCATCATTTATTAAATTAACATACTCCAACATATTTGAAACATAACTGTTTTTCAGTATATCATATACAATATTTGTATATGTATTTTCAATTTCCAAATTTGTTATTTTATTCATACCACCAGTTGAAAAAAAATTAATCGATACCTCATGTGGCGTACTCACCTTAATTTTTTTCTTACTTTTGTGTACATTTTCATAAAAGAAACTCTCTACATTTCCTTGTTCTGTTAAAATATGTAGTATTTCATGATAATCTCTATATCTTATTTTTTTTATAATTATTCCTGTAATAAAATTTCTATTAGTCAAAGATATCATCCCTATAGCCAAGATCACGAATTTGGTTAGGTTTTGATCTCCAATTATCAATTACCTTAACCCATAATTCTAAGAATATTTTTTCTCCAAGAAGAACCTCAATATCCTTTCTTGCTCTAGAACCAATTTCCTTAATCATCTTACCTTGTTTTCCTATAATCATACCCTTTTGTGATTTTCTTTCAACAACAATTGTGGCGATAATATTTTTCTTTTTACCAGGTTGTTTTTCAATCCTATCAATTACAACAGCGATTGAATGAGGAATCTCTTGCTCAGTAAGTTGTAATACTTTCTCTCTAATAAACTCTGAGATAACAAAATACTCTGGTGAATCAGTAATTACATCATCAGGATACATTTTGAAACTTGGTTGTAAATATTTTTTCGTTGTGTTTAATAAATTATCAACATTTATTGATTTTAATGCTGAAATGGGAACTATCTCAACAAAATCATATAAGTCTTTATAAAATTCAATAATCTGAATCAGTTGTTCAGGTGAAATTAAATCGATTTTATTAATTAATAAGAACGTTGGAACTTTTAATTCCTTAACTATGTTTATTAAATGTTGATCACCAGGACCAAATTTCTCACTGGCATTTATAATTAAATATACAATCTCAGATTCTTGAATTGCACTACTAGCAAGTTTCATCATATAATCACCAAGTCTATGTTTTGGCTTGTGAATACCAGGTGTATCAATAAAGACAATCTGTGAATCATTATCAGTATAAACACCATTTATAATGTTACGTGTTGTTTGTGGTTTATCTGACATTATTGCTATTTTTTGTTGTAATATATTGTTTAATAACGTAGATTTACCCGCATTAGGTCTACCTATAATAGTGACAAATCCCGTTTTAATCTGTTCTTCAAACATGCTTATCTCCTTAAACCAAACTTCTCAAGAATCTCGTCTTGTTTACCAAACATTTCTTTTTCATCTTCTTCAGTCATATGGTCATAACCTAGTAAGTGTAAAAATCCATGTACTGCAAGAAAACCTATCTCTCTATCAAAACTATGTTCATACTCTTTTGCTTGTTCATGAGCAATATCAACACAGATAATTACATCACCTATAGAATTAATCTCATCTTCAAGACCAATTATATCAATTTCATCTTCTACCTCATCATTTAAAGCAAAAGAAATCACATCAGTAGGAACATCTTTTCCTCTATAATCACGGTTAATTTCTTGTATTTCTTCTTTACTAACGAATGATAACGACATTTCAGTAATCTCAGTATCAACACCTTCATACTCAGCTGCACAATCTAATAATTTTAGCAACATATCTTTTGTACTATCTTCCACTAAGTTATTATCATCTATAATTTCAACAAATGTCATGATTTTCTCCTTATATATTCTTATTGAGAGGGGATAATTCAAGACAAAAACCCTAAATTCTCCCCCCATTTATTATTTTAATTTATTAAAATTTTGTTGTCTTAAAGCTTCGTAAATTATTAATGCTGCCGTATTAGACAAATTTAATGAACGAACATTTTCACTCATTGGAATTCGCAATGCTTGTTCACTATACTTCTCTCTAAATTCTTTTGGTAAACCTTTCGTCTCTCTACCAAAAATAAAATAGATGTCTTCATTATCAACATTTGAAAAATCAAAATCACAATAATTTTTTGTCCCAAATTTAGTTATTAGATAATAGTGCTTGTCATTAGTTGCTTCTAAAAATTCATCAAAACTATCCCAAACAACTAAATCTAGATGTTCCCAATAATCTAAACCAGCTCTTTTTACATGTTTATCATCAATTGAGAATCCTAGCGGCCTAATTAAATGTAACCTTGTATTAGTTCCAACACAAGTACGTGCAATATTTCCTGTATTAGCTGGAATCTCTGGTTGGAATAAAACTATATTATTCATAATTAACTAGAATGGAAGTTTGCCACCAAACATTCTTCCAAGACCCTTTCTTTTAGATTTATCATTCATAAGCCCTCCAAACTGTTTCATCATTTTTCTCATTTCTTCGAACTGTTTGATGAGTTTATGAACCTCATTAAGAGGACGACCACTACCTTGTGCAATACGTTTTCTGCGTGGTACGTTTATAATATCAGGATTTTGTCTCTCTTCAATTGTCATCGACTTAATAATAGCCTCAATATAGACAAATTGTTTTTCATCAACAGCATCTAAATTCATATTTTTTAGTTTACCCATTCCCGGAATCATTCCAAGTATATCTTTAAGACTACCTAATTTCTTAACTTGTTCTAACTGGATTAAGAAATCCTCAAAAGTAAAACTTTGATTTAGAATTTTTTCTTGCATTTTTTTAGCTTCATCTTCATCAATAGAAGCTTGCGCCTTTTCAATTAACGTTAGTACATCACCCATACCTAAAATACGAGATGCCATACGTTCTGGGTGGAATAACTCAAGGTCATTCATTTTTTCACCCATACCAACTAATTTAATTGGTTTACCTGTAATAGATTTAATAGATAGGGCCGCTCCTCCGCGAGTATCACCATCTAATTTAGTTAATACTAAACCAGTAATGTCAAGTTGCTCGTCAAATGATGTTGCAATATTAACTGCTTCTTGTCCAATCATAGAATCGACAACAAGTAAGATTTCATCTGGTGTTGTAGCAGCTTTAATATTTTTTAATTCGTCCATTAATAATTCATCGATATGTAGACGTCCTGCTGTATCGATAATTACATAATTGAAGTAATTTTCCTTAGCAAAAGCCAATCCATCTTTAACGATATCTACTGGATCTTTATCTACATAGAATACTTCGATATCAAGTTGCTTACCTAGTGTTTTTAATTGTTGAACTGCAGCAGGTCTATAAACGTCAGCTGCGATAAGAAGCGGTTTTTTCTTCATAGTTTTCTTAACTTTAAGTGCTAATTTACCTGCTGTTGTCGTTTTACCAGCCCCCTGAAGACCAACCATCATAACAGTAGTAATTTTACCACCTTGGTTTAATTCAACATTAGATCCGCCTAATAATTCAACTAATTCTTCATTTACAATCTTTACAACTTGTTGCGCTGGAGTAAGAGACTTCATAACCTCAGTTCCAACTGCTCTTTCACTAATTTTTTTTACAAATTCTTTTACAACTTTAAAGTTAACGTCCGCTTCTAATAAAGCTAACCTAACTTCACGCATCATCTCTTTTACATCAGCTTCTGAAACTTTACCTTTTCCTGTAAGTTTAGCTATTGTATTTTGTAATCTTTCTGATAAATTCTCAAATGCCATACAAGCTCTCCTAATTTTCTAGTTTTATCAATTCTTCAACATACGTCAGTACTTCTGTATCAGTAGTTGATTTTTTTATCTCATTTAGTAAAAATAATCTCTGATTGTTTAATTTAATTAAATTTAATTTCTCTTCAAACTGTTCTAATTCTAATATTGTTCTCTTAATATTATTTGACACAGCTTGTTTTGATATATTATAATTTTCAGAAATCTCTGTTAGCGATAAATCGTTAAAATAATAGTCATCTAAATACTGTTTTTGTTTATCACTAAGTAAGTCAGAGTAAAAATCATAGAGTTGTGAAATTTTTATAACTTGTTCTATTTCCACAATCTTCCTCCAGTCATTAAATATAAATCTATATCATTATATTATACGATAAAATCGCGTTTTTTTCAAACTTTTACAGTTTTTTGAAAAAAATAAATCAACTCAAAATAGTTTTAATTTGAGTTGATTTATTTAAAATTATACAATTGATTTTTGGGAGTGACTCAAAAATCGTGATTTCAGAGAAATTGATTCACCCCCGCACAGTTTATTAGATATCTTAAAAGCTTTTAAAAAGCGATTTTAGATATCAATAAACCACTGCGTCTATGAGTTTTCATATGAACTTTGTTAAATTTTAAAGCTTTTGGGTCAGCCCCATTTACATATAATCCAGTGCAGAATTATCAATCGTTATTGTAATTTTTTCTCTAGAAAAACTTTCAGCAAAATAATCATTAATATACTTTAATAAAGGAAACAGTTTACTATAATCTTCATCTTGGTATCTTATCGCAATATTAAATTTATATTCATTATTTATTTTATAAAAAAGACTCTTATTAGGCCCTAATATTGATAAATTAGTTTGCTTTTTACTAATAAAATCAAATATCATTTTAGCAACACGTTCCGTCTTTTGTTCATCATACCCTTTTATAGTTATAAAAGAGATTTTACAAAACGGTGGATAGTCTATTAACTTTCTTCTGTTAAGTTCATATTTATAAAACTTCTCATAGCTATGTTCAATTGCATAATCTAGTATATTACTAGCTATATTAGTTTGAAAGACAACTTCCCCATCCTTCTCACTTCGTCCAGCCCTACCAGCTGTTTGAACTAGTAATTGGAATAGTTTCTCATTTGCTTTAAAACTAGGCAGTGCTATCATATTATCAATAGATAATACACCAACTAAAGTAATATTTGGAAAATCTAGTCCTTTCGAGATCATCTGCGTTCCTAATAGAATATCAGATTTGTGATTTTTAAAATCAGTAAGTAGCCTTTCATATGCTCCTTTTCTACTAGTTGTATCAGAGTCCATCCTTGTAATTCTAACATCTGGTATATTTTGATATAGGTACTCTTCAACGCGCTGTATTCCATAATTCCCCGAAACTAATTCTGGATGTTCACAACATTTAGGTATATTAGAAATTTTCTTTTGATATCCACAAAAATGACAATGCAATAAATTATCATGTTTATGGTAGTTTAAACTTATATCACAATTTTCACATTTATATAAATGTCCACACGAAAAACAACGAATAAAGTTAGTATAACCACGTTTATTCATTAATAAAAGCACTTGCTCTTTCTTCTCTATTTTTTGTTTAATTCTAATAAGCAATTCACTAGCAATCACATCTTCTTTTTCTTCGGTATGCACTATATTTATCATAGGTAATTTATTATTAAACCTATGGGTAAGTTTTAATAAATTGTTAGGATTATTTTTTTCAAAATTATAATATAAATCAACTGAAGGTGTTGCACTAGCATATACTACCGTAGATTTATTATAGATTCCACGCTTTCTAGCAATATCCTTCGCATCATACCTTGGTGACTCAGTCTGTTTATAACTATTTTCATGCTCTTCATCAATGATAATAATACCTAGATTATTAAACGGCGCAAAAACTGCTGAACGAGTACCTAAGCATATTTTAACCTTACCATCTCGAATTTTTTTCCACTCATTATACTTTTCTTTTGAATTTAATCTAGAATGTATAACCGCTATATTATCGCTAAATACTTTTCTAAATTTCTTTTCAATTTGAGGTGTTAATATAATCTCAGGAACTAATATTATAGCATCTTTTCCTTTTTTAACAACCTCTTCAACAAGTTTTATATAAATCTCTGTTTTCCCAGCACCTGTAACACCATGCAAAAGATACTCATTGAACTTTTTACTATCAAAATTCTCGCTAATTCTGTCATAAATTCTTTGTTGATGTTCACTTAGCTTCGTATTATTTTCTAGTATAGATGTATTTATATCATGTTTAACATCTTCTTCAATAATTCTAATTACATTTTTTTCAAGTAGTTTTTTCGTAACAGAGTTACCTATGCTAAGTTTATCTTTAACCTTTGATTTTTTTATTTTATTATTAATAATTAAATAGTCGACTAATTCTTTTTGTTTTTTTGTTAATTTAACATCCTTATATTTGTTCAACACAAAGAACTCTTCTGTTTCGTTATTTTTAATTTCTTTAATCCTACTTATAAGTCTTACAGCTTTTAGTGAGATTAAGTAGCCTATTTGTTCAATTGAAAATAACTTTTCGAATTTATTTTTTTCAATTAAGTTATCCATATTGAAATGTTTTGCATAATCTAAAAGTAATGTTTTATTAGCATCAAGTAGCTCATAATATTCTACATACTTATTCTTTAAGCTCGTTGGAACAATTGTTTCAATGGCCTGTATTCTTGTACAAAAAAGTTCATCCGCCATTACTTTTGATAACAGAATCATTTCTTTTGTTAATATTGGAAAATCATCCTTTAGTTTTTTTATATATTTAAACTTATTCGTTGATTCTATTTCTGAATTTTCTCTTCTAGTATCTACTATATAACCTTGAACCGTTCTTGTTCCAAAAGGAACCTCAACTCTATATCCTACAATATCCCTGTCTTTAAATTCCTCAGGTACAAGATAAGAATAAACTTGATTAACATTATGATTATTTACATCAATTATTACCTCAGCATACATAATCTCACCTCCTTAAAATTAAAGTTAATTTATTTTGATATTTCATCAACTATAGCTTTTGCTATATTATTTTTACTACTCTTATCAATTTTTTTGATATTATTGTGTTTATCTATTATATAGACCTCATTATCATCACTACCAAAACCTATATCTTTTTTAGATATATCATTAGCAACAATATAATCAAGATTTTTCTTAATTATTTTTTCTTTTGCGTACTCTATCAAATTATTTGTTTCCGCAGCAAAACCAATAACTTTTTGTTTATCTGTTTTATTTTCCCCAACATATTTTAGAATATCTTGTGTTCTTTGAAATTCAATTGTTAAATTTCCTTCTTGTTTTTTTACTTTTTTTTCAAAAACTTGTACGGGTGTATAATCTGATACAGCTGCTGCTTTTATGATAAAATCACAATCTTTGAAATTATTTTTCACCGCTTCAAACATATCATTTGTACTAGTGATTTTTATTTTCTTTACTTTACTACTTATAGTATCATTATCAATGCTAGATACTAATATTACCTCTGCTCCTCTTCTTGCACATTCATTTGCAAGAGAGATACCCATTTTCCCTGTAGAGGGATTAGTTAAACATCTAAATGGATCGATGAATTCTTTCGTAGGCCCTGCAGTCACTAGAACTTTTTTACCTTTCAAATCTTGTTCAACTTCATGAAAAATAAAACTCTCAATTTTATCAATAGACGGAAATTTACCTTCTCCAACATCCCCACATGCTAATAGACCGCTATCTGGCTCTACAAATTTAAATCCAAGTTTTATTAGTTTATTCATATTTTCTTGAATAATTGGATTTCTATACATAAATGTATTCATTGCAGGAACAATATAAACTTTAGTCACATCTCTCACTGCCAGCATTAATGAAGTAGCTAAATCATCTGCAATTCCATTTGCAAATTTTGAAATTAAATTAGCTGTAGCTGGTGCTACAACAATCTTTTCCGCCCATTTTGTTAAATCTATATGTTGTATTTCGTTTTCATCAATTTCTTCAAAAGTACTTGTATAAACTCTATTTTTTGTTAAAGTTTGAAAAGGTAGTTGTGTAACAAAATTTTCAGCATTTTTTGTAAGCACTACTTTTACACTATTACCTTTCTTCACAAGAGAACTGCATAAATCAATTGATTTGTATGCTGCAATCCCCCCAGAAACTATTAATAAAATATTCATGGAATACCCCTCTAAACATAATTAATATAAATCGTGATCTACGTTATTTGTACCGAAAACAGCTGTTTCAAGTTTCGATAATCTTTTTAAAATATCTAAGTTAGTAACCTGAACCGGCTTATCTTCACGACTAGAACTCTTAATCGCTTCTATTTTTATCTTTAAGTTTTGATTTTCTATTTCTAATTCTTTTAATCTAGTCATAAGTTTATCTAACTTCATATAGTCTTCAATTATTAAATCTAAATAGTCATTAACATCTTCTTCACTATATCCTTTGACTCTACTTTTTTTAAATTCTTTTTCATATATTTCTTTTGCTGTTAAGTTTAATTCAACACTCATAATTTGACTCCTTTAATTAAATTCACTAAAATATGCGACGCAACTAACAAAATATAATGGTGCAGTTTCGGCTCTTAGTATTCTTTTTCCTAATCCTATCACATCAAATTTATTTTCAGTTAAAAGATCCACCTCTTGCTCAGAAAGTCCACCTTCACTTCCAAATACTGCTATAACCTCTTTATCACTTAAATTCGAATTAAGTAAATTTTTAAGATTGATATTCTCCTCATTAACAGATTCCTTCTCATAAGCTACAACTTTATGATCGAATTTTTCAGAAAATGCAATTAAATCTTTCAAACTATCAACATAAGTGATATCAGGAATTATATTTCTCTTAGATTGCTCTGCAGCCTCTTTTACGATTTTATTCCATCTATTTAATTTAGAATCTACCTTATCTTTCTTTACCTTAGCGACATTTCTCTCAGAATTAAATAGCACTATATTATTAACGCCCAGTTCAGTTAATTTTTGCATTAAATATTCAATTTTATCATTTTTTAATGGCGGAATAGCCACTGTTATTTTCGTCGATAATTCATTAGTACCTATTACTTGTTCATACGGCGTAACAAGAACTTTGTCCACATTATTATCAACAATTGTACAAATGTATTTAACTTCATTATTAAATACAACATATACTTTATCTTCTATTTTCTTTCTCATAATTCTTACAATATGATTACTGTCATCTTTAGACAATTCATATGTTGATTCAACATTCAAATCTTCATTTATAAAATACTGTTGCATAAACACTCCTAAATTTTAATCTTACAACTAATTTTACCCTATAATCCATATTAATTCAATAGTAGCATCCCTAATATAAAAGTAACGACTCGTAAATAGAATTTACAAGTCGCTACTTTTTTTATTAAATTCAGCTTAAAAATAATCCAAACAAAATTTTCATTAATATTCAATTTATAATATCCTAATTAACTTCCAGCTGGAATATAACCTTCAATATGCTCTTTAGCTAATGCTTCATGTTCAGCATATGTTTTAGAGAAATATGCTTTTCCATCTTTTGTTGCATGCAAGAAATATAGATACTCTGTATTCTCAGCATTATTTAATGCCTCATAAGAAGTTGCCCCAACAGAAGAAATTGGACCAGGAGGTAAACCTATCACAACATATGTATTATAAGGTGAATTTAATGATAATTCTACCTGTGTTGGAGCTCCTGTTAACTTATCAGCTGCATAATTAGCTGATGGATCAGTTTGTAGTTTCATCCCCTGCGCTAATCTATTTAAGAATACACTAGCAATGAGTTTATTCTCGTCAGATTTAGTAGATTCTTTTTCAAGTATACTACCCATAGTAATATAATCATGGATAGAAATTTGAGTTTGTTTACCATTTACTTTCCATACTTTATTATTCTTATTGTACAATGGAACAACCTTTTCATCCGTTAATTTGACCATCTTAGTAATTAAACTCTCTACTGTTTCATCATCATTTATATCATAAATTGCTGGATACAAGTACCCCTCTAGTGCATATTTAATATCTTTACCAAATACTTCATTAGTAATTAGCTCTGGAAATTGTTTCTGTAGTTTTTTGATAAATTCAGCATCATTAACTTTCTCTAAAAACTCATTTCCACTTAATTTTGTCTTTTCTAAATTCTTAGCAATCTTAAGTATGCTATCACCTTCAATTAATGCAAATGTATTACCAGAACTCGCTTTATCTTTAGCCGCTAACTCTTGAATTATTTGAGGTAAACTCATACTTTGTTTTAAATTAAAATTTCCAACATAAAACGATGCATTAGGGGATAATCTCGCATACATCTTAAACACTTCTTCATTACGAATTAAACCTTTTGCCTTTAATTCTTGTGCTATCTTTGCACTTCCATAGTTTTCTTTAACTTCAATTCTAATATCTTTATTATTGCTCTTATCGACTGGTGTTATCATATAGTAAAATAATGATAATATTCCGATTCCAATAACAAGTATTATTGTCAATAAGATAGGAATGATAGATTTTTTCTTCCTATTTTTTTCTCTTAATTCTCTACTTCTTCTTATTTTATCTTCTCTCATTTTTACTCACTCTCATCGTAGTAGAAAGTATCTAATACTTCTGAAATCATATCGTATTCTTCATCCGTCTCAACCGGTTCAAATCTTACACTATCTTCACCATCTTCGACACACACCATTGGAAAAATACTAATTTCCTCTTCATCGATTGTTTCTTCTTCAGCAAAGATATAATATAGGTTACCGTTTGTTGGGTTTGTAAATTCTAAAATTTTGCGGTATTCTTTTTCTTCACCTTCTAACGTACTAAGTGTGTATACCTCTTCAGTATTATCGATACTAATATTTTTTAAATCCTTCTCTTGCATTTTATTATCCTCCTGAGATCTTATATTAATTTAATTTATCTAAATATGTCTGCAATATTAATACAGCAGCCATTTTATCAATAACATTTTTTCTTTTTTTTCTTGAAACATTAGCCTCAAGAAGTACTCTTTCTGCGCCCATCGTCGTTAAGCGCTCATCTTGTAAAATTATTTCAACATTCTTAATTTTCTTTTTCAATACTTCTACAAAATACAGTGTCGCTTCGCCTCTAAATCCTACAGAATTATCCATATTTTTTGGAAGACCAACCACTATTGTTCCTACATTATGCTCTTGAACTAATTCTTTAATCCTTTTAATTTTAAAATCTTTAACCTGCTCATTAATATTAATAGTTTCAATACCTTGGGCAGTAAAACCTAACAAATCACTAACGGCAACACCTATAGTTTTTGATCCGTAATCAAGCCCCATAATTCTTTTATCTAACATCTAAGACTCCTGTATAAAAAAGTATAATAAGTACTCTAGTATATCATCCATATCAATCAATCTTATTTGCTCTCTTGCGTGATTATCTCTAGGAATATATACTGGGTCAGCCGTTTTAATATATCCCATTAACTGATTAATAGGATCATATCCACGCTGTTTAATTGTTTCCACAACATTTTTTAAAATGTTGTGAATATCATTTTTATCATAAAAATTGCTATCAAATAATCTTGTTTCATCGAAATTTGTCATAATCTTTACCTCCGATTATACTAACTCTACTAAGATACCTACTGCATTTTCTCCTGTATGTGTCGAAATAATTGGCGTTGTAGTAAATATTTCATCTTCACTTACTTCATAACCAAATACTTCTTTTAATTCTGATTTGATTAAAGCTACATACTCATCAGCTAAAGCATTTGGCAAGCTGATACTTTTTATTGTTTTTCCTTGTTTCGCTTCTTCAATATGTTTAATTAAAGTTTGAACTAATTTTTTCTTACCACGAACTTTATCTAAGGCAACTAACTCAGTTTCTTTTAACTGCGTTAAAACTTTAATATTTAGTAAACCTCCAATTAAAGCTTGTGACTTACTTAGTCTACCACCTTTTACCAAATTGTCAAGTTTATCGATTGTAACATACGTTAAAATATTTTTAGCTTTCTCTCTTAAGTTCTCCGCAATTTCCTCCACAGATACATTTTCTTCGAGTTGTTTTAAACACTCTTTAAGTAAGAAAAACATACCTCGTGTTGTTGTCTTAGTATCAACAACATGTATCCCCTCAAATTCTGAACTTGCTGTAACCGCGGTATTATACGTACCACTTAAAGCAGAAGAAAGTGTTAAAACAATCACCTTATACCCTTCTTTCGTCCATTTTTCATAAGCTTCTAAAAACTTACCGATTGCCGGTTGACTAGTTGAATAAGATGTAGCTGTTCTCATTCTTTCAATATACTCATCATTACTTATTGTACGGTAATCATACTCATTTCCATCAATATTAATTGTTAGAGGAATTACATCCACATTATATTTCTCAATTTCATCAAAAGTTAAATCACTTGACGAATCAATAATTATCTTCACTTTTTCTAACATTTATTATTTCCTCTTTCTTTTATAATGTAAAAATACGAAATCAAACTCATTATATTCATCTTTGAAGAATTCTTCACGACTTATTAATTCCCACTCATTTTCATCAAATTCAGGAAATTTAGTATCAGCTTCTACAATTGTATTTACTTCTGTTATAAACATTTCATCACATTTATCGAAATATTTATTATAAATCATTCCTCCGCCAAAAATATATGCCTTTTCCGTTTTTATATTTTCTAGAATCGAATCATCAGTATATACTTCAATATTTGAATAGTGACTTAAAGAATTCTTATCACGAGTTAATACTCTATTTATCCTATTCGGTAGCGCTCTACCAATACTGTCCAATGTTTTACGGCCCATGATAATAGTCTGGTTAGTAGTTAATTCTTTAACTCTCAACATATCACTCTTTAAACGCCATGGAATCGTATTTTCTTGTCCTATAGATTTATTTTTATCATATGCAACTATTAGTGATAACATATTATCCCTCCTAAACTGCTATTGGTGCTTTAATAAACGGATGACTCTCGTAATTTACAATTTCTACGTCTTCTATTTTAAGATCAAAAATACTTTCAAAAGCATTTATTTTTAATTCCGGTAATGAATATGGTGTTCTAGACATTTGTTCTTTTACTTGTTCAAAGTGATTTTTGTAAATATGCGCATCACCTAAAGTATGCACAAATTCACCCACTTCAAGCCCACATTCCTTAGCAATCAAAATAGTAAGTAATGAATAAGAAGCAATATTAAATGGAACACCTAAAAACACATCACCGCTTCGTTGGTATAATTGACAACTTAATTTCCCATCATTCACATAAAATTGGAACAACGAGTGACAAGGAGGAAGTGCCATTGTATCGACTTCTGCTGGATTCCATGATGAAACGATTAAACGACGAGATGATGGATTACTCTTAATTTGTTCAACAACATTTTTTAATTGGTCGACACCATTAAAATCTCTCCATTGTTTACCGTAAACATTACCTAAATCACCGTATTTTTCTGAAAATTCATCATCTGTTAGAACTCGTTCTTTAAATATTGACATTTGCTCTTTATATTGTTTAGAAAACTCTTCATCAACTAGAGTTCTATGACCAAAATCTGTCATATCTGGCCCAGTATACTCATCACTTTCTATCCATTTTTTAAAGGCCCACTCATTCCAAATATTATTTTTATTTTCAAGTAAAAACTTAATATTAGTATCTCCTTTAATGAACCACAATAGTTCAGACCATACTAAATTGAAGTTTACTTTTTTTGTAGTCAATAATGGGAATCCCTCAGATAAATCAAACTTCATTTGGTATCCAAATATACTCTTTGTACCAACCCCTGTTCTATCTTCTTTTTCTATTCCGTTTTCTAAAATATGATTACATAATTTTAAATACTCTTTATCAGCCACTCTAATTCTCCATTACGCTTTATAGTTATGTTCTCTTAGGTATTTCATCAAATCTTTAATTTTCTCTAATGAACTTTTACCAAAATGATGCTCAATACCCTCTACTTCTTCATAAACTTTATCTTCGTCTACTCCTATTAGTCTTAGAAAATCTTCTAATAACTCATGTCTTGTTAAAGCATATTCACCCATTTTTTCTCCTTGCTCAGTTAGGGCAATACCTCTATATTTTTCATATACAATATAGCCTTCAACATCAAGTTTTTTCAACATTTTAGTTACAGTAGATGGATAAACGTCTAGTTTTTCTGCTATATCCGCACTTCGTGCATAGCCTTTATTTTTTACCAAAGAATAAATTACTTCAATATAATCTTCCATAGTCGGTGTGGCTTTTGCCATATTATATTCCTCCTTTATAAAATTTTAAATGGTGATTCCTCCACATTTGATTTAATAACTTCAATACCTTGCTTAGAAAGATAGTCTTTTAATAAATCTTTTACTAAACTTTCTGTAAAATGACCAATATCAATAATATTTTTTTTCATTTCTATAGCATCAAGTGCAGCATGATACCCTACATCACCTGTCAAGTAGATATCAACGTCTGGTAGTGAATATAGAAAGTCGGCCCCGCTTCCTCCTAATAATGCTACTGTTTTAATTTCTTTATCATTCCCAATAACAGTAGAAACACTATCCAATAAGAATTTTTCCTTAATATATACTATAAAATCTTCTACAGATAATGATGAAGATAATTTTCCTATTCTTCCTAGTCCAGCTTCTTTATCTAAATTATGTTCAAATAATACTCTAATATCATCCAAATCAAGTAATTTAGCCAAATAATCGTTAAGACCTAATTTCGCTGAATCCAAATTAGTGTGAAATGAAATTACTGAAATATCATTCTTTATTAAATCTCTAATAATATTAGACTTGAAATCAT
Organism: Gemella parahaemolysans; assembly: GCF_053758945.1. Taxonomy (NCBI): domain Bacteria; kingdom Bacillati; phylum Bacillota; class Bacilli; order Caryophanales; family Gemellaceae; genus Gemella; species Gemella parahaemolysans. The sequence continues at coordinate 343,314 of NZ_JBSMTP010000001.1, forward strand.
CTGTAAAATCCAATGATTTCAATGGTTTAAAAATAAGAGGATGATGAGAAACTATTAAATCTACATTATTTTCCACAGCTTCTTCTACTACTTTTGTAGTTACATCTAAACAAACTAAAATTTTATTAACATTACTATTATTATCACCTAACATTAAGCCAACATTGTCCCATTTTTCAGCAAGTTTAACATCTGCTAATACATTTAGTTGATTATATACATCTTTTACAGTGATCACAAATCCAACCTCCTTTAATTGTTATCACATTATTATAACACTTTATAAAAAATATTGCCATAACGAAACATAGTTTGTAATTAAAATAACATATTTATTTTCTTTAATAATTTTTTCATATCTATAAAAGTATAATCATATCCACCTACTAGACATTTTTACTATAATATATTATCATTGTTCATATAAAGAAATTAATAGGAGTTAATTATGCAAACTGTAGAAGGTTATTTAAATAAAGTTATTTTTCATAACAAAGAGAATAATTACTATATATTATCTATATTTTTAAATGATCAGTACGATTTTGTTGATGGGGATTATCTTAGTGTAGTTGGTACTTTTAATGATTTTGAATTTGTAGAAGATGATCTTTATTCGTTCAAAGGCGAAATAGTACAACACAGAAAATATGGAACTCAATTATCAGCAATTGTTGTAGAACCCGTTATCGAAAAAGATAAAGAAGCTATAGTGTCTTATCTATCAAGTTCTATATTTCAAGGTGTTGGGAGAAAAACAGCAGAATTAATCGTTGATACTTTAGGAGTAGATGCTTTAGATAAAATATATGAAGATAAAGATTCTCTATTTAAAATAAAAGGTATTCCTGAGCAACGAAAAGATACGATTTATGCTACTATTGTTGCAAATAAACAGACACAAGATATAATTCTTAAACTAAACGAGTACAATCTAAGTAATAATTTAATTCTAAAAATATATAACTTCTATAAACATAACACACTACGTACCATTACAGAAAATCCTTATTCATTAATTAAAGATATTAAAGGAATCAACTTTAAAACTGTAGATAAAATAGCTGAAACAAATGAAATAGCTGCAAATGATCGCGAAAGAATTCTATACGCCTTTATTTATACTATAAATTCATATTGTTTTTCAACAGGAAATACATATATTTCTAAAAACAACCTGCTTTACAATACGTTTAATATATTATACTCATCACGTAATATAGCAGTCTCAAAAGAAGATATATTAAACTCCTATACATATGCCTTAGACACTGGAAAATTAATAGAAATCGAAGACAGAGTATTTTTACCAGAAATATACTACTCTGAATATTCTATTTACAGCGATATAACTCAAAGATTAAAACAGGAAAATACAATTGAAATCAGTGATAGCTTGCTAGATAAGTATATAAATGAAGTTGAAGAGGAATTAGAAATTTCTTACGATATAGTACAAATAGCGGCGATAAAAAACTGTATACGTAATAATTTTGCTATTCTTACTGGAGGACCTGGTACCGGGAAAACCACTATAATACTAGCTGTAATTAAAATATTCCAAAAAATAAAAAATTACAGTGTTCATGATTTACTTGATGAATCTAGAAATATTCTTACTTTATGCGCTCCTACCGGTAAAGCTGCAAAAAGAATGTCAGAGAGTACCGGCTTTTATGCTTCAACAATTCATAAAGCTATTGGTTGGAGTACAGAAGATGAAAATATGGAAGAATTCGTTAGCGAGAAATTTATTAAATCAGAACTAGTTATAATAGATGAATCTAGTATGATTGATGTATTTTTAATGTACAATTTACTAAAAATCATTAACAAAGATGCTAAAATTATATTAGTTGGAGACAACGATCAGCTTCCTTCTATTGCTCCTGGTAATGTCCTTAATGATTTAATTAATTCAAAAGCAATTTCTACAGTAAAATTAAATAAAATTTTTAGACAAAGTGAACATTCGAGTATTATAAACATTTCACACTCAATAAAAAATAATATTCCATTTGATGTCTTGGAAAACTTCGATGATAAAGAATTTATCTCTGCAAACAAAAATGAAATGATAAATGTCATCTCAGCCATCTATGATGATTTAATAAAAGGTTCTGCTAAAGAAAATATTCAAATATTAGCTCCTATTTACAAAGGAACAAGTGGCATTAATGAGATAAATATGGCTATTCAATCAAGATTCAATGACAACGAAGAGCAAATAGAATATGGTGAATTAATCTATAAAGTTAATGATCGAGTAATGCAGTTAGTAAATAGACCTGAAGATAATATTTTTAATGGTGATATAGGATATATAGAGCAAATTTATAAAGAAGGAAATAAAGTAAAGATCGTAATAGACTATGATGGCAATTATGTAACATATGAAAAAACAGAGCTAAACCAAATTACCCTTTCTTATGCTTGCTCAATTCACAAGGCACAAGGCTCAGAATTTGAAAATGTTATAATTCCATTTATCGATAATTATAACTTTATGTTAAACAAAAACTTAACTTATACTGCAATAACACGAGCTAAGAAAAAATTGATACTTTGTGGTAGCTCAAATGTATTTTACAAGTCAATAGAACCAACAAATGTCGTAACTAGACAGACAGCACTGGAATGGTTCTTTACAACTGATAGAGACGCGGAAATGCAAAATCTTGAAATAAAAGAAGAAATAAATGGATATATATTGAATTTTCAAAATATCAATATAATCGATCCAATGATTGGTATGGACGATATAAAACCAACTGATTTTATTTAAAGCTATACTGATAAGCTCTTTATCGAATTCAATACATATAAAAAGTAACTAAGATCTAGGCGATATTTCCGCTTGGATCTTTCTTTATTTTAGAGCTTGAACTACTCTTATTTCATCAAAAAAGAATAATCTTTCAATTATTTAACTTTTATCTCTCACTCTTATAACGGATATTTTTTTATTTCAAAGACTCCGCCTCCTCCACTTGTTAAAGAGCTATTAACAAAAAAAATTCTAGGTCGTATACTACCACCTAGAATTCATCTCCTATTTTACTTTATGCCCCAAATTTGACAAAGAGTTTTAAATATAAAAATAGAGAAATGCTACACTGCTTAATATAGTGTAGCTTCCTCCTACTTCCTAAGCAATCAAATCCCACAAAAAACTAACGTCTTTTACACTTTTTATTAAATTAGGCTATTGATTCATGAATTTTCTCCATTCATCAACAGCCTATATATTTACTTATTATTAGTTAGTTTTTGGCAATTCAATAACATTCGCTGTTGAACCTTTTGTTAACATGTCATTTAGGTTATCATAACTAATTTCAATCATATTTGATAAAGCTTCGTCTGTGTTAGAACCAACGTGTGGCGTAACTAACACTTTCGGATATAGATCAACTAATTCTCTAACCACTTGATCTGATATTTCATCTCCGTTTTCAAAGTTTTTGAAGAAGAATTCTGCTTCATTAGCGAATACATCTGTTCCAAATCCATCAAGTTTACCAGATTTAATAGCTTCTAAAATAGCAGCATTATCTTGTAGTTCTCCACGAGCTGTATTAATTAAAATTGCCCCATCTTTCATTTTCGAGATAAATTCAGCATTTACCATCTTATCATTTTTCCCTGGGAAGTATGGTACATGTAAGCTAACAATATCACATTTTTCTAATAAATCATCCATCTCGACAAATTTAACTACATGTTTAGCTTCTTCACTTTGGAAAACATCAAATCCGTAAACATCAGCACCTAATCCTTTAAATAGTTTTGCTTCAGTTAAACCGATTTTCCCTGTTCCGATGATACCAACTTTGCAGTTTCGAATTTCTTTACTGAACATTGTTCCATCTACACGGAAGTCATATTTTGATGTTTTGTTCACCGTGTGAGCAACGTGTCTTAATAATGACATTGCTAGCGTTAAAGATAACTCTGCAATTGCATTTGGAGAGTATCCTGGAACACGAGCAACACTCATATTATAATCAGCTGCTGCTTGAAGATCGATGTGATTGAAACCTACTGTACGAGTAAATACATATTTAATTCCGTACTCATTCATTTTTTCAATATTAATTCTATCAGCAACACAATTACCACGTAAGATTACAGCATCCATACCCTCAGCTGTGTCAATATTATCATGATTTAATAATTCTTCTACAAGTTTTAATTCAAAATTATATTTATTTAATTTTTCAAAAAATGGTACTTCATTTGGTCTAACACCATAACATACAACTTTTAATGTCATTTTCATTTCCTTCTTTCTTTATTCATTTTTATTAAAAATTAGACGAGACTGCTTATCGGCAATCCCGTCTTTCTATTATTACCGATTATAATAATCTATCTTGTTATTAATGGAAAATTCCTAATGAACCGATAATTTGTACAATTACGATCCATACTGGAGTAAGAATAACTGCTCCTAATGTTCCAAGTAATGATGCATTTGATGCTAATACTGCATCTTTATCAAAGCTAATAGCATACGCTGCAGCTACTGTTGCTGGAGGTGTTGCCATCATAACAACAATTGTTCCTAGAGCTGTAAGATCAACTGGTAAAACGTGTGTCACAGCTAATACTGCTAAAATTACAATATTAATAGCTGGAATAACGATAAGTTTAACCGCTGTATAATACCAAGTTGGTTTATTTGATAATGCATCTTTAAACGATACCGAACCTAGTGTAGCACCTATAGCTAACCATGCTAATGGAGAAGCTAAGCTAGATAAGTATGTCAAGATTTGCTTAAACTGCGGTAATGTTTGATCTAATCGTAAAAATGCATATTCTTTAACAACTGTTTGCCCATCTTTTACAGTCGATACTGCTACTTGAGGTAAACTTCCTTGGAATAACCAAATGAATAAACCTAAGAATGTAGCGATAACAATTGGATTTAAGAACATTGTCTTAACATTTTTCATCGTCATTTTTAATCCACTCATTTTAATATATCCATAAGAATATAAGAAAATACGATATCCGATATTAAAGATAGATGCATAAAGTGTTCCTGTTGGACCATAAATAGCTGTTACTATTGGAATCCCAAAGAATGTAGTAGATCCAAAAATAGATAGGACACGCATTGTATCTTGTTGATCACCTTTAAATTTCATAAATAAAGGTTTACTTATAACAATTAAAACAATATATACTAAAATACCCCAAATTAGTACGTTAAGACCTTGTTTTAAACTCTTTTCATTTATGTCGACTAAGAATGAGTTAAACGCAAGAGCTGGTAATGACACCGTAAGCACTACTGAAGTAAGTACCTTTCCGATTGAATCATTAAAAACACCTTTTTTACGTAAAAAGTATCCTAATAAAATAATAGCTATACTCGAAATGATAGCGGTATTAATTTTTTGATTCATTAATGTTTTAGTAAAAACATCTAAAAAATTCATAACTATATAATCTCCTTTTTTAAAAATATAGTGTACTAATACACTTTTAAGACTTACTAAGTGTATCATTATATAATAATTTTTCCAATACACTGAAACTATTAAAACTTTTTAAATTAAAATAAAACACAACAGAAAATCTTTTATTTAACGCTTTCAATAGCAAAACAGATATAATAGACAATCAACATTTAATATATTAAAATTTATAAAAATACAATCAAATATATTTTTTTATGATTTAAGTAAATTTTAAAAATAACAAAAAAATTTTTTCATTCAAATCTGTACTTATAACAAACCTAATAAAATAACGCTATAAAGAACTAATAAAAACACATAAATTCTAGACAAAATATAATCTTATAAAGATATTAAAGTTACCTAATTTCACTGTACTGTTAAATAATAGAAAAACTTTCCAAAATGGAGCTTGATACTACTTTTGAAAAATAATAAGAAATAGAATTTCTAAAAAAGGAAGCGTAAGATATAGTTATAGAATGAAAACATTAAAACTTAAAAATTTGAGATTGATGAGAAAACCAGCTGTATTATCATTTGTAAGAACTATTAGAAAATACACCTCTGATAAAGAGAAAAACGAAAAAATTCAGATAATATAATAAATAGAGGTTTCTTCACCTCAGAATCATTCAAAAATATTATACAGAGTAAATGAATTAAAAGAAGCTATTATTTATTATATAAGGGATTATAATGAAGCAAGAATGAAATTGAACTTAGATAGATTAAGTTCTATAAACTATAAAAAATATAAAGAACAAATAAAAAAAGACCTTCACTCCTTTTACAGTTTTAAGTTTCTCCTATGTTAGTCAAGGACAAAGGTTACGCCTTTTTTTAAAATCCTTGACTAAATAGGGAAAAAATCTAAAACAACTGTAAGGAACAAAAGTCACTACATTACTAATTTTAATGTTTAAAATGCTAAACAAAAATTACTTAATATTTTGTCTAACCTTTTTTGGTACAATACCAAATAATACTCTTCTTATTTTCTTTTATAGTCTAGATTAACTATAAATACTACATTGCAGATAAATCACGAGCTATCTTATCAATATCATTAATAGATAAGAAAGCCGTATCTATTGCAGTACCTTTTTTACTTTCTACTGAAGTATTTACAGCAGCAATAACATTTTTTGTTAAAGCTTCTAAACGTGTTAATTTCTGTTTAACTTCTTCTAATTTTTCATATTCAATATTATTATTAGATAATGATTTTAATGTTAACATAGAAGTATTCACCTTCTCAGATACCTCTTTAAACTTCTCTACTTTATCTCCTAAAGAACGCCCTTTATCAAGATCAGTCTGAATAGTTCCTGCTAACTCATCAAATCTAATTAACTCTTTAGAAAATTCGTTTAATTTATTTTCCATATACTCTTTTGAATATTTATTATTAGTAATTTCATAGTTTTTATTACTGCTATCTTTAACACTAAATGCAACGGTATTATTATTCTTAGTAATAATAGCTATATTAAAATCTTTATTACTAAACTCATTTAAATTAATACCCTCGACATTAACTGATTTCCCATTAAAATTATTTAATTTTAATGATTTTAATAGTGTATCAAAACCTTCTTTAGTTATTACCTCATCATTTGTTGAAATAACTAATTTATTATATTTTTTATTAAATTCTGTTTTTTCTAGCTGGTTTATCGAAACTGAATTAGTAAGATTTTGTAATTGGTCAGTAGAAATATCTCCTTTAGAACTACAACCTTGCAAAATTAGCAAGGTTGTCAGTAATATTATCAGCTTTTTCATTACTTATTAGAATAATTCTGGTGCTGAGATAATGTTTAAGTTTTCGTCGATTTCAAATACTAATGGAGTACCAGTTGGTAAGTTAAGATCTAAGATTTGTTCATCTGAGATGTTTAATAAGTATTTGATTAACGCTCTTAAACTGTTACCGTGAGCAGAGATAAGTACGTTTTTACCAGCTTTAATTTGTTTAGAAATATCGCTTTCCCAGTATGGTAATACACGATCAATAGTAAGTTTTAAGCTTTCTCCTGTTGGGATTTCTCCTTCTGGAATTTCTTTATATCTATCGATGTTTCCTGGGTACATGTCACTAGATTTATCTAATGCAGGTGGAGCTACGTCAAAACTTCTTCTCCAAATGTGAACTTGTTCATCACCGTATTTTTCAGCTGTTTCAGCTTTGTTAAGTCCTTGTAAAGCTCCATAGTGTCTTTCATTTAATCTCCAGCTTTTGTGTACTGGAATCCATAATAAATCTAATTCTTCTAAGAATAGGTTTAAAGTTTTGATAGCACGTTTTTGGTATGAAGTGTAAGCTACATCAAAAGTAAGCCCTAATTCTTTAAGAGTTTGTCCACCTTTAATAGCTTCTTGTCTACCTTTATCAGTGATGTCTACATCAACCCATCCTGTAAATCTGTTTTCAAGATTCCATTGGCTTTCACCATGTCTAGTTAATACTAATTTCATTTAAGAAATCCTCCTAGTTTTGTTATTATAATTTTATTATACAATATTTTCTAGTATTAGTACATAGTTTTTATAACAATTTCATTAATGAAAACGCTATAATAACTTCGTTGTACTAAATTAGTCAACATCTATATTTTGCTGATATATATAAGATAAAAAAATAAGATTAGATCATAATTATAATTCACCTAATCTTATAGTAGTAAATAATATTTTTTTATCATAATAACTATATTGAAATCATAAAATAAATTAATACACTTTACGATTCAATTTTCCCCTTTTTACAATCTTCAATTTATTAGTTTCAAAAAATGTAAAAACCTTTGCCAATAATACAAGTATAATTATCCAATATATAAACATAAAATAAACCTTCTTTCTTTTTATACGTAAAACTTAATTTCTTATCGTACTTATATAATAACATACGGAAAACCGAAAATCAAGTAAAAAATTCATATTTCTTAACTTTTTTATAAAGTTACTTGATTTTATATACGGTTTACTTTATAATTTATATATAGACAAAATTAGATTGGAAAAATATTATGACTACAACATTTAGTATTAGATTTAAAAAGTGTTTAAAAGAAAAGAATATAAAACAAGCTGAACTTGCTCGTTGTACTAATATTACACCTTCATCTATAAGCGACTGGTCAAAAGGAAAATATACACCAAAAAGGGATAAACTTCTTATTATCGCTGAATTTTTATCAGTTAATCCAGATTGGCTTGTAGGTGATTGCGACACTATGGAAATCAACACTCCCGATAATAATACTTCCTCACCGCAAGATTTTTCGGATGACGTATCTAAACTGCCAATACTAGGTACAATTTGTGCAGGAGACGGTGTATATATAGAAGAAGAATATGATGAGCATATTTTCATAGATCAAGGAATGAGAGCCGATTTTGCACTGAGAGTAAAGGGAGATAGTATGATTGAAGCTGGTATTTTTGACGGTGATTTAGTATTTATCCGTCAACAAAGTTCAGTTAGAAATGGGAAAATTGCAGCTGTTCGCCTAACAGACTGGAACGAAGCTTCTTTAAAGAAAATATTCGTTAAAAATGACAATGTAATCCTTTATCCTTGTAATCCTGATTACGAACCTATCGTTACACGTAACGTTGAAATAATCGGAGAATGCGTTGGAGTATATAGAGAGCTATAATTTTTTTGATTTTAAACAGATTATCACGTGATAGAAAAACAGGAGTTACTTAGATACTTTTTCTAAGTAACTCCTGTTTTTCTATTTTCGTACTAAAAACGCCATTCTATCACGGCCATTTATATCTTTATAAACTTCAGCATGATATCCATTCATATCTGCTAATTTTACAATTTTATCTTTCTGATCATAACCTATTTCAAAAAAAATAACTCCATTGGCATTCAAGTAACTATTCGCTTGTTCAGTGATATTACGATAGAAGTACATCCCCTCTTCTTCAGCAAATAATGCTAAATGCGGATCATATTTCAATACATTATCCTCCATTGTAACTTCGTCCTTACGATCTATATAAGGAGGATTAGAAACAATAATATCAAATTTATCATCAATATTATTAAAAATATCCGATTGTATAAATCTAATATCAGCAGTATGAGTTTTCGCATTTTCTTTTGCAACTTCTAGAGCTTCTTTACTAATATCGCTAGCTACGACGTCAATCGAGAATTGAGATAATTCTTTCTTTAATGTGATAGCTATTATTCCGCTGCCTGTACAAAGATCTAGAATTCTTAAATTATTTTTCTTAGTTGTTTTTACATATTCTACTACTTTATAAATAAGCTCCTCTGTCTCCATCCTTGGTGAAAGAACATCTTTAGTAACTTTAAATTTTCTATCATAAAAATATTCAAAACCTACTAAATGACTTAATGGAACATCTTCTTTAATATGTTTTTCAATCAAAGAAAAATATTTTTCTTCTCTTTCTTTAGATAATTGCTCTGAAAGTTTATTCAAGAATAACTGTGAACTTTCATCTAGCATATACATTAGTAAAAATCTTGCTAAAGATTCTTCTTTTCCTTGTCTTCTTAAAAGAAGACAAGCTTTTGTTATAGCTTGCCTTCTGTTCATTATAGTTCTTCACCTTTATTAAGTTCTGCCATTTTTTCAGCTTGTTCAGCAATACGAAGTGCTTCTAGAACTTCATCAAGTTTACCTTCCATAATTTGGTCTAGTTTTTGAATAGTTAAACCAATTCTGTGATCAGTTACACGATTTTGAGGATAGTTATATGTTCTAATACGTTCAGAACGGTCACCAGTACCAACTTTAGATTTACGTTCAGCATCGAACTTAGCTTGCTCTTCTTGTTGATATTTATCATATACACGAGCACGTAAAACTTTCATAGCTTTCTCTTTATTCTTAATCTGAGAACGTTCATCCTGCATAGAAACTACTACTCCTGTAGGAATGTGAGTTAAACGTACAGCTGACATAGTTGTATTTACCGATTGACCTCCAGCACCACTAGATGCAAATGTATCAACACGGATATCATTTTCATTAATGTCAATCTCAATCTCTTCAGCTTCTGGTAGTACTACTACTGTTGCAGTTGAAGTGTGGATACGTCCACTTGATTCTGTTGTAGGAACACGTTGCACACGGTGTGCACCACTTTCGAATTTCATCTTAGAGTATACATCTTCCCCAGAAATAATAAAGATTGCTTCTTTAATACCACCGATTCCAGTTTCAGAACGTTCTAGTACATCTACTTTCCATCCTTGAGATTCAGCAAATCTAGTGTACATACGTAATAAATCACCTGCAAACAATTGTGCTTCATCTCCACCAGCTGCTCCACGAACCTCAACAACAACGTTTTTACCATCGTTAGGGTCTTTTGGTAATAATAGAATTTTTAATTCTTCTTCCATAGGTGCAAGAGTTGGTTCTAATTCTTTAATCTCCTCTTGCATCATTTCTTTCATTTCTTTATCTTCTTCAATTTCAAGAAGTTCTTTAGTATCTTTAATTTGTTGAACTATATCTTTATATTCTCTAAATACAGCTACTGTTTTTTCGATAGAGCGTTGTTCTTTAGAGTATTCCATAAGTTTTTTTGTATCACTTACGACATCTGGATCACTAAGTAATTCGTTTAACTTCTCATAACGCTCTTCAACTATCTCAAGTTGTCCAAAAATTTCCATTTCTTCCTCCTAATTTATCTTTTAATTTCATGACAATGACGACATCTAGCTTCATATGATTCACTCGCTCCAATAACTACAATTGGATCGTCATACTTCGCAGGTTCCCCATTAATTAATCTTTGACTTCGACTCGCTTCTTTTCCACATTTATTACATACAGCATGAAGTTTAGTTACCATTTCACTAATAGCCATAATCTCAGGCATAGGGTAAAATGGCTCAGCTTTGAAATCCATATCTAAACCTGCGACAATAACACGAACTCCATTATCAGCAAGTTTATTTATAACTTCAACAATCTTATCATCAAAAAACTGCACTTCATCAATTCCTATGATATCATATTTTTCATCATTTATATACTCATAAATCTGCTCTGCTTTATCAATATTTACAGATTCATAACTATTTCCATTATGTGTAGAGACCTTATTCTCTTCGTATCTATTATCTATAGACGGTTTGAATAGAAGTACTTTCTGTTTAGCGATTACTCCGCGTTTTATACGTCTTAGGAGTTCCTCTGATTTTCCAGAAAACATACTGCCACAAATACATTCTATCCATCCGAATTTTCTATTTTCTATCATTATTAATCCCCTCGGGCTTATATTATATAATTACTAATAGAATAAAAACAGACAATCCAATAAAGAAATGTCTGTTTTATTTTTCTTACTTGATACCGTATTTTTTGTTGAAACGTTCGATACGTCCATCTGCTTGAGCGAATCTTTGACGCCCTGTGTAGAATGGGTGTGTATCTGAAGAGATCTCAACTTTTAATAATGGGTATGTATTTCCGTCTTCCCACTCGATAGTTTCTTTAGATGGTTTAGTTGAACCACTTAAAAATTTGAAACCACTTGTAGTATCCATAAATACAACTTTACGGTAATCTGGGTGAATTCCTTCTCTCATTATTATCGTCTCCTTCTGCCCTGAACGCTTTTAATACGAACAGAGTTATTTTTCAGTGAGTTAATCACATACCTACTTATTATAAATAATATTCTAAAAAAAATCAAGTACTTTTACTAATATTTGTAAACTTTTTTTGTTGACACCCTTACTTATTTTTTAACAATTATATACAAAGATACACATTATTATATCATATTACAAAAAATAGGAATGGCTCAACAAAATCTTATTTCTCAGAAATCACGATTTTTGAGTCATTCCCAAATATTATTATTTACTTTTTAATTCTTCAGTTGCAACATCTTCTCCGAACCATTTATTAGAAATTTCTTGAAATTTACCATCTTTATACATTTCATAAAATACTTCATTAATCTTATTAACTAGTGTCATATCAGCTTTTCTTGCTCCAACCGCAAAAGCCTCACTATCAAAACCAGCATTTAAAATATCAAAGTCTTCTAATTTGTTTTGTTGTTTTAAATAATAGTTCGCATACACTCTATCTATTAATAATGCATCTATTCTATCATTTTCTAAGTCAATTAAAGCTTCATTGAAACTCTCGTACTGAGTAGCATCATTATTTTTTACAATATTTTTAAGTACTTCCGGATTCTCGTTAAAAGTGTCGTATCCTGAAGACCCATTTTGAGCACCAAGAACTTTATCCTTTAAATCAGTTACAGATCTAATATTTTTAGATTTCTTTACAACTACAACCTGTTCATTTACCATATACTGCTTAGTAAATTGTACAACAGCTTCTCTTTCCGTAGTTTTAGAATATCCATTCCAAATTAAATCAATATTCCCATTCTTTAATTCTGTTTCTTTAAGATCCCAGTTTATAGCTTGCCACTCTACTTTAATTCCGTACTTTTCAAATACTGAATTCGCTAAATCTATATCAAAACCTACATTTTTACCACTTTTATCTTGAAATCCCATTGGTACAAACGTGTTATCAAAACCAATAACGATTTTCTTATCATTTTGAAAATCGTTCCAATTATCTTTTTTGGGTTTATCTTTTCCTCCAGAAGCACAACCCGTAATTATCAAAACAATAATAACAAGTGTTAAAAAGAATTTTAATTTTCTCATTTAATCACCTCTTATTTCGGTTCTACTTTCAGAATGCTATCAGCAATATTTTCAGCAAACTGTAAATCATGGGTTACAATAATTTGTGTAATACCAAGCTCTCTATTCTTAAGTATTAACTTCTCTACTTCTAATCTTAACTCAGGATCTAATGCACTTGTCGGTTCATCATAACCTATGATTTTGGGTTCTATCATCATAGCACGTGCTAATGCAACACGCTGTTTTTGTCCACCAGATAAAGAAATTGGATAATTATTAATCTGTTTTTCTAAACCAAGTTTTTCTAACAATTTAATTGCTTTTTCCTCAGCATCACGTTTTTCCATGTCCATTGTTTTCATTGGAGATAAAACTAGATTTTCCAGAACCGTAAGATGTGGAAACAACTGGAAATCTTGGAATACAAAACCTAAAAGATTTCTTTTTTCCAATTCATCTATCGGAAGAGATTCACCATTATAAATAATTTCACCTGAATCTATTTTTTCAAGACCAGCTAGCATTCTTAACAACGTTGTTTTCCCACCACCTGATGGTCCAACTATTGCTAAAATCTTATTCTCTTCTACAGTTAAATTAAAATCTGAAAGTATTTGTCTATCTTTGAATTTTTTACTAATATTTTTTAATTCTAACATACATTACCTCCTATCATAATTATAACGTTTTTCTACTCTCTTAGATACAATTGTCACAATACCTATTAATATCAAATAAATTGCTCCTGCGATAAACATCGGTAACAAACTAGCATCTCTATTAGCAGCCGTTCTACTAGCTAATATTAGGTCACTAATTCCCAATGCATAAACTAATGATGTATCCTTAACAAGACTCATTATTTCATTAAATACACTTGGTAATACAATTTTTATTACTTGTGGCAAAATAACATATCTAATTGTCTGAAATTGTGTAAATTTCAATACTTTTGCTGCCTCATATTGGCCTTTTGGTATTGATTCAATACCTCCACGGAAAATTTCAGCAAAATAAGCTGCATAGTTCAATGTAAATGCAATTATAGCAGCAGGTAATCTGTCAAAACGTATTCCCACCGATGGTAGAACGTAGTAAATGAAAATCAATTGTAGTAACAACGGCGTTCCACGCATAATCCATATATAAATATTAATAAAGTAATTTAATAACTTAATATTAAATCGCATAATAAATGCTATTACAATACCTAACGGAATCGATAATACTAAAACAAGAAAAAACACTTCTAATGTTATAAGTGCACCATTCATCAGACTAGGTAATATTTCTATTAAATATTCCATATATCATCCTCCTATTCTTAGATTCTAACACCATTCTACAGCCATGTAGTTTGTTGTTGTTAAAATTTTATATTTAATTATAGCACAATTTTTATAAAACAAAAACCCCTTATTAACTAAGGGGCTAAATATATTATTTATTTAATTTTGAATCGTGGAATTTTTTCATAATTCCTTCTTTTGATAATAAACTTCTAACTGTGTCAGAAGGTTGAGCTCCATTACCTAACCATTTTAATGCTAACTCTTCATCGATTTTAACTTCTGCTGGTTCTTTAACAGCATTGTAAGTACCGATAGTTTCGATAGAACGTCCATCACGTGGAGATCTTGAATCAGCAACAACGATACGGTAGAAAGGTGATTTTTTAGCACCTAATCTTTTTAAACGGATTTTTACTGCCATGTTTGTACTCCTTATGTTTCAACTTTTTTATTAATTTTATGTGTGTGTGTTTATGAAGTGTTTTAATGAAAAAGTTGAATCTATAACGCTAAGTTTTCTAAGCTAGATACTATTCTAACATTAAAGTAAAAGTATGTCAATACTTTTCGGTGAAAAATGTCAACTTTTTTTGTTGACTCACCTAAACCTTATTATACCAGGTTTATTTTATCATGTAAAGATAAAATATTTATAAAAAAACACCACTTATACCTTAAGGATAATCAAAAAACAAGGTGACTCAACAAAATCTTGTTTCTTAAAAACAACGATTTTTGAGCCACCTCTCATCTCTATTTCAAATTTTAATCTTCTAATACTTTAGCAATTTCACTAAGTACTTGCTCTTTACCTATTTTAGTAACCGAAGAAAATGGAATAATCGCCATATTATTCGTTAGATCTAATTCTCGTTTTATAATTCCCGTATTTTTAGCCAATTCATTTTTTGATATCTTATCAATTTTTGTCATAACTATAACGAATGGAATTTCATAATAATTTAAAAATTCATTCATCTCAATATCATCTTGAGAAGGCTTATGTCTACTATCAATTAAATGTAATACAAATCCAAGGTTTTCACTATTAGTAAAATACTCAACTATCATATCATATAGTTTTTCTTTTTCAGGTTTTGATAATTTTGCATATCCATATCCCGGAACGTCAACTAGAACTACTTGATCATCTACATCAAAAAAGTTTAGTGTACGAGTTTTTCCTGGTTTAGAAGAAACACGAGCATAGTTTTTTCTTTCTAAAATTGTATTAATAAAAGATGATTTCCCAACGTTTGAACGACCACACATTGCAACTTCTGGTTTTTCATGTTCTGGATATTGTTTTTTTGATACCGCACTTATAAGTAAATCTACATTATGTGTATTTAACTTTTTCATTTTTATTCTCCAAATACTATTTTAAACACTTCTTGAATATTGTCTACTGTGTGAATAGTTAATTTTTCAAGAACTTCTTCAGGTATATCAATTAAATCTTTTTTATTCTTAGTTGGAATAATAATAGTATTAATATTCATTTTTTCAGAACTTAAGATTTTCTCTTTAACTCCTCCGATTGGTAATACTTTACCATGTAAAGTCATTTCTCCAGTCATTGCAATATTATTATCAACCGGCTTTTTAGTTAAAGCTGAATATACTGAAGTAGTAATCGTAATACCTGCTGACGGACCATCTTTAGGAACTGCTCCTTCTGGAACATGTAGATGTATATCAACTTCTGAGAAATTAACATCTTCAATTCCTAGTTTTTCTGCATTAGAACGTAAAAATGAAATAGCCATTTGAGCTGATTCTTTCATTACATCCCCTAGTTTACCAGTAAGGATAATTTTACCTGTACCTTTTGAGATACTCGTTTCAATCTCTAATGTATCTCCACCAACTACTGTATACGCTAATCCATTAACTAATCCAATCTCTGGTTTTACATTCTTGTCTTTTCCGCTGTATTTTTCAGGACCAGCAAAATCTTCTAGGTTATTAACTCCAACTTTAATTTTTTCCTCACCTTGAAGAACTTTCAAAGCAGCTTTTCTACAGATAGCTCCGAAAACGCGCTCTAAGTTCCTTACTCCTGCTTCATACGTATAACCATTAATTATTTTATTAATGGCTTGTTTACTGAAAGTAATTTGACCTTTTTTCAGACCATTCTCTTTAATTTGACGTGAAATTAAATATTTAGAAGCAATATTTTCTTTTTCTTTAATTGTATATGATTCTAATTCGATAACTTCCATTCTATCTCTAAGCGGTGCTGGAATTAAACTTAGGTTATTTGCTGTAGCAATAAATAGAACTTTTGATAAATCAAAAGGAATATCTAGATAGTGATCCACAAACTCGTTATTTTGTGCAGGATCAATTACTTCTAGCATCGCAGCTGCTGGATCCCCTTTAATATCAGATGCCATTTTATCAATTTCATCTAATAATATTACAGGATTCTTAGTTTTAATTTTTTTCAGCGACTGAATAACTTTACCTGGTAAGGCACCTAGATATGTTCTTCTATGTCCACGAATTTCAGCTTCATCATGAACCCCTCCTAGAGATATACGTACAAAACTTCTTCCCATAGAAGCGGCAATTGACTTAGCTAATGAACTCTTACCAACACCTGGAGGTCCTGATAAACATAATATTGGTGACTTCATATCATCACGTAACTTCTTAACAGCTAAGAACTCTAAAATTCTTTCTTTTATTTTCTCTAGACCATAGTGATCTTCATTAAGAATTTTTTCAGCATTTTTTATATCTATTTCATCTGCTGTTAGAGTATTCCAAGGTAAAGCTATTACTGTATCTAGATATGTTCTTATAATTGAGTGTTCTGGACTCATAACAGGTGTTTTTTCTAAACGATCTACTTCTTTTAATAATACCGCTTTATCTTCTTCAGATAATTCGATTTCATTGATCGCCTGACGAATTTTTTCAATATCATCATCTTCAGGTGAAATTTGTCTTAGTTCATCTTGAACTACTTTCATCTGTTCACGTAAAAAGTATTCTTTCTGTTGATTATCGATATTTGTACGAACTTTCTCATCAATCTCACGTTTAAAACTATTACCAACTAAGAATGCTTCTAGACTTTTATTTAAGAATATTGCTTTTTTCTCTAAATCTAGTAAAAATAATACTCTTTGTTTTAGCATTTTATCAATTGGGAAAAATTTAATATTTTTATTAATGAATTTTTCTAAATCGTCAGTTTTATAGAAATCTATATCAAAGTTTTCTCTTTTTAAATAACTCTCAAATTTTGTCTTAATGCTATTTAATAACCCTTCTTTATCAAATCCATTATCTACGACTTCTCTTATATTGATATCTAAGTGTTCTACAAGATTATTGTTATAAACCCCACTTTTGACCTCAGCTATACCATAGCAGTGATATTCATACTTTTTATTTTTTTTATCAATTGTAAGTTGACCATATGTCCCAAAGAAAACATTGAACCCATTACTATCAAATACATCCTCTTCAGAAAATGAATCATCATAACTATCAATTGGTTTTCTCTTATATGTTACAAAAACTGGAATTTTATCTTTTTTTACAGTTTTTATTGTTTTTAAAAATTTTTTGTCCGTTACATCTATTGTATAAGTATTAGACGGAAAGAATAAATCTCTATTCTCTAATAAATAATATTTTGTCAAAACGAACTCCTCTCTAACCTATTTATTTTAAAATTGGTTTTGTTTTATTAATTAGATTATCACGTGTTACCGTGCAAGTTTTAATATCTTTTTTACTTGGAATTTCAAACATTACATCTAAAAGCAACTCTTCGATAATAGAACGTAATCCACGAGCTCCTGTTTTTCTCTTAATCGATTCTTTAGCAATTTCTTCTAGCGCTTCTTTTTCAAATACTAGTTTTACTCCATCAAGTTCAAATAGATATTCATATTGTTTAACTACTGAATTTTTAGGCTCAGTTAATACTTTAACTAAATCCTTTTCATCCAACTCTTCAAGATAACAAACAACAGGAATACGACCTATAAATTCTGGAATCATACCAAATTTAACTAAATCTTCATGTTTAACTTTAGAAATAATATCCTCATTATCATTTAACTCATCGCTCTTAGAAAAACCAATCACTTTTTCCCCAAGACGACGTTTAATAATTTCTTCTATGCCAGAGAACGCACCACCAATAATAAACAGTATGTTCTTAGTATTGATTTTTATCATTTCTTCTCCTGGGTGTTTTCTTCCTCCTTGCGGCGGAACACTAGCAACAGTCCCTTCTAAAATTTTAAGAAGAGCTTGTTGAACTCCTTCCCCAGAAACATCACGAGTTATTGAAACATTCTCACCTTTTTTAGCGATTTTATCAATTTCATCTATATAGATAATACCTTTTTCTGCTCTTTCTATATCATAATTAGCACTTTGAATAAGTCGCAGAAGAATATTTTCAACATCTTCACCTACATATCCTGCTTCTGTTAATGTAGTTGCATCAGAAATCGCAAAAGGTACATCAAGCATCTTCGCTAATGTTTGAGCTATTAATGTTTTCCCTGATCCTGTGCTACCTATTAAAGCAATATTACTTTTTTGTAATTCAATATCATTGTTCTCTTTAGCTATAATTCTTTTATAATGATTATAAACAGCTACAGCTACAGATTTTTTAGCTTTATCTTGACTAATTACATATTCATTCAAATGTTCCATTATTTTCTGAGGTTCTAATAACTTAAATACTGGTTTATTTTTCGCATTTCTATAGTCAATTTCTTCTTCGATTATATCTGAGCATAAATCAACGCACTCATCACATATAAATACGTCATTCCCAGCAATCATTTTAAAAACTTCGTTAGTATTTTTTCCACAAAATGAACATCTTACTTCATCTTTATTTTTAACCATAATTACACCTCACATTATTGAACTTTTCTTATATCTTATTATCTTTTTATTATCAAACCGATATAAAGCCCAAAAAGATACACATTATTATAACATATTCTAACTATATTTACTAGCAAATAGTACTATAAAATAATTAATACAACCATCATTCAACAACCATATTCTAACTAAAATTAACCTATTATAAAATAAAAAATAAGATATAAAATTTAAAGCTTAAAATTTTATATCTTATTCAATTTCTATTTATTTTTTCGCTATTTTTCTAAACATTTTTAAATATAATCCCATATACACTAAAAGTCCTAAAACAGCAAAGAAAACTGTAGCAATAATACTACCTTCTATTCCATAACTTCCTCCAGTTAGTATTTGCTTATCACTAATTGCCTCAACAGTAAATATTGTATCGGATACTTTAATCCCACTTATATTAAATCCAAATACTACACCAGATATACAATTCCAGAAAGCATGAAAAATTGCAATAACTAAAATATTATCAAAATACCAATATAATAATGACATTACAATTGATATTAAAAATATATTTATTAAATCTAATTTCGATGCACTTGGATTAGACATACGAAATACTAAGTAAAAAATCGAACTTAATATAATAGCAATCCATTTTCCTTTTTTCGCTGCTAATCTAGTCATTAAATACCCTCTAAAAACAATCTCTTCTAGGAATCCTTGGATTAAAACTAATATAATAAGAATAATTATTGTACCTATCTTTAAATCCTTTGTTAATGTTAGAGATACGCTATTTGACATCAATAAAATAGCTACTACTCCTACAACACTAAATATAGCTAATCCTGATCCTACTTTAATAGCTTCTAAAATATTTTCTTTACTAAAACCAAAATATTCAAACGTTGTTTTTTCAAAATACTTAACAAAAAATAATAAAATAACCGCTGAAAATATATACGAACATAAAACAAATATAATATTATAACCAACTATATTTTTAAAGACATATTCAAATAGTATTCCTTGTAAAAATGAATATACAATAATCAGTAAGAATATCGGGGTAAAATTCATTACACCTTTGTTTTTTAATAAATCTACACTTTTCATTCAAATTCTCCTACTTTAATCAGATATTACTATCCTAACACAAATAACAAATTTTAGCTACGATTATAAAAATACTCTTCTTAAAATCTTTTAGTAATCAGCTATTAGTGGTATAATTAAGTTATATACGAAATAGGAGGAATACCATGTCATTTTTTTCAAAATTAGGTGAAAATATTATTTTACCTCAAGACGTACTAATTCAATCGAAAGAAACAGCAGCTGTTCCAGGAGCAATAAATGCTACTATCGGTATTGCTACAGCAAATAAAAAAGCGATGGCATTGCCGTCAATTAATAAAGTAATTACAGAAATTAGCAATTCAGAATATTTACCATATTCTCCAACACCAGGATTACCAAAAATGAGAGAATTATGGAAAGAAAAAATCTTAAAAAATAACCCAAGAATTAATGATGAATACTTATCTTTACCAATGGTAACTACAGGTATTACACAAGGTATTGATATAGCAGCAAACTTATTTAGTGAAGCAGGCGATGCTCTACTTTTACCAAATTTGTTTTGGCAAAACTATGCACAAATATACACTATTAAATTAGGAAATAACATCTATAAATACAATCAGTTTGATAAAAATAATAATTTTAGTATCGAAAACTTTAAAACAGCACTTTATGACATTAAAGAAGATAAAATTTCTTTAATATTAAACTTCCCAAATAACCCAACAGGGTATACACCATCAGATGATGAATTAACTCAATTAGTTGAAGTAATTGATGTTTTCGCTAAAGAGCACCCAAATAAACAACTTATCATCGTTTCTGATGATGCATACTTCGGGCTATTTTTCGAGGATAATCACAAAACTCCTACTCTTAGTGCAACATACAAACTTGCAGATAATCCAAACTGCCTAATAGTTAAATTAGATGGAATCACTAAAGAGTTCTACAGTTGGGGATTACGCGTAGGTTTCATCACGTATTACACAAAAGATGACTCTTTACGCCAAAAACTTCTAGAAAAAACTCAAGGATTTTTAAGAAGTACTACATCTTCTCCTTCAAACTTATCTCAACAAATCGCAATTAGATTACTAGATAATAAAGAAGCCCTTAAAGAAAAAGAAGAAAATGATTGTATTATCCAAGATAGATATAACGAACTTAAATCCGCTATCGCCAAAGAAAAAATAGATAATTTAGTTACAATTTTACCATTCAACTCTGGTTATTTCTTCACTATTAAACTACCAAATACAATTAACGCCCATGAGTTTAGACTAAAATTCCTAAACGAATACAAATATGGCGTGTATTCTATGGATGATGAACATATAAGAATAGCTTTCTCATGCTTAGATAAAGAGTTAATTCCTGAATTAATAACTAAGTTTAAAGAATGTATACAACAATTTTAAAAATAAAGAACAAGGTGAATCTATATTCGATTCACCTTGTTCTTATTTATTTTACAGATTTTTTTAATAATTCGACCATATGTTTATTGGCATTTAACTCTATATCATTATTTAATTCAATAAAGTCATAAGTTCCATATTTGTTATCTAATGCAGCTTTGATTAGATAATCTGTCACATTAGGATTCTTAGGTAAAATTGGACCATGAAGATAAGTTCCAATTAAATTATTGTAAAGAATCCCTTCTTTTTTATCCTCATCATTATTCCCATATCCAACTACTACATTACCTAAAGTTTCATAATTGTGATATGTTCTCCCACCATGATTCTCAAATCCTACAATATTACCAAATTTTTCAGATTCAACAAGTATATTACCTATAAGACGCGGTGCATCTTTTTTTGATTCTGTGTAAAAATCTAATATATTTAATCCAGGGAGTTTATCACCATCTACAGTCTTATAATACTCACCAAGAAATTGATAACCTCCACAAATAGTTAGAGCTGGAATTCCATCTTCAATAGCAGATTTAAACTCATTCTTAATCTTACTAAATTGCTCTGTCGCTATACACTGCTCTCTATCAGATCCTCCACCGATAAAGAACATGTCACAGTCTGTTAATTTCACCCCATCTGTTGAAGTGATATTTTCAATCTCAAGGTTAATTCCACGCCATTCACAACGTTTCTTTAATGCTATAACATTACCTATATCTCCATATAAATTTAATTTATCTGGCATAAAATGATATAATTTTAAATCCATAGAATTATTTCTCCAATTCTCTTTGAGTTTCCACTAATGCTGTATAGTTTGGGATAGCAATTGCATACTTTTCATTATAGCTTTTCAATTTAGCTACCGCTCCTGGTATATCCTCATTGACTACAACATTAGCATTAACTCCACAATATTTTAATCTTAATGCTAATTCTTTTGCTCTTTTTCCAGAACATACAATATTGTTAATATTTTGACCTAATAATATATCAAAGTCTGTATCCCATATCCATGATATATCAATTCCATCAGCACCATTATCATTAAGTACTAATAAGTAATTTATTTCTTCCTTAATCGAATTAGCAATAGCTAATGATGCATTCAATCCAGCTGGATTTTTCGCAAGATTTAATAACACTGTAGATCCATTTGCAAAACTTATACTTTGCATACGTCCATTAGTGGGGGTATATGTTCCTAGTCCTTTTGCAATTTTATCTTCAGATAATCCTAACTCTTTTAATAAAGAATATGCAGCTAATAAATTATAAATATTATAATCTCCGGCTAGTTTTGTTTTTATTACATGTCCATTATTAATAACCATATTAATGAACGGTTCAACCGTAGCCTTTGTTACTTCATATTTTACGTTTTGATGTTCAAAATCACATTTAGAACAATGGTAAAACCCAAGTTGACTATAATGAACATGATCATAAATCAACTCCATACCACAATTCGGACAAAATTTAGACTCAGAAATCCCAAAATCAGAAAACTGATATGCATCTTTTGCAATTCCAAAGTATATATTATCTTCACCATACTTAGAAAGTCTTGTAACAAATGGATCATCACTATTTAAAATTAGTTGAATATTTTTACCTTCAAGTTGTTCTCCAATCGTAGCAATTAGAGTATCAATTTCTCCAAATCTATCAATTTGATCTCTAAAAAAGTTATTGATAACAAATTTAGTTGGTGTTATATATTTCATAACTCGCTTAATAGAGCCTTCATCAATTTCAATAATAGCTAATTTAGTATTATTTCTCCCTTGAATAGCAAAAGTTGAGATAATACCATCCAACATATTTGCCCCTTCAAAATTATTAATAAAATTTTCACCAGCAACTCTTAAAGTATGACCGATAAGATTTGATGTTGTTGTTTTTCCATTAGTCCCTGTTACAAAAACAATTTCATCAAAATCACTAGCTAATTTAGTAAGAATATTATCATTTACTTTTCTTAATACCTTACCTGGTAAATCTGTTCCCTTTTTTCCTGCTAATTTACTTGCAGTTCTAGTTAATTTTGCTAAATTTCTATAAAATGCTAGCATATATTCTCCTTTTATAGACTATTTTGTGATGTATCAAATTTATATCCTATTCCCCATACAGTTACAATCATTTGAGAAACCTTTGGGGAAATCTTATCGAATTTTTTTCTAACACGTTTAATATGTGTATCCACTGTCCTTAGATCCGAATAAAAATCATAATCCCATACAGCTCGAAGTATTTCGTTACGCTTAAATGCTTTATCAGGTGACTTAGCTAAAAATAGTAATAAATCAAATTCTTTCGGCGTTAACAATACTTCACTATCATCAACTATTACTTTATGAGAATTAACATCTATAATTAATCCTGGAAAAACAAGTACATCTTTTGCATAAAGTTCCGGAGTATAGAATACACTACGTTTTGTACGTTGGAGAATTGCCTTAATTCTTAACATCAATTCTCTTGGGCTAAACGGTTTAATTACATAATCATCCGCTCCTAATTCAAACCCTTCAACCCTACTTTGCTCATCCGCTTGAGCAGACATAATTATCACCGGAGTCGCCTTTGTTTTTCTTAATTCCGATAAAATTGATTTTCCATTCAACATTGGTAATTGAACATCAAGAAGAACACATGAATAGTCCATATATTTTAATCTTTCAAGACCGTCGTGACCATTACTAGCTTCATCGACAATATATCCTTCTTTTTCAAGATACATAATTAATAACTTTCTAATTCTTTCCTCGTCATCTATTATTAATATTCTCTCTGCCACTATACATCACTTCCTAATTTTTTTACTTTTCACCGTTCTTAGCCTTATTTATAAGCCTTTTTACTTCATGAATTGTAAGAGTTCTATATTCACCTTTTTTCAATCCTTCTAAAGTTAAATCTTCAATAGATTCACGCTTTAATTTAATTACTTCATAACCTAGCGCTTCAAACATTCTTCTTACTTGACGATTTTTTCCTTCATGTATTGTTAATCTAACTAAAGTATTTCCACTTTTGTTTTTGTTTTTCACAATATTAACATCAGCTTTAGCTGTTTTATAATTATCAATTCTCACCCCATTACGAAGTATTCTTAGGTGATGATCTTCTAATTTCCCATTAATTTTTGCAATATACGTCTTTTTAATCTTATGTTTAGGATGCGTAATCAAATTGATAAATTCACCATCATTTGACATAATAAGCGCACCAGATGTGTCATAGTCTAATCTTCCCACCGGTACTACACGTTCATTAACATTTTCAAAGAAGTCTTTTACACATGTTCGATCTTTTTCATCAGACATTGATGTAATAACTTTTTCTGGTTTGTAGAATAAGTAATATCTCTTATTCTCTTTTAATAAACGTACACCTTCTACGATAATAATATCACTAGGTTCAGCTTTAACCCCTAGTTCTTTTACAACTTCACCATTCACACTTACTTTTCCATCTAAAATCAGTTGCTCAGCCTTTCTTCTTGATGTATATCCTGATGCAGCTATTAATTTTTGCAGTCTTTCCGCCATCTCGTCCTCCTAATTTTGTAAAAATTTATTTATCTCTTCATTACTGATAATTTCTGATTTAGGTAATTGATCAATGCTTTCCAAACCAAAAACATCCAAAAATAAATCCGTTGTTTCATACAGTTTTGGTTTCCCAATAGTATCTAAAGTCTTATTAGAAACTATAAGCTCCTTACTAACAAGAGAGTGTAATATAGAATCACTACTTACACCCCTTATTTTGTCTATTTGAACTTTTGTTATCGGTTGATTATACGCGATAATTGCTAAAGTTTCTAAAGAAGCTTTAGATAATTTAACAAGGTTTTTAGAAATAACTGCACTTTTGATAACTTCTGCCATTTCATCTCTTAATAGCATTTTATAAGTTGTTCCAAACTTTTTAATAATTAATGAATTATTAATTTTATTATACTCCTCACAAAACACATTTAGCATGTTTTCAGCCTCATGATGCTCTACTTCCATAAAAGTAGAAAAATATTCAATATTTAGCCCTTCTTCTCCTTTCATAAAAAGCAAAGCCTCAATTGTTTTTTTTACTTCATCTAATAGCATATTAATTTTCCTTCGTTTTATATTCTAAAATGATATCACTATCTTTGTCAACACATAGCAATTCTTGATCTTTAATCATCGCTAATATTCCCATAAATACTAAGACAACTTCATTCTTTAAAGAGTATGATTTAATCAAATCCGAAAACGTCAGATTATTCTTTTTCCTAAACTTATTAACCAGTTCTTCTTTCACTTGTTCAAATGAAACTTCTCTTCGATAACTCACCAAAGAAACATCATTATCCGTATTCTCAAAATTATTAAGAATATTTTCCATTGCTTTTAATAATCTTGAAGATGGCATCCTTAATGACTTAACGCTTCCCTCTACTTCGAAAGTGATACTCTCTTTATCTAAAAACTGAGCTCTTAATTTCTGAAGATTATCAAGCTTTTCACTTAATTCTTTATAATTCTTATAATCAAGAAGTTGCTGAACCAAGTCCTCTTCATCTTCTACACATTCATCTTCAAACTTAGGAAGCAAATTTTTACTTTTTATATGTAATAGTGTTGCCGCCATTACAATATATTCCTCTGCATTTTCCAAAGAAAATTCTTCACTATTGTTTATATATTCCAAATAACTTTCTGTCAAGCTAGCTATAGGTATATTATAAATATCTATCTCCATCTTTTCTATTAAATGCAAAAGCAAATCAAGTGGACCTTGAAAAACCTCTAAGTTAACATTATACATTTATTCTATCCTTTAATTAATCGTTTTTCTTGGATGATTCATCATCATTCTTTTCGATTTATTCCCTTCAAGACTAGAAAAATATAATTTTAAACTATGAATATTTTTTAGTCCTAATAATTCTTGAACTTCCTCAGCAGGTACCTTATCTTCAAGTAAATGAATAGCTAATGAATTTCTAAAATTCATAGTATTTAATTCTTTTATTAATCCTAAATCTTGTTGTCTTTTTTTAAATATTTTCCAAAAACCTTGTCGACTAATACCCTCTCCATCGTGATTTAAAAATAGTTTACTGTCATCCTTAATGTTTGGATATTCTTTTTTTAATTCAACTATATAATTTTCAATAGCATCGACTGATTCTTTATTTAAAGCAATTGTTCTATAGCCATCTTTTTTTCTATATTTTAAATACCCTATTGTAGTATTAACATCTTTAAGTTCTAAATTTATACATTCAGTTGGCTTAATTCCTATAGAATATGATAACTCAAAAATTGCCTTATCTCTATACCCCATTAGATTCTTAGTTTTTACATCAAGTATTTTGGCAATTTCTTGTCTCGTAAAAACAACTAAATCTTGATGTTCTTGCTTGTCAATATGAACATCTATATTTACTCTATTGGGAATAATTTTTTTATACCATAGATATTCAACAAAAATATGCACAGTTGATATAGTTCTTGAAAGTGTCGCTGATGAATAATTCTTTTCTTTAAGATAATCAATATACCTAATAATAAATTGTTCATTAAGCCAAGAATAATCATCAGTATCATATCCTTTTTCTGCTAAATATAAAAAGATTTTTTTTAAATCCCTATCATACGAATTAATAGTATTCGCAGAAAACTCTTTCCTATTTAACAAATATTCATTGAAATCGTTTAATACTTTCTCACTCATGAAAATACCCCCTTAGTATTAAAACTACCCTAATTTTTATTTCTATATTGATTATAACATCTATAAAACTTTATGTAAATGCAATTATAACAATTTTTAAGTAAATATAAAAAAATTTCAAGGCATAATTTACTTTCTCTAAACTTGCCTTGAAATTTAATTATTTTATATTTTTTTTCTTCCAAATTTATTATGTATAACCATTACAAAAAACAAATTAATACATATTATAATTAAAGGAATAAAAATTGCTTTATGTAAGAAAAACTTAGACATTGCTGCACCTAAAATTACACCAGATAAGAATACAGAAATAACAGTTACATAAATTAATAACGGAACCTTACTTTCTTTCTTCTTTAAAACTATGTATTTGTATAAATGTTCACTCATAGATCTAAGATTTCCCGTACAAAACACACTTGCAAAAACCAAATTATTTACTTTTCTAAATCCATCAAACTGAATTGCACAAATAAATGAGATGACAATAGGTCTGATATCTAAGCCGAAAAACTTATATTTTATCAAAATAACTAGTAAAGCAAACATCTGGATTAGTAACAACATATAAATATGTTTAAATATTGATAGCTCCTTATATTTCGACTCAATAAACTTACTTACTAATACCCCCATAACAAAAGATAAAATAGGAATTAAGTAGTGTATCACCTCTCGATAATTCCCCTCTATTAAATCAATACCAACAAAAATCAAATTACCAGTTTGTGCATTTGCAAATATTCCCTCACAATTAACAAAAGTATACGCATCAAAAAAACCACCTACTACTGTTAATAATAAACAAAAAATAAGCTGCTCATGCACCGGAAGATTCTTATTTATTAAGGTCTCTCGGAAATTCATATAAATTTAATCAACTCCTTCATTTTTTCTAATTAGTCAAAAATAGTATCCCAATTTACAGGATTTTTATAACACTCAAAACACATATCTAACTGTTTTTTCGTAGTTCTTGTAATAGATAATTCTGGTAATTCATCAAGAGAAAAGAATTCTGCCCCTAAAGTCTCAGTATTCTCATTAAAAGTATGAGTAATATATTCACATAATACAAAGATTTTAACCATTCCATATGGAAAGTTGACATGATGATGTCTATTATAATCTAGTACAGCAACTACCTTTATTGGATTTACTACGGCACCTGCCTCTTCACTAGATTCTTTTATTACATTTTCTCTAATACTCATATTCACATCTTGATACCCACCTGGTAATGCCCATTTCCCATCAAATTGCTCTTTCACTAACAATATTTTATTATCTTTAATAACCGCTGCCCTAGTCTCTACCTTAGGTGTTTGATATCCAATTTCTCCAGCAAAATCCATTTTAATCTTGTCCATAGGTAAATCATATTTAAAAGATAACATTTCACAAGCTATCTCTCTAATTCTTTCCGATCTTTCCCTGTCGAATTTATCTTTACTATACGCTAGACTACATTGAGCTAAAAACTGCAGTTCTTGTGCCCATTGTTTCCAAACATCATTTTTTATTACATTAGTAATATCCTCTATATTTTTTATAAAAATCGCATCTTTTACATCTAAAAAATCATAGTCATTTGTTAATAAATACACATTTATTAACTTTTTACTGAGTCTATTTTTATTATTTGTTAAGTATAATGAATTCCTATCAACAATATCTACATCATCAATAAAATCAAAAGGCACACTACCATCAATCAATATTTTTTTAAAATCATCTGTTATTAATTTTTTCATATTTTTATCAATATATAATTTTTTGTACATAGACATTCTCCTTACTATTCTTTATATTATAACACATTTTACATTTTAATCTAGAATTTCTTGAAAATAAATAAAAGATATTTTCATAGTTTACCATTTTTTTCATTTTTTATTTTTAACTATATTAATTCTACACCTATTTAACCTTATTTAAAAGCAATATATTTAATAGACAAATTATTAATAAATATCTTGCTAGATTATAAGAATAGTTGTATAATAATTATTATAGATAAAATTTAAGGAGTGGTAACAATGAAATATATTATTTCACTATTTTGGTCATTTATATTTGCAGCTGTTATAGTATTTATCGTATCATCTATTTTAGGAAGCAATGGTGAAATTAATACAATTCGTGACTGCGCAATTTTAGCTGTATTATTTACAATTTTTGCTGCTTTATTTGACGTAGTAGGTATCGATAAAAAACGAGAAGAAAAGTAAATTTTAGCAATTAATATATAGAAATCTTATAAAGTAGGTATCGAGGCGTTTATTTCCTCCTTCCTACTTTTTATTTAAAATACAGGAGAATTTATATGAACAACGTACTAGCAACTATGTGTTATGTTGACGATGGTCAAAACTTTCTAATGCTAAAGAGAACAAAAAAAGAAAATGATATACATGAAGGATTAACTATTAGTGTCGGAGGAAAGTTTGAACCAGGGGAAAGCCCTGAAGACTGCGTGATTAGGGAAGTTAAAGAAGAAACAAACCTTGATATTATAAACCCTAAATTAAGAGGTATAATTACCTTCCCTAATTTTGATGGTGAAAAAGACTGGTACACATACGTATACACAGTAACCAACTACGAAGGCACTCTAACCGAAGATTGTAATGAAGGAGACTTAATTTGGGTTAGAAAGTCAGAAATACAAAATATAAAAACATGGGAAGGAGATTATATCTTTCTCGATTGGCTAGTGAAAGAAAAACCATTCTTTTCAGCAAAATTTAATTATAAAGACAATAAATTTGTAAATTATGAAGTAACATTCTACGAATAAACATAGGGAGCATATTATGAATATAGAAATTAATAAAGAATTTAAAGAAAATTATTTAGTACAAGAAAATAATACTGCAAAAAATATGGGTAGTGGTGACTTAGATGTACTTGCAACACCTAGTCTTGTTGCTTTTATGGAAAATGCAGCTAAAAACTACCTAAACATCTTCCTTACAGATGAACTAGGCAGTGTCGGTAGTAACATCAACATTAACCACCTAGCTCCTACTCTGATTGGTAAAGAAATAACAGTTCAAGGTAAGATAACTGAAATTATCAAAGAGAAAATAATTATTTTTTCTTTAGAAGCGTACGAAGAAGATAAAAAAATCGGAGATGCTATTCATACAAGAGTTATCATCAATAACGAAAAATTTTTAAGTAAATTAAAATAAAATATATAAAATTTAAAACTAAATCAACAAAAAAGAAAGACCGTATACAAACGCTCTTTCTTTTTTTACAATTTTACTTATTAAAATTCATTAGAAAACATTAATTCTAAGAAATACTCTTTAAGAACTTTAATATAAGTCCCCTTCATTCCTAGTGACTTAGATTCAATAATTCCAGCACTTTCTAATTTTCTTAGTGCATTAACGATTACAGATCTAGTAATTCCTACCCTATCTGCAATTTTACTTGCAATAAGTAATCCTTCAGTTCCATCTAATTCTCTAAAGATATGTTCAATAGCTTCTTTTTCAGAAAATGATAATGAATTCAATGCCATGTTGACCATATCTTTGTCACGTGCTAAGTTTTTCTCTTTATCTTGTTTCTCGTGTAAAATTTCGATTCCTACTACTGTTGACGCATATTCAGCTAATACTAAATCATCATCCTTAAAATCACTATCCATTCTACCGATAACTAATGTTCCTAAACGGTCTCCTCCACCACGAATAGGTAAGATAACCGTATAGCTGTTACTTTCGAAACGTTCTTGTTCTTCTTCAGGAAAGATAGACAATGGATCTTGGAACGGAATATTTACTTTTGTAGCATATACTTTTAATGTTGCGTCTAAATATGCTTTTGGCACTTTTCTATCTTGAATAATTTTTTCCATTCGTTCATTAGAATAATCAATAATCGAATCATATCCAAGTATATTACCTTCAGTATCAAGAATATACACGACTGAATCTAAGATTGGACTTAGGCGCATTGCCATAGCCTCAAAGTCAACATTGTCATGGCGTCCTTCTTGTAAAATTGTACTAATTTTTCTTGTTTTTTGTAATAAACTTGCCATTAATATTCTCCTTACAAAATACTTCCTTGCTTATTATACCATTAAATTTAATAAATTGTAAGACTTTTTAAAAAATTAATTTAATCAATTTTGAAATTTTCTAACAATTCTAAAGATCTTTTAGCATATCTTTCATATTTTTCCTTTTTATCCTTAATTCTTTCTGGAAGTGGTTTAATAATCCCGAAATTCGCATTCATAGGTTGGAAATTTTTACTAGTATTGTCTACAATATAGTTTGCCATAGCACCTATCATAGTCTCAGTTGGGAAAACTATTTCTTTATCTTCTGTATTGTATAAAGCATTTAATGCTGCAACAATACCTGAAGCTGCACTTTCAACATAACCTTCTACTCCTGTCATTTGACCAGCAAAATAGATGTTTTTCTCTTCTTTTAGTCTGTATGTTTTTTCTAACAATTGTGGAGAATTTAAGTATGTATTTCTGTGCATAACACCATAACGTACGATATTGGCATTTTCTAATCCAGGGATCATGTTAATAATTCTCTTTTGTTCTCCCCATTTTAAGTGTGTTTGGAATCCTACGATGTTGTATAAAGTTCCTTCACTATTATCTTGACGTAATTGAACTACTGCATATGGACGTTTATCAGTCTTTGGATCTTCTAAACCTACTGGCTTCATAGGTCCGAATAATAACGTTTTTTCTCCACGTTTAGCCATTTCTTCAAAAGGCATACATCCTTCAAAATAAATTTCTTTCTCGAATTCTTTTAGAGGAGCTGCTTCTGCATTTATTAATTCATTGTAGAAATTAGTGAATTCCTCTTTTGTCATCGGACAGTTTAGGTACGCAGCTTCACCTTTATCGTATCTTGATTTAAGATAAACTTTATTCATATCTATCGAATCTTTTTCAATGATAGGCGCTGCTGCATCATAGAAATATAATCCATCTTGTTTTGTATATTTTCTAATATCTTGACTCAATGCATCTGATGTAAGCGGACCTGTCGCAACTATTACAGGAATATCTCCTTTTGGTATAGTTGGTAACTCCTCACCAATTACATTAATATTTGGATGATTTTTAATAGTTTCAGTAATCATCTCTGAGAATTTATCTCTATCTACAGCTAATGCTCCACCTGCAGGTACTTGTGTCGCATCTGCACATTTAATTATAATAGAATCTAACATTCTCATTTCTTCTTTTAAAAGACCAACAGCATTAGTTATATTATTCGCTCTTAATGAGTTAGAACATACTAATTCTCCGAAATTTTGAGTCTTGTGTGCAGGTGTCATTTTTTTAGGTCTCATCTCATAAAGATCCACCTTAACACCACGTTTTGCTAGTTGCCAAGCAGCTTCACTTCCTGCTAAACCAGCTCCAATTACTATTACTTTTTTTTCCATTAATTATCTCACTTTCTATTTTATAATAATTCAGAAAAATCTTCTTTTTCTTCTTTTTTAACTTCTTTTTCTCTCATATCTTGCGTAACTACTCTACCATTTTTATCAAATAAATATGTTTCCACACTAGCTAGTGTTTCAGCAATAAGATCTGAATAGTCATCTCGCGCCTCATAAGCTTTGATTTTTTCTAATCTCGGCTTAGTTTTTGGTGCTTTTGGTGTGAAGATTGTACAACAATCTTCAAATGGCAAATTAGAAATTTCTAGAGTATCAATTTCTTGTGCAATTTTAATTATATCAACTTTATCCATAGTTAATAATGGGCGTAATACTGGTAAATTAGTTACCTCATTGATACAATTCATTGACTCAAGCGTTTGCGATGCCACTTGACCAAGTGATTCTCCTGTAGCAATAGCTAAACATCCTTCTTTCTTCGCTACTTCTTCAGCGATACGCAACATAAATCTTCTAGTTGAAGTCATTGTATAATTTGAAGGTACACGTTTTACAATTTCTGTTTGTAACTTAGTAAAGTTTACAACATGAAGTTTAATTTTACCTACAACTTGACTAAGTTTAATCGTTAAATCGAAAATCTTTTGTAAAGCTTCTGCTGAAGTGAATGGTGGTGATTGGAAGTGAATCATTTCAACTTCTACCCCTTTCACCTGTAGTGTATGAGCAGCTACTGGTGAATCAATTCCTCCAGATAATAATAACAATGCTTTAGAAGATGTATTTACCGGGAATCCACCTACCCCTTTAATAAAGTCGGTAAAGATAAAGATTCCTTCACTTCGCACTTCAACATTAATTACAAAATCCGGTTGTTTAACATTTACTTTTAAATTCTTATAATTAATTAGAACATGACTTCCAAATACATTGTTTAATTCGTTTGTATTATGTGGGAAGTTTTTATTTGGTCGTTTTGTTTGGATTTTAAATTTATATTCTTTATCTAACTTAGTTTCTAGAAGTCTATCAATAACTTTTTTAGCTTCTTCAACATCTAATCCCGCTCTTAATACCGGAGAAAAGTTGTGAATCCCTGGAACTTTCTTTAATCTTTCCATAATCTCCTGTACATCTTCATTATGGTCTAGATGTATATACATTCTATCTCTTTTTGTTTGAACATGAAAACCTGTTAATCCTTGAAGATTATAACGTATATTTTTGGTTAATTTTTTTAAGAACTCATTTCTGTTACCAGACTTCAGAGTAAGTTCTCCATATCTCACTATAATATGACTAAATTCCACTTTCAATTACCTCTTTAAATTTTTTATTATATTCATCAATAAACACTTCGATAAATGTTTCTACTTCCTTTTTAGTAGTTTCATTTGAAAAACTCACTCGAATACTTCCCTCAATATTCTCTCTTGATAATCCTCTTGCGAATAGAGCCTCATTAAGATGGAAAGTTTTAGATGAACACGCACTTGTTGTTGAGACCATTATTCCCCTTTCATTAAGGGCATTAACAATCGCTTCTCCTTTGATTTTAGGTAAACTTATATTTATAATTGAATCAGTATACTTTTCATTTAATGGAGAATTGATTACAATATGATTGTATCCTGAAAATCCATCAACAATCATAGTCTTAAATTCTTTATGCTTTACTTTTACAGCATCCACTTTTTCTTGTGATAATCTTAGAGCTTTCGCAAGACTCGCTGCAGCAGCAACATTAACCGTTCCACTACGCAATCCATCTTCCTGACCACCACCAAAAGTAATATTGTGAACTGTTCTTCTAGATTTTAAATATAGAACACCAACACCTTTTATACCATGAAACTTATGCGCAGAAATAGCATAACTATCAACTTTCGATAAATCTATTTTATCTTTTAATACCCCCTGTACCCCATCGACATGGAAATGTACCTTAGGATAATCTTTTAATATTTCTGAAATTTCTTCAATCGGTTGAATTGCTCCAAAAACATTATTAACCTGCATTACACTTAATAAAATTGTCTCTTTTGTTAGCAAAGTTTTTAAATGATTTAAGTCGATTACTCCATCTTCATCAACATTTAAATAGTCTAGTATAAATCCTCTTCTTTCCAGTTCTCTAAAAGATTCTAAAACAGATGGGTGTTCAATTTTTGAAACAATAATTCTATTCCCAAAATCCTTCTTATGCTCAACACTTCCAAGTAAAGCTATATTATTACTTTCAGTGGCACAAGAAGTAAAAAATATACTATCTTCAGCTACTTGTAAGATAGATGCTACTTGTCCTCTGGCAGCTGAAAGAAGTTTGTTAGTTGTTTTTCCGAATTTATTAATACTAGCAGCGTTACCAAAATAAGAATTGTTAACTTCAACAAATGTATCCAGTACTTCTTTATACGGTTTAGTTGTAGCACAATTATCTAAATATATCATACTATCTACCTTTCTTTTTTTATTTTTCAATATATCTAATTCTAAAATAATTACATTTTAAACCACCTTAAAGTATATAACAAAATAGATATTTTATCAATTAAAGTGGCTATTGTAAATAAACAAATTCCATCATTGATACTATCTAAAAATCTATACACCTATGCTATAACTCAGAAAATAATTAAAAAAGAACAATTAGTAACTGCCTTATATTAGATAGCTACTAACCGCTCATTAATTTTTAAAAATTTTATTCTTTATACTCATTACCTACTACATCTTTAAGAATTTGATCCCATTTTGGTAAATTACGATCAATCCTTATTGCACGGTCACTATCAGTTCCAAGAATATTATGAGAACTTGTTGCAAAAATTACAACTTCTCCATCAACATAGAATTCATATGAAAATATTGTTTTAATACCACTATGTTTATCAATCCATGTTTTAATAAAGATATCTTGGCTATTAAATCTTATATTAGATCTAATTGAATACTTAACATCAATATCAGCATAATATAGATTGTAGTTTATTAATGAATCAATATCAATCCCTAATCCATTTAAATAATATTTTTTAGCCAAGTTCATCCAATCATAAACATACTTATTATCTAAGAATCCTGCCTGATTGAAGAATTTTTTTTCTAATTTGAATTTTATTGTTTTCTCGTACACTTTACTTCTCCTTCGCAATCAATTCAGAAATTTTCTCCATTAAAATTGCAGTAATTTCATCGTGACTCTTACCTTCTTCTTTTAATTCCGCTGCATCAATTTCATCGCCAATTACAATCTTAATACTAGAAAAAATTCTGAAATTTTTATTAGGTATAATTGCAAATGGAATAATTTTAGTTTTTGCTCGTGTCGCAATAAATGATGCACCATTATGAGATTCACCTAAATTTAAATCTTTAGAGTGTGAACGAGTCCCTTCAGGGAAAATCCCCACGACTTCACCTTCTCTAAGCAATTTAATACTATTATTAATTGCTACTCTATCAAACGTTCCTCGCTTAATCGGAATTGCTCCTGTAGCTTCTAAAGCCTGCTTCACAAAAATTATTTTAAATAATTCTTCTTTTGCTATAAAACGAATTTTCTTATCGAAAAATGCAGGAAATAATAACGGATCATGATTACTCAGATGATTACCTGAAATTACAACCCCTTTAGCATTCTCAATTTTTTCCTTATTTACAATAGTAACCTTGTAAAAAGTTTTGTAATATAGTGCCAATAACTTTCTAATAAAATTATACATAGTACTCTCCTAGTATTTTTCTATACTTTTAACTAATTCAGTCATTTTTCCAACAACTTCATCAATAGTCATGCTCGTCGTATCTAATAATGTTGCAGAATCTACCTTAACAAGTGGCGCGATATCTCTATTCTCATCTTGCCAATCGCGTGCTTTAATATCTTCTTTTACTTTTTCAAAGTCTACATTTGCAATACCTTGACGTTCGAAATCTAATACTCTTCTTCTAGCTCTTTCTTCAACTGACGCAGTTAAGAAAATTTTAACATCAGCGTTAGGAAGTACTACAGACGCAATATCTCTACCGTCCATAATAATATTATTAGTATTAGCTAGATTTCTTTGAGTATCAATTAAGAAATCTCTTATGGCTGGAGATTTAGCGAATAACGAAGTGTATTTTGATACTTCTGCAGTTCGAATTTTATCACTCACTTCCACATCATTAACATAAACGTATTGGATTCCGTCAACATACTCAACTCTGAATTCAGTTTTACTTAATAATTCTTTAATTTTTTCTTCTTCTAATTCATCTAATCCATTAGATAAGAAATTATACGTTAAAGCTCTATACATTGCACCAGTATCAACATAGTTAAATCCTAATGATTTTGCTACCATTTTTGTTATTGTACTTTTTCCTGATCCTGCTGGCCCATCTACGGCCACTGATACATATTTCATCATTTACCTCTCAGACAAATTTTTTCAATATATATTATAGCATAGAGTTGTTTTAAACACTAGATTAAAGTGAAAAAAGTTAATTTATCAGCTATAATTATTAAATAAAATTAATTAAAAAATATATTACACTACAAATAATTTTACATTGGGAGTGACTCAAAAATCGTGATTTCGGAGAAACAAGATTTTGTAGAGTCACCCCCGCACAGTTTATTAGATATCTAAAAAGCTTTTATAAAGCGAATTTAGATATCAATAAACCACTGCGTCTATGAGTTATCATATACACTTTGTTTAAGTTTAGGTCTATTGGATCAGCACCTTATTTCAATTTCAACCCAGCTAAAGCTGACAATGCATTATTTTCTAATTTTTCCTGCTTCATGTATTTTTTCATATCTACACGACTCGCCTTGTCTTTTTTACTAGATTTAATTCGTTTATCAACTTCTTTTTGTTTTAATGAATTACCACATTGACAACGATAAGTAGCATTTTCACCATTACCGAATAATGTCATTTTTTTATGGCAATTATCACAGCGCAGATTTGTTAATCTACTAATGACCTTACGATTACGACAAGTCGGACTAGAACATTTCAGCATCTTAGTACCTTTTTTATCTACTTCAAGCATAAAACTACCGCACTCTTCACATTTCTTACCACTTATGTTATCGTGTTTAAATCTATCTTCACTATCTTTAATTTCTGCAATACATGATTTCGTATAGTCTTTAACATCATTTAAAAACTTATCTTTTGAAAGTTTGTTCTTAGCAATATTATCTAATTGTTTCTCCCAGACTGCAGTCAGAGATGGACTCTTAAGATTTTTAGGTACTAAGTTTAGAAGTTGCTTCGCCTTATTAGTAGTTTTAATTCGACCATTATCTAGAACTAAATAATCATTCGTAAATAATTTTTCTAATATATCTGCTCGTGTAGCTACAGTACCAATACCATTAGTCTCTTTAAGAATTTTTCTCTCATTCTCATCATCAACAAACTCAAATGGATTCTCCATAGCATAAATTAGAGTACCTTCTGTATAATAACTAGGTGGGGTAGTTTGCTTTTTATTATAAACTAATGATTCCAATTTATGACTACCATTTTGAAGATTAATAGTTTTATTTTGCAATTCTTCTCTACTTAATTCTTTATACCCCTCTTGAATTACTTTTAATCCTTTGGCAGAAAATACTTTATTTTCAATATTAAACGAATACGTAGTCTCTTCGTATTTATACTCCGGTAATAAATTCTCTAAAAATCTCTTAGCTACCAAATTATATATTTTAGTCTCCATATCTGACATCGACATATAGTTAGGTCTTTGCTCAGTTGGGATAATAGCATGGTGATCGCTTACCTTTGCATTGTTAATAATCTTCTTAGTATTATAGTCTTTTACTTTAAGTAATTTTGCGGTAGTTTCTTTAAAATCTCCTCCAATTGCTTGAATACGATCTTTTAAAGTGTTTTTCATATCACTAGTTAAATATCTACTATCCGTTCTTGGGTAAGTCAATACCTTATGTCTTTCATATAGACTTTGAACAATGTTTAATGTTTGTTTCGGTGACATACCAAATAACGCACTAGCTGTTTGTTGAATATCCGTTAAATTGTATAAAGGTTTTGCTGATGATGTTTTAGATTTTTTCTGAACATCATTAAATTTAATTTCTTTATTAATATTCTTTTTAATGAATTGTTCTGCTTTTTCCAGATTAAATTCACTATTACCACAGCTAAACTTAACACCATCAATTTGTGCTTCAAAAGTATAATAGTCTTTTGGTTTGAATTGTTTAATCTTTTCTTCTCTCTCGAAAACCATCTGCAATGTTGGAGTTTGAACACGACCACAGTTAAGTGATGCATTATATTTTAACGTTAATGCTCTAGATGCATTTATTCCAACTAACCAGTCTGCATTAGCACGAGCTATACCTGAATAATATAATCCTAGGTATTCTTTCCCGTCTTTTAGGTTTCTAAATCCATCTTTAATCGCCTTATCTGTTACAGAAGAAATCCAAAGTCTTTTTACATTTTTATTGCATTTAGCCTTATCGATAATATAACGAGCAACAAGCTCCCCTTCACGACCTGCATCAGTCGCAATGATAACTTCGTTAACATCTTTCCTATTCAAAGCATTTTCTACGACTTTATACTGTTTAAAAGTTTTCTTAATTATTTCTGTTTTCATAAACTTTGGAATCATCGGTAAATTCTCTAAACTTACATTATTAAATTCCTTATATTTATCAGGCGTTTGAAGGGTGATTAAATGACCTAACGCCCAAGTAACTACATACTTATCCCCTTCAAGACAACCATTTTTATTATTTTTCGCTCCAAGATTCCTCGCAATGTCACGAGCAACCGAAGGTTTTTCACAAAGTACTACACTTTTCATCAATAAATTCCTCACATATATATTCTTTACTTCATTAATTATTATAATAGAAATAGTATATAATAACTAGTACTTAATCAAATTTAAGTTTCATTTTATTTTCTTACTTAATTTATTTTATACATAAACATCCCTTTTATATATTCGATTATTATTTTATTTTTCAATACAAATATTCCAATCTTTTCATCTTTCACCTTGAACTTATATTTAAATTAAGGTATTCTAGTATTGACTAAGAACTACGCTTATTTCATCTATTACCCAAGTAAATTTTATGCGATTTATAATTTTTAATTAAAGCGAAATCAATAATTTAAAATGATAACATCAGAAAGGAAAATTTATGAAAACAATATTTAAAGAAGCTCAAAGAATATTTCTGAATATTATGGAATATAATCTGTATAAGTTTAAATATCTCCCACAGTCCATTCTATTTAAAGCAAAACAATTTCACAATGAAGCTCTGGGTAAGAACACAAAATTCTTTCCAAAATTTAAAAGAGGTACTATTGTATATGTTAAGTTTGGTATTAATATAGGTTCTGAATTAAGCGGAAATCATTTTGCAATTGTGCTAGATAAATATGATAAAGTAACAAAGAGTACACTTACAGTTATTCCTCTATCTTCAAAAAATAATAAATATTATCAAGCTCTAACACCCTACGACAATATATATTTTAAAAATTCAAAATATCATCTTAATAAAATAGATGAATTAATCTCTAAATGGGATATAACATCTAAAGAATCCCCCTCTGAACTAGATAACAAAAGAGAATATTATTCTAATGAATTTAATGAATACATAAAAAAATTGTTGATTGAAAATAATGGTGTTGTAACAGAAGATGTCCAAAAGAGCATAAATTCTTATTCAGAAGAATTAATCAATAAAGCGTTATATAAACTAGATATTAATACAGAAAGTTTTTTAGAATCTAAGGAAAGACACTTCAAAGGAATCGAAAAATATAAAAAATACAAAAATAAAGATAGCTATGCCTGTGTAAATATGATACAAACAATAGACAAGAGAAAGCTAACACCAATTTCTGAGTATGAAAGTGCGGGTAATATTACGATTTCCGAGGAATCAATGTCCCTTATAGAAAATAGAATTAGAAAAATTTACTTTAATATTTGACATATAAATAAAAAAATGAGATACTATTAATATAAATTAGTGGTGAAACATCCACATCAATATCATTATTAGCTGTGAAATATCAGCATCAATATCATATTAAGAGTATCTCATTAAGGGATACTCTTTTCTTTATAAACTGACAAATCGAATCAATTAGTTTTCTTCCTAGCATTGTAATAAAAATTTTTCCCAGTATTAACTAGTAGAACATATAATCACTATCAATTTCTTTTTACTTTAGTTGTAAAATTATCCCCTTATATATTATAATTTTATTAAAGACAAAGGAGGACTATTCTATGAAACTTTATTTAGCTGGTGCATTATTTAACGAAGCTGAAATAGCTCAACGTTTAAAGGAAGGAAAATTATTAAAAGAAAAATTTGGAGAAAGATTATCTGTTTTTAATCCGATAGAACAGCCTTTCAATGAAGATAAACAAACATTACCTACACCCCAAGATATTTTTAATGGTGATACTGAAGCTGTTAAAAACTGTGACATCTTCTTAGCTGATGTTACAAATGAAGATAGTGGTGTTATGGTTGAGTTAGGGATTGCTATTGCATTAAAGAAAAAGATTATCGCTATAAACTCTGATATTCGATTAAAATCTGCAAATAAATACGATATTCCAAGTTATGCAATGAATCACTACGTACTAGGTGGTATTTTAAAACACGGAACTCTTGTTTATAGCTTTGAAGAAGCATTAAACGAACTTGATAAACTATTTTGCTTAAAAAAACACTTATAATTAATAAAATAAGCGAGATTAACTTAAGAATTTTGATTTTGAACAATCAATTTCTAAAGCCAATCTCGCTTTTACTTATTTAAT
The DNA here is from genome assembly GCF_053758945.1 of Gemella parahaemolysans. Taxonomy (NCBI): domain Bacteria; kingdom Bacillati; phylum Bacillota; class Bacilli; order Caryophanales; family Gemellaceae; genus Gemella; species Gemella parahaemolysans. The sequence goes on from NZ_JBSMTP010000001.1 coordinate 385,141, forward strand.
TTTTAATTTTTTATCTTTTAACTCTAATACTACATCAGCAGCACTCGCTAATTGATTACTGTGAGTAACTACAATAACACATTTATTGTTTTCTACAGCTACCTTTTTCAAGATTTCGATTATCTCTTCTGCAGTACTTTCATCTAAGTTCCCTGTTGGTTCATCAGCTAATATTATAGGCGCTTCAGATACTAACGCTCTTGCTATAGCTACACGTTGTTGTTGCCCTCCAGAAAGTTTCATAACGTTTCGATTAACATGCTCTTCTTCTAATCCCAGTTTTAAAAGAATTTCCTTACTTACATTTTTTGAAACTAGTTTTAAATTCTCTAGTGGAGTCAGATAATCAATTAAGTTATAATTTTGAAAAACTAGAGAGATATCTTTACGTCTATGTTCACTATATCCTATTTTTTCGATATTAATATCATTAAATAATATCTCTCCACTTGAAGGACTATCTAATCCTGCTAATAACGATAGTAAAGTTGACTTACCTGCTCCAGATTTACCTATTATCGCATAAAACTTCCCTACTTCAAAATTATAAGTAATTCCACTTAAAACCTTTGACTTACTGTTATCATATAAATAACTTACATTTTTCAATTTAAAAATCGACATTTCTTATTCCTCACTAATTAATATTCGTTAAAATCTTCTTCGGTTTCATTTTTAAGATTGGCAATAATGCTACAACTACCGAAATGATTACTATAGCTACCATTACTATCACTAAACTAATAATATCTATTCCACTCACAGACATCTTCATTAATTCATCAGCTATTGTTTTTGGTAACTCTTCAGAAAATATACTTCCAACATTATTAGCTAAATACTTAATAGTCGTCATCTCTATACCAAGTGCAGTTATCAAACCAAATAATGTTATCAATAATACCTCAACTATAAATTGTAACACTAGGTTTACTTTACTCGTTCCTAATGACAGTAAAATCCCAATTTCGTATGTTCTTTCACGAACCCAGAACATTAATATTAATGATAGTATTACTACTCCAACTACAACACTACCTATTCTTATCATATTAGTTATTTTAGTTATACTCTCTACTGATGATGTAATAAGCTCATAATTCTTATTCGATTTAGAGACCATTAAATTATTTATTCCTAAATTCTCAACAGTTTTAATTACATCATCTAACTTAGTTGGATCTTCTACTCCATACTCTACTGACGTTACTTTATTATTAGATGTTAAAGCTAATAACTCTTGACTTGATTTATAATCAGTATAAACTGTATTTTCAATAAAATCCGAACTTAAACCATTAAAAGTATTAGTTTTTTCACCAGAATAGATTCCAACAACTTCCAATTCTAAAATTTTACCTTCTTGTGATAATTTAATTTTATCACCTAAATTAATATTATTTAATTCAGCAAATTTTTCATGAATCATAATTTTATTCTTATCATTTTCTTCAATATGTCTTCCCTTTTCCAATTTTAAAACTTCACTCTTAAAATCAATATTACTTTTAGAAGCGGTAATACCATTCATCATCACTAAATTACTTTTATTTTTCATTTCATCATTTAAAGTAATATTTTGATTTTCCTGAACTACCTTTTCCCCTTCAACAGTAACCGATTTAGAAAATATATAATTTTTCGTAGTTATTCCTTTTAATTCTTCAATTTTTTTCAAAGTATCCTTTTCTATTTCTTTATTGGACTTATCTGCACTTTCAATATTAAATCCAAAATTAACATCTTTATATAAATTTTTAGAAATATTATTTACAGTTGTATTCAAGACACTACCACTTAATAAGAAAAATGATATCAGTGTAACTATCAAAAATAAAATACTGCTTCTTACTTTTTTTCTAATAATATAAAGATATGCCCTATTAAAAATACTCATCTATTTCTCCTTACATTAATTAATATCAGATAATAAATCTTTAGGTTTTCTATATGCTAATCTACTAGAAGCAATTCCTACAGCAATAACAATTATCGCAATACCAACAAGTACTACTGTCAGCATATTGTCCACACTAACACTTACATCCAAGGCAGTAATAATTTTATTTGCACCCTCTACTTCAGCATTTGCCCCTAGATTAACTCCATTAGCTTGGTTCGAGATAGTTTTACTTACGGATTTAATAGATTGTTGGAGTATCTGATTTCCGATATTTTGACTAATTGCACTCCCTACGAAATATGAAGCTATAAAACTCGGAATACTAATTAATAGAACTTCAAGAATAAATTGCCCAATAATACTAGCTTTAGTCATACCAATCGCTAAACTTACACCGATTTCTTTTCTTCTACTGTTTATCCATAAGAATAATATCAATGATAATATTACTATGCTAAAGACTATCGTACTGATAAATACACCATTAGTTAGACTATAAATTGTATCTAATGATTGTTGAAGAGCTGGGAAGTTTTGATTACTTTTAACTAACATATATTGTTTCCAGTTAATAGGAAGTTTTTTAGCATCATTTATAATATTATCAACTTTATCTTTTCCATCAACTAAAAATGTTGCATCTTGATATATTTCTTTCCCATCTTCATAATTATATAAAGTTTTTGTTGTTTGAGTATCAGCTATAAAAATATTATCGTAGAGTTCCATATGACTAGATGTAACACCTTTATTCTGACCTCCAAAAATACCAACTACAGTAACTTCAACCTCTTTATCAGATTTTTTCTCATTATCTGCATCATTTGGATTACCTTTTAATTTAATCTTATCTCCAACTTTAATTTTATTCTTCTTAGCAAAACCTTCATGAATTAGAGCCGAATTTTTATCATTATCAGTTAGATGTCGCCCTTCTATTAATTTTAATGTTTCTGCAGAGAATCTATCATCTAACGACGAGTCATTTGTTCCAGTAACAATAACAGTTTTAGAGAAAAGTTGTCTTTGTTTGTTGTTTTTCTCTTCTTGTTGATGATTCGCAAGTTTTAAAGGCTCTAAATCTATTAAATCCGCACTCACATTCATTCGTTTAACATATTTCTTTACTCCCGGAAGCTCCTTAATCTTCTCAATATCCTCTCCTATTAAGTTACCAGCTCCTCTGGCAGTCCCTTGATTAGTCTTTCTATTTATCTCCATAGAAAAACTACTCGTTATATTTTGAAAAGTCTCTTTTGATAAAGCATCAGTTGATTTTTTAATTGATATAGTACTTAAAATTAATGATGACATAGTAGCTAATATCAAAAATATAACAAATGATTTAAAACTTTTTCTGGTTATATATAACCATGCCTTTTTAAGAATCGACATTATTTACACCTCTTTTATTTATTTTTATGTAAATAGTATTAATAACTATTATCATTCTATAATTATATGATACAGTTTTTACTTAAAATATAATTTATATTATTTAAATAAAATGTAAAACGTTTCAAACAAAAATCCTTATCCTCCACTATTATACATGCAATAAACTATTATTTTGACATAATTAAAATCACCCCTTCTTTAGCATAGAGCATGAACTACTCGTATTTTATAAAGAAAGGATGATTTTTAGTTGTTTAATTCTTAATCTTCATCCGCATAGCAAATGATTATTTTATTTCGACGCCTTTGCTTACTATGTTAGCCAAAGCCAATTATAAAAAATCCAAAACATACTCATAATTTAAATTTCTTTATTACATTTAATATTAAAATAAATATTTATTAAAACTCAAAGTCAATTCCTGTTTTATTACGTTCATAAAAACTTTTAACTAATTTATCTCTAGCCAGTATATCTGATTTCATATTATATAAATTAATCTGAGTATCAAGCAGACAAATACATTTATTAGCTAACTCAACACCTTCCGGTTTATTTAATCTTAATTGTATCTGCACTAAAATAAAATAAAATGAATTTATATGAAAATTAAAATGTGTCAATTTACTGTAATTAGTCTTTAACAATTCGATAGCTTTTAAGCATTTTTCCTCTGCTTCTTCTGCATATCCCCTTCTAGATAAACAGGCAATAGCACCATGTAAAGTGAGGATAGATCTTTCTCCTCTATCAATAGAAAACATATCCCCAACACCTATCGGTTCTAGGTTTTCATCAATAAGTCTACGAACAAATTCAACTGGCAGTTGTTCCTCAGTAAGTACTCTAAGCATCAACGTTAATGTTAACATTTCATTTTTTGTATGTTTATCCATCTTTTTTAAATATTCTAAAACATACTCTCTATTCTCTAATATAATTTTTGGAATCATTTGTTCTTGTAACATTCCTAAATATTGTTCTATATATAAACGTGTTGCCATTGAGAGATTTTCTTTCTCAAGAACCTTTATTGCTAGAGTTTTTATAGCAGAATAATTTCCTGATTCTACCAATGCATTCGCCTCTTTTAGAAAGCCAGATTTATCTACTTCCACAAACGGTAAATACTCAGAAAAATAATCTTGATAACATATACCGATATTTCTTAATAATTGCTCAAAAACCTCTAATGTTACACTCGTCTCATCAGCTTCAAATCTTATAAGTGTTCTAGCAGAAATAGCTGTCCCTGCTGCATCTTTCAATTTAATCCCACGTTCTTCCCTAATCTTTTTGAAGATCTTCCCATGAATATTATTATCATTCATTTGAGCATCGCCTCCTAAATTAGTTTCTTTACACTATTATAGCACAAATTATGTGACTAATGTTGAAATAATAATTAAATTTTTTAATGTTATTAATTTTTCTAATACATTATATTTATTCCAAAATTCAGATGTATATCAAGCGATATTCTTCTACCTAGAATTCATATTATTTTTTCTCCGTGCAATAAAAAAGAGGCAAAATAAAAAAGAGTAACCGACAACACAACAAATAAAGTTACTCTTCCTATATGCCTATAATATTTTCCGACAGTATATTCTAGTTTATAAACTTCAATTTTAAAACTTTTCTCTTCAACTTAATTAGTTTATGTACATAATACATTTTCTCCAATTTTGTTAAGTTTAAATTCCATTGAACAACTTTTCCAATCAAATTTATAATAATATCTAACAAAATTTTTATAAACTTCATTTTCTTTTCTATAAAAATTCTTTATAATTACCTTATCCCTAGAAATATTATGTTAACGAAAAAAAACAACCAAAACTGTCAACATAATGAATTTTCTTTCTTTATAGTAAATAATAAGTACGGACCTCCTATAGACAATTATTATTATATCACTAGATTCCTATATATTAATAAAATATGATGTAATTGTCACTTTCTATTCACTTTTCGATGTTTTACACTCAAAAAGTGTCAACGGTGACACATGTTAAATATTAACACTAAGTTTTATTACAATTCTATTTATTTAATTATACAAAACCTATAAAATAAAGCTTGTTTAAACATTATCGATAATAATATATTAATATTCAAATATTAATATTAACACATTAAATTTTATAAAATGTAGATTTTCTGTTTTATTTTAACGTCCATAAGTATAAAATAAATTAACACTTAAAATTGAAATTTGTATTAATATAATAATCTAACCAAAGCGCATTATCAATCTAAATTATTATCATTTAGCAATTTTAAGATATTTAAAAGCCTAAGCTAAAAATATTATAACTTAGACTTTTAAAATATATTAAATTATTTTTCTTTTCTTTGACGTAATCTCGCTGCTACAGCTAGTCCTACTAATCCTGCTAAAGTAGCCATACCTGTTTGACTTTCACCTGTATTAGGTAGAGTATTTAATCCATTTGAATTAACACTTGGACGTTGTAATTCAGATTTGTTATTTCGTGAACCTGGAGCTTTTTCTCCTTCAGCTTTTTCTCTTGGAGTTTTATCACCTGGTTCTTCTGCTTTTCTTTCAGATTGTTTCTTTTTCTCTTCTTCATCTTTTAGATACTTATCTAAATCAAATTCAACAGGCTCATTAGTGTTGTTGTCGGCTAATACTGCCCATGTGAAGTTGTCTAGATTGTATTGTCTTTGAACTTTTTCTAGTTCTTTAGTGTCTTGAGTTAATTGGTTTTGAATTGCAACTAATTCAGAGTTTAGTGTACTTAATTCTTTTTCTAATTCTGCTTTAACTGCTACCTCTTTAGCTAATTTTTCTTTGTTTTGTTCTAATTGGAATCTAGCGATTCGTAATTGTCTTACATTAGCTTTTGCATCGTCTAGTTCTTTTGTTGCAGCTTCTACTTTAGCTGTTAAGTCTGCAATACGGTTATCTACTTTTACGATTTCACTTTCAATGTCTTTTTGTAATGTTTTAGCTTGTTCTAATAGTTTAGCACTTTCGTCTACGTCTTTTTGAGCAGCATCTAAATCAGCAGCTAATTTTGTCATTTTTTCGATGTATTTAACATTGTCTAACTCAAGCTGGTCTACAACTTTTTGTTGTTCGTCTGCTTTAGTAGTTAAGTTATTGATTTTAGCGTCAACTTCTTGTACTTTAGCGGTTGCTTTTGCTGTTTGTTTTTCTGTAACTTTAAGTTCATCTAATGCTTTAGTTGCACTATTAACATTAGCTTTTGCGTCTATTACTGGTTGTTCTTTACTTTCACGTACTTTTACAGCATCTTCATACGCTTTCTTGAAGCTTTGAAGATCTGGTACTTCAGGTAATTCTACAGTATCTTTTGATTCATTTGAATATTTAGCTTTGTAGTTTTCTTTAGCTTTTTCTTCTGCCTCATCGCTTTCATCATCGTATGTTAGTGTTAGTCCGTTATTTGTTATTTCACCTGGTCTTACTAGACTTTCTTTGACGTGGACATATGATATTTTAATAATACCATCTTTAGGTAATTTATCTTTAGCGGTTTGGAACTCTTTGAAAATATCCATTGGCATTGGTTTTAAACCTGTCATATTACCGAATTCATCAAATTCTACATATTGTTTATATTTTTCAATCAATTCTTTTGGTAATCTATTTGTGTTTTCAAATTCACCAGCATTTTCAAAATAAGCAACACTTAATCCCATTGGGTCTATAGCTTTATATAATGATTCAGCGTGACCATAATTTCTTGTGATTATACCTTCATAAAAGAATCCTTTTACAGAATTATATGCATGTTCATATAGTTCATTTCTTGACATTATGTAAGGTTTGTGTGTTGATGCATGTCCGTTATATAAATTTTCATAGTAGTTTCCGCCACGAACTAGTCCGTTTTTTGCTGCAACTTCTGAGATACCTTTTACATGGTGACCAGCATGCAAATCAGCGTGATTATCTCTAATCATAGTCTCAGAAATTTCTTTAGCAATTTGCATTGAGTTTTTATTTACTTTTAATGGTTCTAGTCCGAATTGTTTACGAATTTGGTTTAATAAATGCATACCATATTGAGACATTTTTAGTCTTTCTTCTTCTGACATATTTCTTAAATCGATTTCGTAGTCATCTTCATGGCTGTAGTTATTGTATACCCATTTATGTCCAATTTCTCTTTCTAATTGGATTAATTCAGCTCGTATTTCCCTGGCTTTTGCATAAATTTCTTTGATAGTCATACCTCTATCTTCACCTTTTAGGAAATTGTCCATATATTCTTGGAATTTGTCTACGAATCTTTGGTCTAATGCAATTTTGTATTTTACATTTCTACCATAAGGCATTACAACAGAATCGTACTCTGATTTCTTAGCTAATTCAGTTTTCTTTGCGTCTTCTAATTCAGAAGTTTTAGCTTTTAATTCTTCATTTTTAGCTTTAAGGTTTTTTTCAGCTTTCTTAGTATCTTCAGCTAATTTTTCATCATGCGCTTTAGCTTTTTCTAATTCTTTTTCAGCTATAAGTTTGTTAGCTTTTTCTTTTTCTAAGTCTTTTTTGATATCTTCATTTTTAGCTTTTTCTGATTCTAATTTCTTAGTTACATTTTCAGTCCCATCGATTTCAGCTTTGATTTCTTTTGCTTTTTCTTGTTTAGATTTTAAGTCTTTTGCTTTATCATTTACCGAAGTTTTAGCTTTTTCTAATTCTGATGTTTTTTCTGCTTTTTCAGCTTTAGTTTTTTCTAATTCTGATTTAGCTACATCTAATTCTTTAGCTTTATCTGTTTCTGTTTTTTCTGCTTTTTCTACGTTTTCTTTTGTTGCAGATTTACCTTTTTCAACATCTTCTGAAATTCTGTTAACTTCTTTATTTACTTTATTCAATTCTGCTGTTTTTGAATTCACTTCATTTTCTTTTTGAGATTTTGCTACTGTAGATTTAGTAACTTTCTCTTTTACATTTGCAACATCTTGCTCAGTAGTCTTACCTACAACCACTTTTTCAATTAACTTTGGCGTATTTTCAGCTTTAACTTCATCAGCTTTAACATCTCCACCACCAACTCCGGCTCCAACAAAACTAATTCCTAAAAGAACTGACATAGCTCCTATTTTATTTTTCCTAAGGGAAAACCTTTGTTTTCTTTTCATCATAATTCATTTCCTCCATCAAATATATAAACAATTATTTTATAAAAATAATTTTAACATGGATTGTTGATGTTTACATAAATCAGGAAGAAATCGTCACATTACTACATAAATACTCCTCTTTTTCGCTCATTTTCTCCCGTAATATGACAAAACTGTCTTCTAAATTTTTCATTATAAGTTATATTAACACTCTTAAACGCATAAAAAAAGAAACTAATTCACTAACTAGTGAACTAACTTCTTCAAACTATTTATAAATACATAATATGATTAAAATTCGATATCTATACCTGTCTTATTGGCTTTACAATAAGCTTCATAAGTTACATCTCTTACCTGTCTGTAATAAGGATCACCAGTAATCTCAGCAACAATATCTTCATATTTCAGAATTTTATTCGCTAATATGACACCTTCTTCCTTGTTTTGTAATAAATATAGCGAAGCCATTATTGCAACAATTTCCTTAGAAAATGCAGCTCTATTCATTAATAGTGGATTTTCATTAAATAGTTTAAGGGTCTCTTTGCATCTCTTCTCGGCTAATTCATAATAACCAGCTCTTACTAAGAACGATAGCGCTACTTTTAATAAATCACAATATACAGCACTCATGTATTTATTCAAATAATTTCTTACTGGGATATTTTTAAAGCAATCTTCAATAATCCTTTCAATATATTCTACTGAATAATCATCCTTTGATGCCGAATATATTAAAAGGAATAGTCCATAAATTTCATCAAATCCCAATTTATTCAATGATTCAATTCTATTCCTTATTAATTTTCTATTTTCTTCAAATAATTCTTTATCCTCTTTCCAAAGAATATTATTTAAATGAATCAATATAGCTAATCTCTTACTAAATTCGATATCTTCTTTCTTCAGCTCTTTTTTACATTCATTTACTAACTTTGATGAAGAACCTGATTGCAGAAGTTTCTGAAATTTATTAGCGAATTTTGTGGTTGCGGTGTCAGTATTATCATAGTAAACCGTTAGATAATCTAAATAATTGATATTTAAATTCTCTAATAACTTTTCAAATGTAGCAATTGGTATGCTTGTTTCATCCGCCTCAAAACGCATTAATGTTCTTGTAGAAACAACATCACCTGCCACATCTTTTAATTTATATTCTCTTTCTTCTCTTATTTTTTTAAAAATACTTCCATGTAAATTCTTCTTGTCCATTCCTTATCTCCTAAACTTTATTATTAAGAATAATTTATCACTATTTTCTTGTGTAAATAAACGTATAATTCACTATTAACATAGCCTTTTCTATTATATTTTACCATTAAATTAACTCTTATTTTAATTACGTGACAAATACGTCATATTCTAATATATTTTCTCTATATCTATACAATTAATAGCTGAATACGACATTTTTGTCACGTTATTTTTTGTGTTCACAATCTAATTCTTACAAAAATAAACTTCGAGGCATAGTATATTAACCTCGAAGTCTACTTATTATTTCATTTTATTTTAATTCCATAAATCTTCTAATAGGTGCGTTTGAGTTCTGTCTGGTCCTGTAGAGAATACAGAGATTTTAACCCCTACTAATTCTTCGATTTTTTCTAAATATTTTCTTGCGTTATCAGGAAGCTCATCTAATGATGTTACACCTGTAATATCTTCATCAAAACCTGGTAATGTTTCATAAATCGGCTTACAATCTTTAATGATATTTTCATTAGCTGGATATTCAGTTAAGATTTCACCTTTATAGTCGTATGCTGTACAGATTTTAATTTCTTTAAGTCCTGTAAGAACGTCTAGACAGTTTACTGACAGATTCGTCATTCCAGATACACGAGCTGAGTGACGCATTACTACAGTATCGAACCAACCAATACGACGTGGACGTTTAGTAACTGTTCCGTACTCATGACCAACTTCACGAATTGTATCTCCGATTTCATCGAATAATTCAGTTGGAAATGGTCCATCACCTACTCGTGAAGTATAAGCTTTTGAAATACCTAATACTTTAAGTCCATTTGTTGGTACGAATCCATTACCTACTGTGATTCCTCCTGCAGATGGGTTAGATGATGTAACGTATGGGTATGTACCATGATCGATATCAAGCATTACACCTTGTGCACCTTCGAATAAGATATTTTTATTTTCATTTTGTGCATCTTCTAATACTTTAGAAGTGTCTGTAACATATTGAGCTAATTGTTTTCCATATTCGAAATATTCATTGAAGATTTCTTCTACTGTGAATCCTTCAGTTTCATAGATTTTTTCGAATAATTCATTTTTTTCTTTCAGATTTTGTTCTAGTTTTTTCTTGAATAGATCAGCATCTAATAAGTCAGCGATACGGATACCACAACGTTTGTATTTATCTACATAACATGGTCCGATACCTTTTTTAGTAGTACCAATTTTGTTTTCCCCACGACGAGCTTCTTCGACCTCATCAAGTTTCAAGTGGTATGGTAATACTACGTGTGCTCTATTAGAGATTCTTAATCCATTACAAGTAACTCCACTTTCTTTAAGTCTATCGATCTCACTGCAAATCCATTTAGGATCTACTACAAGACCATTACCGATAATTGAAAGTTTCTCTTCATTAAAAATACCAGATGGGATTAATTGAAGTTTGTAAGTTTTTCCATCAAACTTAATAGTATGTCCTGCGTTGTTACCCCCTTGATAACGAGCAATTACATCAGCACGTTCTGCTAAAAAGTCGGTAATTTTACCTTTACCTTCATCTCCCCATTGTGAACCTACTACTACGATTATTGACATAAATTACGCCTCCTGAAAGCAATTATTTTTTCCATTAATAATTATATCACAAATACAGACGTTTACAACTATTTTTTATAAAATACTAAAAATAATCGGACAATATAGTCTTTTTTCACAGTTTATACATTTTTATGCGTTTTCATTAAAAACAATCATCAACAAACTTTCTTTTTTAAAAAACTTCAAAGTGAATTTAGAATTTAATGTATAACAAAAATCTCAGAACTGTTTTTACACTAAATTTAGGATACAACCAAAATTTATAAAAAAGGGAGTGACTCAAAAATCGTGATTTCGTAGAAATCGATTTTGTCGAGTCACTCCTGCATAGTTTATTAGATATCTAAAAAGCTTTTCTAAAGCGATTTTAGATATCAATAAACCACTGCGTCTATGAGTTTTCATATACACTTTGTTAAAATTTAGGTTTTTTGGATCAACCTCTTTATGTTATTATATTATTTTTTTAGTTTTCGTTTAGATAACATCGTTGTTGCGGCAAGTAACATTACACCTAATATTCCACTTTCTACAGGTGTTTCTCCTGTATTAGGTAGTTTTTTGACTTGTGCTTTCTTAGATTCAGCAGTCTCATTTTGACTTTCAGTATTTTGAGATTGATTAACATCAACAGTTTCTTGTTTTTCGTTATCATGATTCTCTAATTCAACTTTTTGATAAATATAGATTTTATTACCTTCGCCATCTACTTCTTCTTTTCCTGTATATTTATAGCCTTTTAATTCTTTTAGCTTTTCAGAAATTGCTAAAACATCTAAAATATTACCTTCTTCATCTTTTAAAAGGGCTACTTTTAGTTCAGGTAATTGTTCTTTGACTGTTGCTGTTTCTGCGTTTACCCCACCTACAAATGCTTTAAGTTCTTCTGTTACTACTGATTCTGATGGGTTCACTCCGCCTTCGAATGGTTTCAATTCTTCTGTCACTACTGATTCTGATGGATTTACTCCACCTGCGAATGGTTTCAATTCTTCTGTCACTATCGATTCTGATGGATTCACTCCACCTGCGAATGGTTTCAATTCTTCTGTCACTACTGATTCTGATGGATTCACTCCACCTTCGAATGCTTTAAGTTCTACTGTCGGCACTTTTTCATCAGATTTAGATGTTACTACTTTCGATTTATCTTTTTCGTAAATATAGATTTTATTACCTTCACCGTCTACTTTTTCTTTTCCTGTGTATTTATAGCCTTTTAGTTCTTTTGGCTTTTCAGAAATTGCTAAAACTTCTAAAACATTATCTTCTTCATCTTTTAAAAGTGCTACTTTTAGTTCAGGTAATTCTTCTTTAACTACTGATATTTCTGCGTTTACTCCGCCTGCGAATGGTTTAAGTTCTTCTGTTACTACTGATTCTGATGGATTTACCCCACCTTCGAATGCTTTAGGCTCTTCTGTCACTACTGATTCTGATGGGTTCACTCCACCTTCGAATGCTTTAAGTTCTTCTGTCACTACTGATTCTGATGGGTTCACTCCACCTTCAAATGCTTCAAGTTCTACTGTTGGTACTTTTTCATCAGATTTAGATGTTACAACATCATGAGAAATCTCTTCTTCTCTTTTTGTTTGTGTTATATTGCCTGTTTTTTCATCAACTATATATACAGTTGTAACTTTTACCTTTTTCCCATCTTCTCGTTGAACTACTTCTACTTTATCTTTCGCGGCAACTTTTACTACTGTCTCTGTTGCGTCTGTTACTTCTGGAGTTCCTACTCGTTCTGTTACTTCTCCTGTTTTCGGATTTACTTCGTATGTTGTCGTTACTTTTCTTGTTCCTTTTTCTCCAGGAATAGTAATATTGTTTTGTCCTTTTTCTCTCGTACTATCTTTTTCGTATCTTACCGAACTTAGTAATTCTGTAACTTCTACTTTATCCTTCGCGGCAACTTTTACTACTGTCTCTGTTGCGTCTGTTACTTCTGGAGTTCCTACTCGTTCTGTTATTTCTCCTGTTTTCGGATTTACTTCGTATGTTGTCGTTACTTTTCTTGTTCCTTTTTCTCCAGGAATAGTAATATTGTTTTGTCCTTTTTCTCTCGTACTATCTTTTTCGTATCTTACCGAACTTAGT